>NZ_JADDUM010000153.1 GCF_015163715.1 Pseudomonas cyclaminis
CTGGCATGCCAGGGCTTTTTCATGTCCGCAGACTTACCGGCGACGAAACAGCGGCAGCGGCTCATCCGTTGCAGCCTGGTACGTCACCGAGAAGTCCTTGAGGCTTTCCAGCGCTTCGTACGGGTCTTTGTCTGCGCGCAGGGCGAAGGCATCGAACCCGCAACGGCGCAGGTAGAACAACTGGTCACGCAGCACATCGCCAATCGCCCGCAGCTCGCCCTTGTAACCGTAGCGGTCACGCAGCAGGCGGGCGTTGGAGTAGTTGCGACCGTCGGTGAAGGCCGGGAAGTTCAGCGCGATGACCTGGAAGTGTTCCACGTCGGCGCCGATTTCTTCGGCTTCTTCATCGGCGTCCAGCCATACACCCAGGCCACCGTCGCGGGCCTTGAGGGCGTGGCCGTGCTCGCGCCACAGCGCCAACGGCACGATCAGGTCGTCGCAGTTGGAGATGCCGTCGAAGCTCGCGTCCTTGGGCAGCAGGTGCCAGGTTTCGTCGAGGACTTCGTTGTTCTTAATGATTCGCTGCATAGACGCGCTCCTTGAACAGGTCAATGCCGATGCGCTGGTAGGTGTCGATGAAACGCTCATCTTCGGTGCGTTGTTCGATGTACACATCGATCAGTTTGCCGATCACCTCGGGCATGGCTTCCTGGGCGAAGGACGGGCCGAGGATCTTGCCCAGGCTCGCATCGCGGCTGGCGCTGCCGCCCAGGGACACTTGGTAGAATTCTTCGCCTTTCTTGTCCACGCCCAGGATGCCGATGTGGCCGACGTGGTGGTGACCACAGGCGTTCATGCAACCGGAGATGTTCAGGTCCAGCTCGCCGATGTCGAACAGGTAGTCCAGGTCGTCGAAGCGGCGCTGGATCGATTCGGCAATCGGGATCGACTTGGCGTTGGCCAGGGAGCAGAAATCGCCACCCGGGCAGCAGATGATGTCGGTCAAAAGGCCAATGTTCGGCGTGGCGAAGCCGCCTTCACGCAGCTCGCCCCACAGGGTGAACAGTTGGCTCTGCTCCACGTCCGCCAGAATGATGTTCTGCTCGTGGGAGGTCCGCAGTTGACCGAAGCTGTAGCGGTCCGCCAGGTCGGCGACGGCGTCCAGCTGCTTGTCAGTGATGTCGCCCGGTGCCACACCGGTCGGTTTCAGTGACAGGGTCACAGCCACATAGCCCGGCTTTTTGTGCGCCAGGGTGTTGCGGCCACGCCAGCGGGCAAAGCCTGGATGCTGCTGTTCCAGCTCGGCGATTTCGGCGTCCTGGTTGGCCAAGGCCTTGTACTCAGGATCGACAAAGTGCTTGGCGACGCGGTGCACTTCGGCTTCGGTCAGGGTGGTCTGGCCGCCGCGCAGGTGTTCCATCTCGGCGTCGACTTTCTGGGCGAACACCTCGGGGGTCAGCGCCTTGACCAGGATCTTGATCCGGGCCTTGTACTTGTTGTCACGACGGCCGTAGCGGTTGTAGACCCGCAGGATGGCGTCGAGGTAGCTCAACAGATCCTGCCACGGCAGGAACTCGTTGATGAATGCACCCACCACCGGCGTACGGCCCAGGCCACCACCGACCAGCACACGGAAGCCCAGCTCACCGGCGGCGTTGTACACCGGCTCCAGGCCGATGTCGTGGACTTCGATGGCTGCGCGGTCCGAGGTCGAGCCGTTGACGGCGATCTTGAACTTGCGCGGCAGGTAGGCGAATTCCGGGTGGAAGGTGGTCCATTGACGGACGATTTCACACCACGGGCGAGGGTCGATCAGTTCGTCGGCAGCGACGCCGGCGAATTGGTCGGTGGTCACGTTGCGCAGGCAGTTACCGCTGGTCTGAATGGCGTGCATCTGCACGGTGGCCAGTTCAGCCAGGATGTCCGGCACGTCTTCCAGGGCCGGCCAGTTGAACTGCACGTTCTGGCGCGTACTGATATGGGCATAGCCTTTGTCGAAGTCGCGGGCAATCTTGGCCATCATGCGCATCTGACGCGAAGTCAGTTGGCCGTAAGGCACGGCTACCCGCAGCATCGGCGCAAAGCGCTGAACATAAAGGCCATTTTGCAGGCGCAGAGGGCGGAACTCTTCTTCGCTCAGTTCACCTGCTAAGTAGCGTCGGGTCTGATCACGGAACTGCTTGACGCGGTCCTCGATGATGCGCTGATCGTATTCGTCGTATACGTACATATAGGTCCTGTTCTCGGCAAATCTGCGCGCACGGCCGCGCACTCCCAACGGAGCCGGCGCACGATACCAGTTTGCGTTTATGCGCAAAAGTGATGTTTGGGTATATGGAAATAACCAAAACGACTAATGAGAACGGTTATCGGGATATCCACATTTGTCATGCGGGCAATCGTCGGCTTTACTGTGAGCGAGTCTTAGTGCAATCACCTATAAAACCGACAAGAGGCGATGCGATGAGCAATCCGACAAAGGCCCGTAAACCCGACAGTACCGTTGATGCCTGGGCCATTCTGTTCTTGATCATTCTGGTGGTGGGAACCGCCGTTTTCTGGGTCAGTCACCAATAAAGGACGTTGATTGAGCCTCGATTGGTTTAGGCATTGCCACTATCATGGCGGCCTATTTTCGAGGCTCAAGCATCCATGTTGAAGGTGTTGATTACGTGTGTCTGGTTGCTGGGATCGACGTACGGGGTGATGGCCCATGCCACGTCGGTGGTGTTTCTCAATCCGGGCATGTCGACCGAAACCTTCTGGGTCAGCTACACGCAATTCATGCAGGCCGCCGCCAAGGACCTCGGCCTGGATTTGCGTGTGCGTTATGGCGAGCGCGATGCCGCCAACACGCTGCTCCAGGCGCGTGAGGTGCTGCAAGGCAGTCAGCGGCCGGATTACCTGGTGCTGGTCAACGAGCAATACGTTGCACCGCAGATCCTGCGCATGGCCGAGGGCAGCGGGGTCAAGCTGCTGGTGGTGAACAGCGCGCTGACCGTTGATCAAGTGCAACTGCTGGGAACCCGCACTGGCATCCGTTTGATCGGCAGCTTGGTCGCCAACGACGAAGAAGCGGGCTACCTGATGCTGCGTGACTTGTTGCGCCAGCACGGGCCGGTTGCGCCGGGTCAATCCCTCGACTTGTTGGCCTTTTCCGGCGTCAAGACCACGCCGGTCGCGCAATTGCGTGAGCGGGGCATGCATCGGGCGCTGGCCGAACATCCCGAGGTGCGCCTGCGCCAGTTGGTCTACGGCGAGTGGAACCGCGAGCGCGCCTTCGAGCAAGCGACGCAACTGTTCAAGCGCTACCCGCAGACGGCGCTGGTGTGGTCGGCCAACGATCAGATGGCCCTGGGCGCCATGCAGGCGTTGCAGGCCAGCGGGCGGTTACCGGGTAAGGACGTGCTGTTCAGCGCGGTCAACAACTCGCCCGAGATCCTGCAGGCGCGCCTTGAGGGACGTTTGTCGAGCCTGGTCGCCGGGCACTTCACTGTGGGCGGGTGGGCCATGGTGCTGATCAATGATGATGCCAGGGGCGTGGATATTGGCGCCTATGGTGGGCGCGACCATCAGCTGGCGTTATTCCAGTTGATCGATGCGGCCCAGGCACGACGCTTGTCGGGGCCGACACCCTCGGTGAATTTTCGCGCACTGTCTGCCCAGGGCAAGCCCCTGTCCTATCGCTACCCGTTCAGCCTGCGGCTGTTGCTGCGCTAAACGCCGGCCAGGTGCAGTATCAGCTTGACGATGCCGAACAAGGTCAGCGCAAACACGGCCGTGAACAGAATACCCAGGATCAGAAAGTGGCTGGGCTTGCCGTGGGTAAAGTCGCGGGCGCGGTTTTTCCCGCTTTGCACGCCGAAGGCGGCGGCCATGACGCTGTGGAGCATTTGCCAGAACGTCGGCGGCTTGTGGTCCGGGTTTTCCATGGAACCCTCCTGAAGCGGGGTGGGCGGATCGTTACCAAGAGGATAGCCAACGTCCGGTGATTCGCTGGCACATGTAGTTACCGCCGCCCCCGAACGCCCCCATGATGTGCTGTTGCTCCTTTCTCGTGGAGCAACAACATGACTGAGTTACCCGCAGCAAACGCTGCACCGGCCGGCAAAGGTTTTCACACGGCCTTTATCAAGCGCCAGGTTCCCGACTGGCTGCATCGGGTCGCCCCCGACGACCTCAAGACCCTGAAAAAAGGGGTGCTGGGCGGGTTGGACAGCGATGATATTCAGGCGCCCTGGCTGACCAACGCCGCTGAGCCCCAACGCCAGGCGATGCTCGACGACATCGCGGCCAGCGTCGCTTCCAGCCACGCGTTGGCGCAGGCGCTCAAAGGGTTCAAGGGCATCACGGAATTTGCCGAGCCGTTGCTTGAGCAGGCGCTGTTAGAGCGTTTCGGCACACACACCGACGTCACCCGCAACCGCCTTTATCATCTGCGTGCGGGCGAAGCGAAGGTCGAGCAAACGCTGCTGCAAGCTGCCTTGCTGAATTTTGAAAGCGATACGGCGTTTGACGAGGTGGTTTTGCACGAAACCAGCGCGATTGCTCCGGCCGGAGCGTTGCTGGTCGAGGACGACGGCCCGCCAAAATACAGTGTGCCCCTCAACCTGACGCATCAACCGCGCCGGTATCGTTACACGCAAAAACTCGAGATCAAGCCGTCCGAGTTTGCCGGGATGTGCCGCACGCTGGACCTAGGGCAGCAATACCAAAACCACCTGGACAACATCTTCGACGGCGAAAGCCGCGAACAGGTGCGGCAACTGATGCTTCGTGCGCGTAAGGATCTGATGGCCGTGCAGGCCCGTCGCGCCTGGATGAAGGGCACTCTCAGCGCGCAGGTTCACGGGCTGGTGCAGACGCTGCTCGCGGGTGAATCTGCGCGCTACAACGGCCACGCCGCGATGCTTGCCGAGATGGAGCTGTTTGGCAGTGCCCTTGGCGAGGTAGTGATCATCAGTGGCGCGGCGCGTGCGTTTCGCTTGCCCTTGGCGTCGTGGCAGGGACAGGTGGTCGAGAGCTTCCTGCCGCTGAGCCCCAGTGTGCTGCTGGACCGGATGCTGACCGCCGACGAGAAAAAAAATCATCGTCTACATTCCCGGCGCCGGTGACCATGAATGGGCCGAATACGCCTCCCTCGAAGCGTTCGAGAAGACGCTGCTGGCTGCCCTGCGTTCCCCCGCGTTGCAGCGGCTGTTCACGAGCCTGGTCAAGCACGACGAGCAACCGACCTTCCAGCGTCGGCTGCTTAACCAGATCTACCTCAAGCGCTGGAGTTCGCGGACCTTCAAGACCGAGATCAGCTACAACCCCGACGCCAGCCTGGCCATCAAGGAGACGTTGTTCTCCGGGACCCTGCTCGATGCGCTGCACGACCGGCACCAGGCACGCATGCGTGATAACGCGAGGCTCTTGGCGGTGCCTACGGCCGTGGTGGACAACCAGGCCATGTGGGAGCGTCTCAAGTACTACGCCGAAATCGGCCTGGATATATTGAACGTCGCCGCGTTCTTTGTACCGGTGCTGGGCCACGTGATGCTGGCCGTCACGGCCGTGCAGTTGGTGGTGTCGGTGTATCAGGGTATGGAAGCCTGGAGCGTGGGCGACCGCAGGCAGGCATGGGAGCATTTTGAGTCCGTGGCGCTGAATGTCGGTCTTGCCGCCGCCATGATCGGCGCCGGGGCTGCCGCGCGTATCGCACCTAAAGTCGCGGGGTCGCAATGGGTCGACCGTTTGGTTCCGGTTAAATTGCCCAATGGTGAGACCCGGTTGTGGAAGCCCGATCTCACCCCGTATCGCAGCACTATCCAACTCGACCCAGCCTTGCAGCCCAATGCCTTGGGCCAATATGTGGTCGATGGCAAGACCTATGCCCGATTGGGCGATGGGCTGTTTGAGAAAACCTTCGACGCCCAAAGCAATGCCTGGCGGATCAAACACCCGACCGACCCCGAAGCCTACCAGCCCGAGTTGCAACACAACGCTGGCGGCGCCTGGCGCCACCGGCATGAACGGCCCCTGGAGTGGGACCGGTTGACCCTGATGCGACGTATCGGGCATACGACCGAAGGACTTGGCGATGAAGTCCTGACCCAGGTGGCCGAGGTCAGTGGAGTCTCGGAGGATGAGCTGCGCCGCATGCATATGGACAACACGCCGCCACCGCCGATGCTGGCCGAGACCCTGAGGCAATTTCAGGCCGAGCAGCAGGCGGGGCAACTGATCGAGCACATTCGCAATGGCACCTGCGTAAAAGGCCTGTGCGAATATGCCGTGCCGTTGTTGGTAGAAATGCCCAATTGGCCCGAGGGCGAGGTGGTGGAGATTTTCCGCGGTCCGGAGCCTTGGGGCGAGTCGCAGCGTCACGGCACTGCTTCGGCAACGGTGAACGCCAGGCCGAGCATCAAGATCACCCGCGACGAAATCATGCGCGGCCAATTACCGGCGCGGGTGCTGTCAGCCCTGGATGAAGAGCAAATCGTCGAGCTGCTCGGTCGGCGAGCCGCTGGCGATGTTGGCCGCCGTGAGCAGGTGTTTCGCGACCGCTTGGCCAACTTCGCCAGGGAGCGAAAAAGGGCCTTGTCTGAGAGTATTTACCGCAGCCAGGAAACGGCGACCCCGGACATTGAACGTCTGCAACGCCATTTTCCCAGCCTGCCGCACGCAGCTGCCCAACAGCTGCTGGAACAGGCCAGTGCGGCGCAGCTGACACGCTTGCGCGATACCGGCCGAATCCCGTTGCGGATGGCCAACCAAATACGCGTGCAGGTGCGGCACGCGATCCTGAACCGTGCATTGGCCGGTCTGCATCTGGAAAGCCTGGCCGCCGCCGCCAGTGATCGATTGGCCTTGCATAGTCTTGAGCGGTTGCCCACTTGGCCCGCCGACCTGCGCGTGGAGGTACGCAGTGACTCGATCCACGGCGCGCTGGTGGACAGCATCGGCAGCGAACAAGCGTCTACGCGCAGGATCCTGGTCAAAGAGGGGGACAGTTTTCAGGCCTTCGACCAGAGCGCACGGGTGCTTAATCCCAAGCCCCGCGTGGGCCGCAACTGGTTCGAATCACTGGCGGCGGCAGTGCCCGAGGGCGTGCCTGCAAGCCAGTCGAGTGAACCGGCGCATACCCTGCAACTGCAATTGGCCGACTACGCCGTGAGTCACCGCGAAGAAATGGCCGGGCTGCTCAAGCTGCGCCCGCTCGGCCGGCCGCGTGGGCCGGCGTTGCGCCTGCCGTCAGGGCGGCTGGGTTATCTGGCCAGTGGCCGCGGCGAGGGCTTTGCCGATGGCCTGCTGATCAATCGCGCCCGGACGATCTATCCGAACCTGTCGGACGAGCAGGCCAGCGCGTTTATCCAGCAGCACTTGCGCAGCGGCAAGACCGACCAGCAAGTGATGCATTTATTGAATAACCGCCAGCGTGAGTCGGACGCCCTGGATACCGCGTTGACGCAATGGATAGACGCCGAGGAAACCCCCGTGCGTTATGTGCCTAACCGACGGCTGCTCGCCGAGCGCGTCAGGTCGGGCTGGCGTGCCGGTTTCAATCGCGAGCTGGCGCCGGCCGGCGAGTTGGACCTGCAGGGCGCTTACGATCTGCCGCAATGGGACGCGGATTTTTCCCAGGTGCGCACGCTGAAGCTCTCCAGCGATCAACTGCTGGGCGAGGCGGGCACTGAGCTGCTGGCGCGGTTTCCCAGCGTCAGGCGCCTGAATCTCAACGTGCAGGAGGAGGACCCGGTGGCCCTGGGCGCCAAGCTCGGGGAGTTGTCCGGCATTACCGAACTGTCCCTCGACTTGCGTGGTGTGCCGGACCCTTCGGCGTTGTCCCAGGGCTTGCACGCCATGCCGCAGCTTGAAGCGCTGCATCTGGACGGCTGGAAGCGGGCCCTGGATGTGGGGCCGCTGGTGAAGCTGCGCACCCTGCAGGTACGAGGCTCGTTGTCGACCTGGCCGACAGGCGTGCTTGAGTTGCCGAACCTCGACACCCTGGATCTTTACGCCACGGCCATTGATACGTTGCCGCCGCCACTCCTGGCAGGGCATGAACGACTGTGGCGGGGGTTGCATGTCGATTGGTCGCGCCTGGAGCCGTCGGTCTTCACCCAGGCCCAGGAGTACTTTGCGACCCATCTGCCGCATCAACGCAATGCAACGTTGATGCTGGAGGATTACTGCCGCGCCCGGTTGCAGCGGATCATGCCTGCTGACTTCACGTTTGGGAGTGCGGCGATGACACAGTTCAAGGCCCAGGGGCTGAGCGGGCGCCCATTGTTTGATCGGGTCGTCGAACTGCACAGGCAGGATCAGGTGTTCAACCAGCAGTTGGCCGAGTGGCAAGCCAGGACAGTCCGTGTCGACCGCCGTCAGGTTGACATGTACACGCGCAAGCACGCGGCAGATGCACTCCGTGGCTGTTGGCACAAGGCGCTGCGCAAGCGCTATGCGCCGGAGGACCACGTGGCCGGTCCTTCGTGGCGCACCCCTGTTTCGGATGAAATGCTCGACCTTGCGGGCGGCCCGCTCGGCGACCTGCCGTCCCTGCCGCAGGTCACCTTTGATCATGTGCGGCACGTGAGCCTGGCCGGGGCGAGGCTGTCGGTGCAGAGCCTGGATGCTTTCCTCGTCAGGTTCCCCAACCTGCGGACCCTGAACCTCAACGGCAACCGCCTGACCCAGTTGCCGGAGGCGCTTGGCAGCATGGGGCAATTGGAACAACTGCAATTGTCGCGCAATGAGTTGAGCGTCACCCCATCTTTGCAACAGCGCCTCAACCGCATGACGGCGCTGCGCACGCTTGATCTCTCCTACAATCGTGTCGAGGTATTGGATGTGGGGGCGCTGGCTGACCTGGAAGGCCTGGATCTGAGCCATACCGCCATTCGCACCTGGCCTGCCGGGACGCTGGAACTGCTGCGCCTGAACCGCCTGAACCTGAGCCACAGTGCGATAACGCAAATACCCCAAGCACTGTTCAATGATCCAAACGCCCTGTTGATGGGCCTGCAATTGCAGGGGTGCCGGCTGGACGCGTCGTCGATGCGCGCCTTACAGGCGTTTGCCGAGCGCAGCACCCTGCAAACGCCGGTCATCGCCCGGGAGCGCTTGCTGCAAGGCCGAACCGGTGGCGATCCCGAGTTCTTTCCGCAGGAAGTCGCCGACCAGCCAAACCTGTTGCTGCCCATGGAGCCCCAGGCGGGCCTCTCGGGCCTGACCCCGGCGCACCGGATGCAACGCCTGGACCCGGAGTTGAGTACACGCGAGGCGATTGACCGCATCAATGCCCTTGAGACGCAAGGGCTTGGCGCGCTGCAGATCGAGGCGCGCCTCAACACGTGGCGGCAGGAGCAGCAACTGTTGACCCGCCAGTTGAACGAATGGATCGACGTACGGGCGTATCGGGAGGGCGAAGATTGGATCAACGCCGCCGACCGGCGCCGTGCGGCCGACCGCATCCTGGGCTGCTGGCGTGAGTCGTTGCAGGCAGCGCCGGCCGGGGGCTCTGAACTGGATGTCAGCGACCTGAACACCGGCGACTTGCCGCCATTGACGCTGTCGTTTGAGCATGTCGGAACGCTCAATGTCAGCGGCATGCGGTTGACGGCGCAAGGCTCCGACGGGTTTTTCCGCGCATTTACCCGTGTGCAGCGTTTGAGCCTCAACCGTAACGGGCTCGACCGTTTGCCGCCGGCACTGTCCGAATGCAAACAGCTCATCCGTCTGGAGGCCAACCATAACGATTTGCGCGCCCATGAACCCGTGCAGGCGCAGCTGCGCACGTTGCCCGGCCTGGAGCATCTGGACCTGGGGGACAACACGCTGGCCGAGTTCGATGTGACCGGCCTGAACCGGCTGCGCACCCTGGACCTGCGTGGCAACCTGCTCGGTGAGTGGCCGCAGGGCGTGCTTGAGGCGCCCGCACTGACCACCCTGACCCTGAGCAATAACCAGATTGAAAGCATCCCCGCCGACGCCCTGTTGCCGGCCCATGGCCGGCTGATGGAGGGCACGGACCTGTCTGACAACCTATTGCTCGAAGAGGACTTGCGGCGCCTGCGCGACTATTTGGACGACACCGGGCGAGGGCTGGGGTTTACCGAGGAAGAGCTGGACCGGTCATTGGAAAGCTATGATGTGTCCAATGGCTTCGACAATGGTTCTGACGATGAGGCGCACCCCGGTGATGAAAGCGTCACTGCGCAAAAAAACCGATGGTTTGTCGGTGTGGCCGCCGACTCGGAAAAGCACCAGGTGTGGGAGACGCTCACATCCGAGCAGGGCAGTGAGGACTTTTTCAACGCGCTGTCGCAATTGCGGCATACCGAAGACTTCAAGACCGACGCCAGCGACCTGAACCGCAGGGTCTGGCAAGTGTTGCAAGCCTCCTATGACAACCCGGGGTTGCGTAACGAGCTGTTTGATCTGGCCCGCACATCGCGGGTGCGCGAGACCTGTGGCGATGGTCGAATCCTGTTGTTCAATGACCTGGAGATCAAGGTCTATGAGTTCGACGCGCTGAAAAACATCGCGCCTGAGCACAAGGGGCGTGAATTGCTCAAATTGTCCCGGGGGCTGTTTCGCCTGGGTAAGGTCGAGGACGTGGCACGCGCTGTCAGCCAGCGCAAACCACGGATTGACCCCGCGGAGATTCGCCTGGCGTATCGCCTGGGCCTGGCTGAGCGTCTCGACCTGCCCAGGCAGCCGCGAACCATGCTCTACGCCGGCCTGGCGCAGGTGACGGCCCAGGACCTCGACGAGGCGTTCGCGACGATCCTGGCCGAGGAAAAACAGACTGAGTTTGTCGAGCAGTTGATTGGCCGATCCTATTGGATGGCCTATCTGGAGGAACGCTACGCCACCGAGTTTTCACAACAGCAGCAGGCGTTCACCGCCAAGGGCGAGGCGCTCGAAGAGCAATACCCGGATTTCGACGCAGCATACTCCGCCGCCTGGGAGCAGATAAGCCGCGAGCACCAAGCCGAACGCCAACAGTTGGCCATCCGGCTTTCCAGACAGGAGCTGGGCGAGCCAGCCCCGTGAGGCGATCTCAGTTGTCGTAACCCAGGTTCGGCGCCAACCAGCGCTCGGTCACGGCCAGGTCCTGGCCTTTGCGTGCGGTGTAGCTGGTCACCTGGTCCTTGTCGATCTTGCCCACGGCAAAGTACTGGGCCTGCGGGTGGGCGAAGTACCAGCCGCTGACCGCCGCCGCCGGGAACATCGCGTAGTGCTCGGTCAGGAACACACCGCTGCGCCCGGCCTGCATTTCGCGGGCCTCGGGGTCGAGCAGTTGGAACAACTGGGCTTTTTCGGTGTGATCCGGGCACGCCGGGTAGCCGGGGGCAGGGCGGATGCCGAGGTATTGCTCTTTGATCAGCGCCTCATTGTCCAGTTTTTCGTCCTTGGCATAGCCCCAGTGTTCTTTACGCACTTGCTGGTGCAGCCACTCGGCGCAGGCTTCGGCCAGGCGGTCGGCCAGGGCCTTGACCATGATCGAGTTGTAGTCGTCGCCCGCGTCCTGGTAGGCCTTGGCGACTTCTTCGGCGCCGATGCCGGCGGTGGTGATGAAGCCACCGATGTAGTCGGTCACGCCGCTGTCCTTGGGTGCGACGAAGTCGGCCAGGGAGAAGTTCGGCTTGCCGTCGGTCTTGATGATCTGCTGGCGCAGGTGGTGCAGTTTGGCAATCGGCTGGCCGTCGTCACCGTAGACTTCCAGGTCATCGTCCTGCACCTGGTTGGTCGGCCAGAAACCGAACACTGCGCGGGCGCTGATCAACTTCTCGTCAATCAGCTTGGCGAGCATTTCCTGGGCGTCGGCGTACAACGCAGTGGCGGCTTCACCCACCACTTCGTCGGTGAGGATGCGCGGGAACTTGCCGGCCAGGTCCCATGAGATAAAGAACGGCGTCCAGTCGATGTACTCGGCGAGTACCTTGAGATCGATATTGTCCAGCACCTTGGCGCCGGTAAAGGTCGGCACCGCCGGGGTGTAGCTGCTCCAGTCGAACTGCGGCTTCTTGGCGATCGCCACCGGGTAGCTCAGGCGTTCGGTGCGGGCGCTGCGGTTCGAGGTGCGCTCACGCACGTCGATGTATTCCAGGCGGGTCTTCTCGACGAAACCGGCCTTCAATTCCTTGGACAGCAACTGCGTGGCCACGCCCACGGCACGGGAGGCGTCGGTGACGTAAATCACCGCATCATTGCTGTACTTGGGTTCGATCTTCACCGCCGTGTGCGCTTTGGAGGTGGTCGCGCCGCCGATCATCAGCGGCAGGTGGAAGTCCTGGCGCTGCATCTCGCGGGCCACGTGCACCATCTCGTCCAGGGACGGGGTGATCAGGCCGGACAGCCCGATAATGTCGCACTTCTGCTCCTTGGCCACCTGCAGGATCTTCTCCGCCGGCACCATCACGCCCAGGTCGACGATGTCATAGCCATTGCAGCCAAGCACCACGCCGACAATGTTCTTGCCGATGTCATGCACGTCGCCCTTCACGGTGGCCATCAGGATCTTGCCCTTGGCTTCCGGCTTGTCGCCTTTTTCCAGCTCGATGAACGGGATCAAGTGGGCCACGGCCTGCTTCATCACACGGGCGGACTTGACCACTTGGGGCAGGAACATTTTGCCCGCGCCGAACAGGTCGCCGACGATGTTCATGCCAGACATCAGCGGGCCTTCGATCACTTCGATCGGGCGTGCGAACGACTGCCGGGATTCTTCCGTATCTTCAACAATGTGCGTGGTGATGCCCTTGACCAGCGCGTGTTCCAGGCGCTTGTTCACCGGCCAGCCGCGCCATTCCTCGGTCTCGGCTTCTTTTACGCTGCCGTCGCCCTTGTACTTGTCGGCGATGGCGAGGAGGGCGTCGGTGCCTTCCGGCGTGCGGTTGAGCACCACGTCTTCCACGGCGTCACGCAGCTCGGCCGGGATCTGGTCGTAGATCTCCAGCTGGCCGGCGTTGACGATACCCATGGTCAGGCCGTTGCGGATCGCATACAGCAGGAACACCGAGTGGATCGCCTCGCGCACCGGGTTGTTGCCACGGAACGAGAACGACACATTGGATACGCCGCCGGAGGTCAGCGCATACGGCAGCTCGTCGCGGATATAGGCGCAGGCGTTGATAAAGTCGACAGCGTAGTTGTTGTGCTCTTCGATACCGGTGGCGACCGCGAAGATGTTCGGGTCGAAGATGATGTCTTCCGGCGGGAAGCCGACGTCATTGACCAGGATGTCGTAGGAACGTTTGCAGATTTCCTTCTTGCGCGCTTCGGTGTCGGCCTGGCCGGCTTCGTCGAAGGCCATCACCACCACGGCGGCGCCGTAGCGCTTGCACAGCTTGGCGTGGTGAATAAACTGCTCGACGCCTTCCTTCATGCTGATGGAGTTGACGATGCCCTTGCCCTGGATGCACTTGAGGCCGGCTTCGATCACTTCCCACTTGGAGGAGTCGATCATGATCGGCACGCGGGAGATGTCCGGCTCGCCGGCAATCAGGTTGAGGAAGGTCACCATGGCCTTCTTCGAATCCAGCATGCCCTCGTCCATGTTGATGTCGATCACTTGCGCGCCGGCTTCCACCTGCTGCAGCGCGACTTCCAGGGCTTCGGTGTAGTTGTCTTCGCGGATCAGACGGGCAAAACGCGCGGAGCCGGTGATGTTGGTGCGTTCGCCGACGTTGACGAACAGCGAACTGCGATCAATGGTAAACGGCTCCAGGCCCGACAGGCGGCAGGCCTTGGGAATGTCCGGGATCGGGCGCGGCGCATAACCGGCAACGGCCTTGGCGATGGCTTCAATGTGGCCCGGCGTGGTGCCGCAGCAGCCGCCGACGATATTGAGGAAGCCGCTCTGGGCAAACTCCTCGATGACCTTGGCGGTCTGTGACGGCAGTTCGTCGTACTCGCCGAATTCGTTGGGCAGGCCCGCGTTGGGGTGCGCCGACACATGGGTGTTGGCCTTGTTGGACAACTCCTCCAGGTACGGGCGCAGTTCGCTCGCGCCGAGGGCGCAGTTCAGGCCGACCGAAATCGGCTTGGCATGCGCCACCGAGTTCCAGAATGCTTCGGTGGTCTGGCCCGACAGGGTACGGCCGGAGGCGTCGGTGATGGTGCCGGAGATCATGATCGGCAGTTCGATGTCCAGCTCTTCAAACACGCCCTGCACGGCGAAGATCGCGGCCTTGGCGTTGAGGGTGTCGAAGATGGTTTCGATCAGGATCAGGTCGGCGCCGCCTTCGATCAGGCCTTTGGTGGCCTCGGTGTAGTTTTCCACCAGTTCATCGAAGGTCACGTTGCGGTAGCCAGGGTTGTTCACATCCGGCGACAGCGAGCAGGTGCGGCTGGTCGGGCCCAGGACGCCGGCAACGAAGCGTGGCTTTTCCGGATTCTCGGCGGTCTTGGCATCGGCGATCTTGCGCGCCAGGCGTGCGCCTTCGACGTTCAGCTCGTAGGCCAGCTCTTCCATGCCGTAGTCGGCCATGGAAATGCGCGTGGCGTTGAAGGTGTTGGTTTCGAGGATGTCGGCGCCGGCATCCAGGTAGGCCTTCTCGATCCCGCCGATCACGTCAGGGCGGGTAATCACCAACAGGTCATTGTTACCCTTGACGTCGCTCGGCCAGTCAGCAAAGCGTTTGCCACGGTAATCGTGCTCTTCCAGCTTATAGCTCTGGATCATCGTGCCCATGCCGCCGTCGAGGATCAGGATACGTTCCTTGAGGGCGTGGTGAAGGGCTTGCAGACGAGCGCTACGATCGGACATGGGACTACTCTGGTCAGGCATTACGGAGGGCGTGGATCATAGCAAACCTGTGCGGATTTGCGGCATGTCAGGCTTTTGCATGAATATCGCTCATGTTGTGAGGGGCGATGGCCCGGTAGAATCATCGCAATTTTTCAGCGCATGCATTGAATCGGGACCGGATACATGTCACTTCGTCTTATTGTCAGCGCCGTCCTGGCCTTGATCGCCAGTACTGCCCAGGCAGCAGGTCCCGCCCCGGCGATTTCCTACACTCGCGACATTCAACCAATTTTCACCGAGAAGTGCGTGGCCTGCCATGCCTGCTACGACTCTGCCTGCCAGCTCAACCTGGGCAGCGCCGAGGGCGCGGCGCGGGGCGCGAGCAAAATGCCGGTGTATGACGGTGAACGCAGCCAGGCCGCGCCGACCACTCGTTTGTTCTACGACGCATTTGGCAAGCAGGCCTGGCAGCAGAAGGGCTTCTATTCGGTGCTGGACGCCCAAGGCAGCCAGGCCGCGCTGATGGCGCGCATGCTGGAACTGGGGCATAACGCGCCTTTGCAACCCAATGCCAAGTTGCCCGATGACATCGTGTTGGGCCTGAACCGCGAAAACATGTGCGCCACCCCCGGCGAGTTCAATGCCTATGCCGGCGCCCATCCCAAAGAAGGCATGCCCCTGGCAGTGACGGGCCTCACCGACCAGCAATACCAGACGCTGCAGCGCTGGCTCGCGTCCGGCGCACCGATTGATGAGCAGGGCCTGGCACCGAGTGCCAAGGAAGCCTTGCAGCTTCAACAGTGGGAAAACCTGCTCAACCAGCCCGGCGCCCGTGAAAGCCTGGTGGCCCGCTGGTTGTTCGAACACTTGTTCCTGGCCCACATTTATTTCGAGAACGGCGAGCCGGGGCATTTCTTCCAGTGGGTGCGCTCGCGTACGCCGAGTGGGCAGCCCATCGACCTGATCAACACCCGTCGCCCCAATGACGACCCAGGCACGCGGGTGTACTACCGCCTGTGGCCGGTGCAGGGCGTGATCGTGCACAAGACTCACATCACCTATCCGTTCAGCGCGGCGAAAATGGCGCGCATCAAAGACCTGTTCTACAGCGGCAACTGGCAGGTCAATGCCTTGCCGGGTTATGGACCGGGCCGCCGTGCCAACCCGTTCGACACCTTCGAGGCGATCCCGGCCAAGGCGCGCTATCAGTTCATGCTGGATAACGCCGAGTACTTTGTACGCACCTTTATTCGCGGGCCGGTGTGCCGTGGGCAGATCGCCACGGACGTGATCCGCGACAACTTCTGGACCCTGTTCCAGGACCCGGACCACGACCTGTACATCACCGACGCGCGGTATCGCGGCCAGGCCACACCGCTGCTGGCCATGCCGGGGCAGAACGACGATGTGGGCAGTGTGCTGAGCCTGTGGCTGGCCTATCGCGACAAGCGCAACCAGTACGAAGCGCTGCGCCGGGACAGCTACGCCGATTTGCCGCCGCCGAGTTGGTCGAGCCTGTGGGCGGGCAATGACAACGCGTTGCTGAGCATCTTTCGCCACTTCGACAGTGCATCGGTCAACAAGGGCCTGATTGGCGAAGTGCCGCAGACGATGTGGCTGTTTGACTATCCGTTGTTGGAGCGCACCTATTATCAGTTGGCGGTGAATTTTGATGTGTTCGGCAACGTCTCGCACCAGGCGCAGACTCGGTTGTACTTCGATTTGATCCGTAACGGTGCCGAGCAGAACTTCCTGCGCCTGATGCCGGCGGACGCTCGTGAAGGCTTTATGGATGATTGGTATCAGAACAGCGGCAAGATCAAGCTGTGGCTGGATTACGAAGCTATTGATGACGATAAACCTACAGGCCTGCACTTGAATGAGCAGGATCCGAAGCGAGATTTCGCCAACCAGTTGATTGCGCGTTACGGTGATCTGGATGCGAGTCCGGACCCGATTAATCGGTGTTCTGGGGCGTATTGTTCGCGGCACGGGATTGACCCGTCCTTGCAGGATGCTGAGCAGGCGCTTAGCCGGCTGACGTCGCGTCCGGCGGCGGGGCTCAAGGTGATTGATCAGTTGCCTGAGGCTACGATGCTGCGGGTTGAGACTGCGGCGGGCAGCGCGTGGTCTATAGCCTGTTGCGCAACCGTGCGCACAGTAATGTGGCGTTCCTGTTGGGTGAGGCCTATCGCTATCAGCCGGGGTTGGATACGTTGACCATTTATCCGGGGGTGCTGAGCAGTTATCCGAACTTTATGTTCAATATACCGGCGTTGGACGTGCCTGCGTTTGTGGCGCAGATGGAGCAGGTTAAGGACTCCCAGCAGTTTGAGAAGATTGTTGATCGTTGGGGGGTGCGCCGGAGCCATCCGTTGTTCTGGCAGTATTTCCACGACTTGTCGGAGTATGTTCGGGAGACTACGCCGGTTGAGGCGGGGGTCCTGGATATGAATCGGTATGAGAATTTGTGAGGGGTTGGGGTGGGGTGCATATCCGTTATTTGGGTGATGGCGGCTATTGGTTCCGCCCTTACGGCGGGTCACTTTTTGAAGAGCGCAAAAAGTAACCAAAAACGCTTCGCCCCAACACTTGGTGCCTCGCCTAGGCTCGGCATGCCC
>NZ_JADDUM010000154.1 GCF_015163715.1 Pseudomonas cyclaminis
GCTGCCGAAAACTGCGTAACCCATTGTTTACCAAGGAGTTTTCCGTTTCGACTGCGCCGGAAGTGGGGCGAATTATAGACAGATATAATTCGCCGTCAACCCTTAACTTCAACCTTATTCGGATTTGAGCGTAATACGCGCAAACGCCTTCTTCCCCGCCTGGCAAACATGGGTCGCGCCCAGTTCGTATATAAAGGTGCGATCTACCACTTCACCATCTATACGCACACCACCAGAATTCAGAAGGTCGCGGGCTACGGCCGAGTTCTTGACCAGGCCTGCCTTATTAAGGACAGCCGCAATCGGCATAGCCTCGCCAGCAGTCAGCTCGACCTCAGGCAAATCATCCGGCAGTTCGCCATCCTTCATACGATTACCCGCTGCACGGTGAGCACTGGCCGCAGCCTCCTCGCCATGGAAACGAGCAACAATCTCTTCGGCCAACTTGATCTTCACATCACGCGGGTTCGCGCCAGCCTCGACATCAGCACGCAACGCATTGATCTCATCCATGGAGCGGAAGCTCAGCAGCTCGAAGTAACGCCACATCAGTGCATCAGGAATGGAAACCAGCTTGCCGTACATCACACCTGGGGCCTCCTGGATACCCACATAGTTACCCAGGGACTTGGACATCTTCTTGACGCCGTCCAGCCCTTCCAGCAGCGGCATGGTCAGAATGCACTGCGCCTCCTGCCCATACGCACGCTGAAGCTCGCGCCCCATCAGCAGGTTGAACTTCTGGTCAGTCCCGCCCAACTCCACATCGGCACGCAACGCCACCGAGTCATAACCCTGAACCAGCGGATACAGGAACTCATGAATAGCAATCGGCTGATTGGTGGAGTAGCGCTTATCGAAGTCGTCGCGCTCAAGCATCCGCGCAACAGTGTACTGGGAGGTCAGGCGAATGAAGTCCGCAGGCCCCATCTGGTCCATCCAGGTGGAGTTGAACGCTACTTCGGTCTTGGCCGGATCAAGGATCTTGAACACCTGGGTCTTGTAGGTCTCGGCATTGTCGAGAACCTGCTCACGAGTCAGCGGCGGGCGCGTGGCACTCTTGCCACTCGGATCGCCAATCATCCCGGTGAAGTCACCTATAAGGAAGATGACCTGATGCCCCAGCTCCTGGAACTGACGCAACTTATTAATAAGCACGGTGTGACCAAGGTGCAGATCCGGCGCCGTCGGATCGAAGCCAGCCTTAATACGCAGGGGTTGGCCACGCTTGAGCTTTTCGATCAGCTCGGCCTCGACCAACAGTTCTTCCGCACCACGTTTTATCAGCGCTAGCTGCTCTTCAACCGACTTCATAACAGACCCGCAAGGCTCAGATTCAAAAGGGAACCAACCATACAAGATCAGGGACTAATTACAAGTTTTGCCCTGCGCACGGACACCGTTCAGCAAGCCCAGCGTTCGCGAGCTTGCGCCACAGATGATTTGGTTATATTTTATACAGTTATTTCATCTTCATCATGTCATTCATCTTTTCCATTTCATCTTCAAAGTCAAAATTACCTATGACCACTGAACCGTCTAAAGCGCCGCCGCTTTACCCGAAGACCCACCTGCTCGCTGCAAGTGGTATCGCCGCCCTTCTTAGCCTGGCACTCCTGGTATTCCCTTCCAGTGACGTAGAAGCCAAACGAACATCCCTGAGCCTTGACTTGGAGAGTCCAGTTGAACAACTGACACAAGATCAAGACGCTTCCGACGCTCAACAAGCCACAAATGCCCCATCTGAATCGCCGTTTGCCCAGATAGAAAACACGCCCGAAGAAACCCAGCAGGCCGCTAAGGAACCGCAAAAGCCCCTCGCAGACGCCGCCAAGAACCCTCAGCACCGCGAAGTGATCGTCGCAAAAGGCGATACGCTTTCGACCCTTTTCGAGAAAGTTGGCCTTCCCGCCGCCGCCGTTAACGACGTGCTGGCAAGCGACAAACAAGCCAAGCAGTTCACCCAACTGAAACACGGCCAGAAGCTTGAGTTCGAACTGACGCCCGACGGCCAGTTGAACAACCTGCACAGTAATGTCAGCGACCTCGAAAGCATCTCCCTGACCAAAGGCGCCAAAGGCTTCGCCTTCAATCGCACCACCACCAAACCGGTGATGCGCTCCGCCTACGTTCACGGCGTGATCAACAGTTCACTGTCGCAATCTGCTGCACGCGCTGGGTTGTCCCATAGCATGACCATGGACATGGCCAGCGTATTTGGCTACGACATCGACTTCGCTCAAGACATCCGCCAGGGTGACGAATTCGACGTGATCTACGAGCAGAAAGTCGCCAACGGCAAAGTTGTCGGCACAGGCAACATCCTCTCCGCACGCTTCACCAACCGCGGCAAGACCTACACCGCCGTGCGTTACACCAACAAACAAGGCAACAGCAGCTACTACACCGCCGATGGCAATAGCATGCGCAAGGCCTTCATCCGCACCCCGGTGGACTTCGCTCGCATTAGCTCGCGTTTCTCCATGGGTCGCAAGCATCCAATTCTGAACAAAATCCGCGCCCACAAAGGCGTCGACTATGCCGCCCCACGCGGTACGCCGATCAAGGCTGCGGGTGATGGCAAGGTCCTGCTGGCCGGCCGTCGCGGTGGTTACGGCAACACCGTGATCATCCAGCACGGCAACACTTACCGTACCTTGTATGGCCACATGCAAGGCTTCGCCAAGGGCGTGAAGACGGGTGGCAACGTGAAGCAGGGCCAGGTGATCGGTTATATCGGCACCACCGGCCTGTCTACCGGACCGCACTTGCACTACGAGTTCCAGGTCAACGGCGTACACGTTGATCCATTGGGCCAGAAACTACCGATGGCCGACCCAATTGCCAAAGCAGAGCGTGCGCGCTTCATGCAACAAAGCCAGCCGCTGATGGCACGCATGGACCAAGAGCGGTCCACCCTGCTGGCTTCGGCGAAGCGTTAAGCCATGCCGCTCTATATAGGCGTGATGTCCGGGACCAGCCTCGATGGCCTGGACATAGCCCTGGTTGAACAAGGCGCGGCAGTCAATTTGATCGCCACGCACTACACACCGATGCCTGACGCCCTACGCGCAGAGCTGCTGAGCCTGTGCGCCAGCGGTCCGGACGAGATTGCCCGCTCAGCGATTGCCCAGCAGCACTGGGTTACCCTCGCCGCCCAAGGCATTCATACGCTGCTCGAACAGCAAAACCTCAAGCCTGGGGACATCCGCGCGATCGGCAGCCATGGCCAGACCATCCGCCACGAACCCGCCCGGGGCTTTACGGTGCAGATCGGCAACCCAGCCTTGCTCACCGAGCTGACGGGCATCACCGTGGTCAGCGACTTCCGCAGCCGCGATGTCGCCGCCGGCGGTCAGGGCGCGCCGCTCGTACCCGCGTTTCATGAAGCATTGTTTGGCGAAAGCACCGGCAATCGTGCGGTGCTGAACGTAGGCGGTTTCAGCAACCTCAGCCTGATTGAGACCGGCAAGCCCGTAGCCGGCTTCGACTGCGGCCCCGGCAATGTCTTGCTTGATGCCTGGATTCATCTACAACGCGGCGATCACTTTGATCGCGATGGCCAGTGGGCAGCCAGCGGCAAAGTCGAACCTCAGTTGCTCAACGCACTGCTCAGCGACCCGTTCTTCCTGACCAAAGGCCCAAAAAGCACCGGCCGCGAAGTGTTCAACCTGGGATGGTTGCAACAGCACCTGAGCCGCCTACCAGCCTTCGCCCCACAAGATGTACAGGCGAGCCTGCTGGAATTGACCGCTCTGACCATCGTCGAGTCCCTGCAATCGGCACAATCGCAGACAGAAACGCTCTTGATCTGTGGTGGCGGCGCACATAACACCGCCATGATGAAGCGACTGGCCGCCCTACTGCCATCTACTCAGGTCAGCAGCACCGCCGCGTACGGCGTAGACCCCGACTGGGTCGAAGCCATGGCCTTCGCCTGGCTGGCCCATTGCTGCCTGGAAAGCATTGCCGCCAACCGACCCAGCGTCACTGGCGCACGCGGACTGCGGGTGTTGGGCGCGATCTATCCCGCCTAAATCCCAGACAGCAAAACGCCGCTTGGCCCATGAAAGCCAAGCGGCGTTTTTTTGCATTCACTCTCGATCAGATTGAGAACGAAGACCCACAACCGCAGGTAGTGGTGGCATTAGGGTTCTTGATCACGAAACGCGAACCCTCCAGCCCTTCCTGATAATCCACCTCGGCGCCTGCCAAGTACTGGAAACTCATCGGGTCGACAACCAGGCTCACGCCCTCGCGCTCAACGATGGTGTCATCGTCGGCCACATCTTCATCGAAGGTAAAACCGTACTGAAACCCTGAACAACCGCCGCCCGTAACGAATACGCGCAGCTTCAAGCGATCATTACCCTCTTCATCGACCAGGCTCTTCACCTTGTGCGCAGCACCGTGGGTGAATTGCAAAGCCGTGGGGGTGAAGGATTCAACGCTCATGCTGATAATCTCCCGGCGTAGCGCCGCCATATGCGTAATGGCGGGCATTATCCGCTTCTCCTAGAAAATCGGTCAACTATTAAGGGAGCAGCGGCAAGATTCAAGCCTGGAGCCTCAAGCTTGCCGCTGACAACTTGCAGCTTGCGGCTGCCGTTAAGGCAACATGCCCGCGTGGGACAAACCCAATTTCTCGTCCAGTCCGAACAGGATGTTCATGTTCTGCACCGCCTGGCCCGACGCGCCCTTGACCAAGTTATCGATCACCGACAGCACCACAACGAGATCACCATCCTGCGGACGATGCACCGCAATCCGGCACACGTTGGCGCCGCGCACGCTACGGGTTTCCGGATGGCTGCCCGCTGGCATTACGTCGACGAACGGCTCATTGGCGTAGCGCTTTTCAAACAACGCCTGCAAGTCTACCGAACGGTCAACCACGGTTGCATACAGCGTGGAGTGAATACCACGGATCATCGGCGTCAGGTGCGGCACGAAGGTCAGGCCCACGTCCTTACCGGCAGCACGACGCAGTCCCTGGCGGATTTCCGGCAAATGGCGATGCCCTTTTACCGCGTAGGCCTTCATGCTTTCCGACGTCTCGGAGTACAAAGAACCTACCGCCGCGCCACGGCCTGCACCGCTGACGCCGGACTTGCAATCTGCGATCAGGCGCGAAGCATCCGCCAGCCCCGCTTCAAGCAACGGCAGGAAGCCCAGTTGCGTCGCGGTTGGATAGCAACCCGGCACCGCAACCAGGCGAGCCTGCTTGATCTGCTCACGATTGACTTCCGGCAGGCCGTACACCGCCTCTTCCAACAACTGCGGCGCGCCGTGTGGCTGACCATACCATTTGGCCCATTCATCGGCGTCCTGCAGACGGAAGTCCGCCGACAGGTCGATCACCTTGGTGCCAGCCGCCAGCAACTCACCGGCCAGCGCATGGGCAACACCATGAGGCGTGGCAAAGAACACCACGTCGCAGGCGCCAAGGGTCTTGATGTCCGGAACGCTGAACGCCAGGCCGTCGTAGTGGCCTCGCAGGTTCGGGTACATATCGGCCACGGCCAGGCCTGCCTCGGATCGAGAGGTGATGACCACCACCTCAGCTTGCGGATGCTGAGCCAACAGACGCAGCAATTCGACACCGGTGTAACCCGTGCCGCCGACGATACCGACCTTGACCATAAACCTGCCCTCAACGAACCACTGGAAAGCCGTCGATAATAGGGGCCGTATCGTCCTGCGACAACCGTCAACGTGACGTATGGACGTATGAGCCACTACTATCTCGACTACCGTGAACCTGGGAATAACTAGAAATGCTCTATCTATGGATCAAAGCCCTCCACATCGTCAGCATCGTCTGCTGGTTTGCAGCGCTGTTCTACCTGCCGCGCCTGTTCGTCTACCACGCCCAAAGCGAAGACACGGTGAGCAAGGAGCGCTTCAGCATCATGGAGCGCAAGCTGTACCGCGGCATCATGGGGCCGGCGATGATCGCCAGCCTGGTATTCGGCGGCTGGCTGATCTACCTCAACCCAAGCATCTTTCAGTCCGGCGGCTGGATTCACGCCAAGCTGACCCTCGTCGTGCTGTTGATCGGCTATCACCACATGTGCGGCGCGCAGGTAAAACGCTTCGCCCGTGGCGAAAACACCCGCAGCCATGTCTTTTATCGCTGGTTCAATGAAGTACCGGTTCTGATATTGCTGGCTATCGTAATTTTGGTCGTGGTCAAACCGTTCTAACTTCAATTACTCGGGGTACCTCCAATGTCGCTGCCCGCTCTGCTTGAACAACGTCTGCGCCTGCCAGTGGTGGCGGCGCCGATGTTCCTGATTTCCAACCCGCAACTGGTCCTGGCCTGCTGTCGCAATGGTGTGGTCGGGAGCTTTCCCGCGCTTAACCAGCGCGAGAGCAGTGGCTTCAAAGCCTGGCTGGAGGAAATCGAAGCGGGCCTGGCGCAGTTGGAAAACCCCGCTCCGTATGCCGTCAACCTGATCGTGCACAACAGCAACCCGCGCCTGGAGGCGGACCTGGCGATCTGCGTCGAGCACAAGGTGCCGATCGTGATTACCAGTTTGGGCGCGGTAAAAGAGCTGGTAGATGCCGTGCACAGCTATGGTGGCCTGGTATTTCACGATGTCACTACCCGGCGCCATGCCGAAAAAGCCGCTGAAGCAGGGGTCGATGGCCTGATCGCCGTGGCTGCAGGCGCAGGTGGCCATGCCGGTACCTGGAGCCCGTTCTCACTGATTGCCGAGATTCGGCAGTTCTTCGACAAAACCCTGCTGCTGGCTGGGTGCCTCAATCATGGGCACGAGATCCTCGCCGCCCAGTTGCTGGGGGCGGACCTGGCGTATTTCGGCACGCGCTTTATCGGTACCACCGAAAGCCACGCCCCAGATGCCTATAAAGAGATGCTGCTCACATCGCGCGCCGCCGACATCGTGCACACTCCCGCAGTCTCCGGCGTTCCGGCTAGCTTTATGCGCCAAAGCCTGGAAAATGCCGGGTTCGACCTCGCAGCCCTGCAAGGCAAAGGCGAAGTCAACTTCGGTTCCAAGCTCAAGCCGCTGGGCGACGAAGCCAAGGCGTGGAAGACCGTATGGTCCGCCGGCCAAGGCGTCGGTGAGATTGATGATTTGCCCAGCGTCGATGAACTCGTCGCCCGCCTGGATGCCGAATACCGCAAGGCGCGCGAGCAGGCTGCACAATTGCGCTGGCCACGCTGACCCAACTGACAGGTCTGCCGATTGAGCGGGCCTGCGCCCCCCACCTGAATAAGTGACAAGGAAGCCCGCATGAGCGACAACCGCTTCAAGATTGTGTTTGATGGAGCCTTGCTCCCGGGTGTCGAAAGCACCACGGCCAAGCTGAACCTGGCTGAGCTGTTCAAGAGCACCGTCGAGGACATCGAGAAACTCTTCACCGGTCGCCCGGTGGCACTCAAACGTGACCTGTCACGCCCTGATGCCGAAACCTACCTCACCGCGCTGAAAAACGCCGGCGTGGACGCACGCATCGAAGCTGAACAGCCCGTGGCCTTCAGCCTCGCCGAGACCCACGAGACCAGCTCTGGTGCGACAGACTTCTCCAGCCCAGCCGCTTCACCGTACGCGCCTCCGCGCTCTGCCGTGGGTGACAGCCTCCCGGAATACGCCACGCTCAAGATCTTCACGATCAATGGCCGTATTGGCCGCCTGCGGTATCTGGCATGGACGCTGGTACTGACCGTCGCAATGCTCGTCGCAGCAGGCATCCTTAGCACTGTGGGCTTCGCCATCGCGACCGCGTCGCCGACGATAGCCATCATTGTTGGCTCGCTGCTCGGTTTCGCACTGTTCGTTGCGGTTGTGGTCGTGAGTGTGCAAATCGGCGTGCAGCGCCTGCACGACCTGGGCTGGTCGGGCTGGCTGTACCTGCTGAACCTCGTGCCGCTGGTCAACAGCATTTTCCCGCTGTTGCTGCTGGTCGTGCCAGGGAACTCGGGGGCCAACCAGTACGGCGCGCCGCCACCGCGCAACTCCACTGCGGTGAAGGTCCTGGCCTCCCTGTGGCTGGCATTCATTCCACTGATGCTCATCATCGTGGTGTCGCTGGGCATGAACGGCTACCTGGACCAACTCGAGGCGAACGTGGACAGCAGCTACGAAAGCAGCTCCATCACCTCCGATGAAGACACCGATCAAAGTGTCATCGTTGATGAAGAAGACGCCCAAAGTGCTGACGAAGCGGCCGAACCTGTAGACTCTGCAGAAGAACAGTAAAGAAGCGCCCCCATCCGTGATGCCTCCATCATCGATGGGGGCGTTGCGATGGAGAAAGGCATGACCCGTTACGCTCTGATCACCGGTGCCTCCAGCGGCATTGGCCTGGCCTTGGCCGAAGCACTGGCCCGTCGCGGCCGCAGCTTGATTCTGGTGGCCCGCCAGCGTGATCAGTTGGAAAGCATTGCACTCGAATTGACTCAGCGCTTCGGCGTCGAGGTGCTGTTTCGTGCCTGCGACCTGGGCGAGCCGCTGCGCTTGTCCGGGTTCCTGCTGGAGCTTGAAGAAGGCGAGCGGCAGATCGATTTGCTGGTCAACTGCGCCGGCATCGGCACCAGCGGGCCATTCCTGGCCCAGGACTGGATGACCGAACAAGACCTGATTGAAGTCAATATCCTCGCCCTTACCCGCATGTGTCACGCCCTGGGCAATACCATGGCGTTGCAAGGCGGCGGGCAGATTCTCAACGTCGCATCGATTGCCGCCTTCCAACCCGGCCCGTGGATGAGCAGCTACTACGCCAGTAAAGCCTATGTGCTGCACTTCTCCGAGGGGTTACGTGAAGAACTGAAGACCTGCGGTATCAAGGTCTCGGTCCTTTGCCCCGGCCCTACGCGCACTGCATTTTTCGGCACGGCGCAAATGGACATCGCCAAACTCGATCGCAGCGAACAACTGATGAGCCCGGAAGAGGTCGCTCTCTACACCGTGCGCGCATTGGAAAAGAACAAAGCCATCATCATCCCCGGCCGCCGCAATCGCTGGCTGGCGTTCAGCCCACGTTTCAGCCCGCGCTGGCTGACTCGCAAGATCGCCGGTGCAATCAACAAAGCCTATTGCCCACGCTGACCGGCTGAGTACACTCCCCCTGCACTTTCATAATGGAGAAACAGCTGTGGATACTCTGTTCACCAAGATCATCAACAGAGAAATACCCGCGAAGATCATCTACGAAGATGATCAGGTCCTCGCCTTCCACGATATTGCCCCGCAGGCACCCGTGCATTTTCTGGTGATCCCGAAGAAGCCGATCCGCACCCTGAATGACCTCACGGAAGATGACAAAGCCCTGGCCGGACACATTCTGTTTACCGCCCAGCGCCTCGCCGTGGAACAAGGCTGTGAGAAAGGTTTCCGCGTAGTTATGAACTGCAATGAGGATGGGGGTCAGACTGTCTATCACATCCATATGCACGTGCTGGGTCAGCGCCAGATGAATTGGCCTCCTGGCTGAGGATTACCCGGGAGTTTGCGACCGCTTCGCAGTTGGACGAGAGCAAGCTCCCTCGCCACAAGGGCAAATTGACTCAGGGCAAACGCTCACCCATCTCTTGCGGTAAACTGGCCGCCGAGATTCTTCCCGGAGGTCAGCATGACTACCCAACGTCACTACTCGCCGATTGATCGCCTGTTGCTGCAAGCCGACATGGCCATGCGCACGCTGCTGCCCTTCAGCGGCCAACCGTACCGTCCGTCGCCCGCCATTGTGCAGCCCGACGCGCAGATGAGCGAGACGGACACGCGTCATGTCGCCGGCTTGATGCGCATCAACCACACCGGCGAAGTCTGTGCCCAGGCGTTGTACCAAGGCCAGGCCCTGACCGCCAAGCTGCCGCAGGTACGCGCAGCCATGGAGCATGCGGCCGAGGAAGAAATCGACCACCTGGCTTGGTGCGAGCAACGCATTCGCCAACTGGGCAGCCACCCCAGCGTGCTCAACCCACTGTTTTACGGTTTGTCGTTCGGCATCGGTGCTGCTGCCGGGTTGATCAGCGACAAGGTCAGCCTGGGCTTTGTCGCCGCGACGGAACATCAAGTGTGCAAGCACCTGGATGAACACCTGGAACAACTGCCGGCCGAAGACGAAAAATCCCGGGCCATTCTTGAGCAGATGCGTATCGATGAAGAACACCACGCTGAAAGCGCCCTGGATGCCGGCGGCTTCCGCTTCCCGGCGCCAGTGCGGTTCGGCATGAGCGTGCTGGCCAAGGTCATGACAAAAAGCACCTACCGTATCTGACCCAACCTGCAGCCGAAAAAAAGGGCGCTTTCAAAGCGCCCTTTTCTTTTGCCATGTGCGATCAACCCAACTCGACGATCTCGTAGTCGTGGGTAATGGCCACACCGGCCGCGCCGAGCATGATCGACGCCGAGCAGTACTTCTCTGCCGACAGCTCGATAGCACGTTTGACCTGGGCCTCCTTCAACCCCCGGCCCTTTACCACGAAGTGCATATGGATCTTGGTGAACACCTTGGGATCTTCAGTGGCGCGCTCGGCTTCCAGGAACGCTTCGCAGCTTTCCACGGCCTGGCGGGATTTTTTCAGGATGCTGACCACGTCGAAATTGCTGCAACCGCCCACGCCCAGCAGGAGCATTTCCATCGGACGTACGCCCAGGTTACGGCCACCGGCTTCCGGCGGGCCATCCATGACCACTACATGGCCACTGCCCGACTCACCGAGGAACATGGCTTCGCCCGCCCATTGGATGCGTGCCTTCATCGCCCAGACTCCACTGCTAAAAAAGGGTCGCCAGCTTAGCACAGGGCCCGAGCGCGGCAGCGTTTCCCGTCAATGTGATCAATAACGGGGCTTACTCGGTAAATTGGCTAATCGAGTCAGAATGTGTCTGTTAAGCTGGCGCCAAATGAGTGGCGTATTGCCACTCTTCACACAACGTGTATCAATGCCGATACCGCTGAGTACAACAACTCCAACCACCTCGCGCTGCCTTTCGGGATACAACCATGGTTGCTCTGACGCCCATACCCAAGATCAAGAATCTCGACAAGTTGCTGATGCACTGCCAGCGCCGGCGTTACCCGGCCAAGCACAACATCATCTGCGCCGGCGAGCGCTCCGAAACGCTGTTCTTCATTATCAAAGGCTCCGTCACCATCCTGATCGAGGATGAAGACGGCCGCGAGATGATCATCGCCTACCTGAACACCGGGGATTTCTTCGGGGAGCTGGGGCTGTTTGAACAAGCGGGCAAGGAACAGGAGCGCAGCGCCTGGGTGCGGGCCAAGGTCGAGTGCGAAGTGGCCGAGATCAGTTACACCAAATTTCGCGAACTGGCCCAACACGATCCCGACATTCTCTACGCCCTTAGCGGCCAGATCGCCCAACGCCTGCGCGACACTACGCGCAAAGTCGGCGACCTGGCATTCTTCGACGTCACCGGTCGCGTGGCCCGTTGCCTGCTGGAGCTGTGCAAACAGCCTGATGCAATGACTCACCCGGACGGCATGCAGATCAAAGTTACACGCCAGGAAATCGGGCGCATTGTCGGCTGTTCACGAGAGATGGTCGGCCGCGTGCTCAAGGATCTGGAAGAGCGCAACCTGGTGCACGTCAAAGGCAAGACAATGGTGGTGTTCGGTACCCGCTAAACCGGCAGGAAGCTGGCCAGCATCTGACGGTACAAGGTATCCAACCGGCTGATGGCATCCGGCGCAGGGAACGCTTCGTGCAAGGCGATATGGCTGTCGGCACGAACCCGCTGGTCGAGGCCGCACGCTTGGTTGAAGCGGTTGACCGCCGCGATCAACTCTTCGCGATCGTTATCCAGCAGCAAAGCGCCGTGCACCAACCCCACCGGGCGACCACCGCTTTGCCGCCAGCGCTGGGCAGTGCCGACCATTTTGCGGCCATCGAGATTGACGTTGTAGCGACCGTCGCAGAATGCCCCGTCGATCTCACCCACGGAAGCATTGCCGCCCAGCTCGGTCAGCACATCGCAGATCGGCTGGCACAGACGCTGATAACCGGTTTCGATGCGGCCTTGATCGCCTTCGCTGCGTGGCGGCGCGTACACCAGCGCAATATTGACCGTAGCACTCGATTGCGGCACCGGCTCACCGCCGGTTTCGCGCAGTAGCACGGGCCAACCGGCATCGGCGGACACGCGACTGGCGACCTCGAAAGCGGGCAGTCGACTCAAGCGGCGTGGCATCACCAATGCCTGATCGCTGGGCTGCCAGAACAGCAGCCCGTATTCCAACTCACCGGCGCAAACCGCACCCAACAAATCTTGCTCAGCAGCAAGGCCTGCCTCGACGGTCATCATCACGGGCTGAGTCATCAAACACCTACCTCTCTGCATAAACACAAAACCCAATGTGGGAGGGGGCTTGCCCCCGATAGCGGTGGGTCAACCAGCCAATGTATTGCCTGGAACCCTGCTATCGGAGGCAAGCCCCTCCCACATTTTGATCGCATTCCACATCAATCGAGCGTGGAACCACTCACCGCCACACCACGCTCCGGGAAGAACAGACGCTGCAGTTCCGCCCCCGGGTTCTCGGCACGCATGAAGGTTTCGCCCACCAGGAACGAGTACACGCCGCTGATTTCCATCAGCTCCACATCGGCGCGGTTGACGATGCCACTCTCGGTAATCACCAGGCGGTCACGCGGGATACGCGGCAGCAGGTCGAGGGTGTTTTCCAGGCTGACTTCAAAGGTATGCAGGTTACGGTTGTTGACCCCCACCAGCGGCGTGTCGAGGGTTTTCAACGCCCGCTCCAGCTCGTCGCCGTCGTGCACTTCCACCAGCACATCCAGGCCGACGCTTTTGGCCACAGCCGCCAGTTCGGCCATCTTCACGTCATCCAGTGCGGAGACGATCAGCAGCACGCAGTCGGCGCCCAAGGCACGGGCTTCGACGATCTGGTACGGGTCGACCATGAAGTCCTTGCGGATCACCGGCAACTTGCACGCCGCACGAGCCTGTTGCAGGAACAAATCGGAACCCTGGAAATAATCAATGTCGGTCAGTACGGACAGGCATGTCGCCCCGCCCTTTTCATAGCTGACCGCGATTTCCGCTGGCACGAAGTGCTCGCGAATCACGCCCTTGCTCGGCGAAGCCTTCTTGATCTCGGCGATCACCGCCGGATGCTTGAGCTTGGCCTGGGCGATCAGCGCGTTGGCAAATCCACGCGGTGCGTCAGCGGCTTTGGCTTGGGCTTCCAGCTCAGCCAGGCTCACGCGGGCACGGCGCTCGGCGACTTCTTCGGCCTTGCGGGCCAGGATTTTTTCCAGAACGGTCGGAACACTCATCCTTCATTCTCCATCTTGAATACGGCGGTGAATGCTCCCAGCTCTTCGAGCTTCTCGCGAGCCAGACCGGTGTGCAGCGCATCGTGGGCCAATTCGACACCTTCCTTAAGACTATAGGCGTGGTCGGCCGCGTAAAGTGCCGCCCCAGCATTCAGAACAATCATTTCCGCAGCTTTTTGACCGTTCTCAGTCTTGCGCCGCCCGAGGGCATCACGGATCAGTTCCAGGGACGCCGCCGGGCTTTCCACCGCCAGGCCGTGCAGGCTCTGGCTCTTCATGCCCAGGTCTTCAGGCTCGACCCAGTATTCGGTGATCTGGTCATTCTTCAGTTCCGCCACGAAGGTCGGGGCGGCCAGGCTGAACTCGTCCAGGCCGTCTTTGGAATGCACCACCAGCACATGCTTGCTGCCCATGCGTTGCAACACTTCCGCCAACGGTTTGCACAGCGCCTGGCTGAACACGCCCACCACCTGGTGCTTTACACCGGCCGGATTCGTAAGCGGGCCGAGCATATTGAACAAGGTGCGCAGGCCCAGGTCTTTACGCGGGCCGGCGGCGTGTTTCATCGCGCCGTGGTGGGACTGGGCAAACATAAAGCCGATGCCGACGTTGTCGATGCAACGCGCCACTTGCACCGGCGTCAGGTTCAGGTAGATCCCGGCCGCTTCCAGCAGGTCGGCACTGCCGCTCTTGCCGGACACCGCGCGGTTACCGTGCTTGGCCACGGTGCAACCGGCCGCCGCCACCACGAAGGAGGACGCGGTCGACACGTTGAAGATATTCGCACCATCGCCGCCGGTGCCGACCACGTCGACCACGCCATCGAGGGTCTTGAGTTCAACCTTGTCCGCCAGCTCGCGCATCACCGAGACGGCGCCGACGATCTCGTCGATGCTTTCGCTCTTCATGCGCATTGCCATCATGAACGCGCCGATCTGCGCGTCAGTGCATTGGCCGGTCATGATCTCGCGCATCACATCGCTCATTTCAGCGGTGCTCAGGTCCAGATGGCCGACGATACGGCTCAGGGCAGTCTTGATATCCATGGAAAGTCCTTAGCGCGTGCCGCCGCTCTGCTTGAGAAAGTTGGCGAACAGCTCGTAGCCCTGCTCGGTCAGGATCGATTCAGGGTGAAATTGCACCCCTTCTATGTTCAGTGTCTTGTGACGCAGGCCCATGATCTCGTCGACCGTGCCGTCTTCCAGTTGGGTCCAGGCGGTCAGCTCCAGGCATTCCGGCAGGGTTTCACGCTTGACCACCAGCGAGTGGTAGCGGGTCACCGTCACGGGATTGTTCAGGGCCTGGAATACGCCCAGGTCTTTGTGGAATACCGGACTGGTCTTGCCGTGCATCACCTGGCGCGCACGCACCACATCACCGCCAAAAGCCTGGCCGATGGATTGATGACCCAGGCATACGCCCAGGATCGGCAGTTTGCCGGCGAAATATTTGATGGCTTCAAGGGAGATGCCCGCCTCGGTCGGCGTGCAAGGACCTGGCGAAACCACGATGCGCTCCGGATTCAGGGCGGCAATTTCGGCGACGGTCAGTTCATCGTTGCGCACGACCTTGACCTCGGCACCGAGCTCGCCAAGGTATTGCACAACGTTGTAGGTAAAGGAGTCGTAGTTATCAATCATCAGCAACATGTGGGGTTCAAGCCTCTTGAATTCACTGATTTCAAATGACGGCCTTCCAAGAGAGTGACCCGCTGCCAGACGCACGTTCCGATTGCCGGGGTAGCCGGCAAGGGGCGTCAGACAACGGGTGAAGAAGGCAAATCGTTACAGGTCCGGCCGGCCGGCAGAGAAAAATGTCAGGCGCGCCAACGCCAACGGGCGTGTGCCTTGACTACTCGCATCAAGAGTTTGCTGATGATCAACACGGGGAGGGTCTCATTCATACGTTCAGGCACAGTAACGTAGCCTAGCCAGCGGTGCAATATGGAGTAGCAAATACGGGGGGGAACGGTAGGTGAATTCGGTATATCCCTACAGAAAACGCCAGAAGTTTTGCTAGTGTTTGAGTTCCGATACAAAAACAACCAAATGGAACCTTGCATGTTCAGACCGGCATTTTTCGCGCCCCTTGCCAGCTGTCTCTTGTCACTGGCATGCGCCCAGGCGTTTGCAGCTCCGTCACCGTATTCAACGATGGTGGTTTTTGGTGACAGCCTGGCCGATGCGGGCCAGTTTCCCGATGGCTCGAATGGCTCCACGCTACGCTTTACCAACCGTACAGGCCCGACATTCCAGGGTGAATACGGCCTGGTTTCATCGACCCTGTTGGGCGCGAAACTGGGAGTAGCCCCCAACGACCTGACCGCCTCCACCTCACCGGTTCGCGCAGCCCAGGGCTTGCCAGATGGCAACAACTGGGCCGTCGGTGGCTACCGTACCGACAATATCCTCGACTCCATTACCTCGGTTTCAGATGCCGCCATCCCTCCCGGCAACCCTGGTGCGGGTACAGTTTTGCGCAGCCGCCAGGGATATCTGCCAGCCAACGGCGGACGGGCCGATCCCAATGCACTGTACTTTCTCTCCGGCGGCGGCAATGACTTCCTCCAAGGTCGCGTACTGAACCCCGAACAAGCGGTCGCCGCCGGCGGGCGCCTGGCTGACAGCGCCCAGGCGCTGCAACAAGCCGGTGCGCGTTACATCATGGTGTGGATGTTGCCCGACCTTGGGTTGACGCCCGCCATCAATGGCACCCCGCAGCAGGCCGCAACCTCGGCCCTGAGCAATATATTCAACCAGTCATTGGTTCAGCGCCTGTCGTACGTCGACGCCCAGGTTATCCCGTTGAATATTCCATTGCTGTTGAAGGAAGCTTTCGCCGATCCAGCGCGCTTCGGCCTGGCCACGGGGCAGAATCTGACCGGCACCTGTTTCAGCGGCAACAACTGCACCGCTAACCCAACCTATGGCATTGGCGGTACCAACCCGGACCCGACCAAGCTGATCTACAACGACTCGGTCCACCCTACGGTGGCGGGGCAACAATTGATTGCCGACTACGCCTATTCGCTGCTGGCGGCGCCTTGGGAGTTGACCTTGCTGCCGGAAATGGCCCAAGGCACATTGCGCGCCCACCAGGACGAGCTGCGCAATCAATGGCAAGCAGACAACGGCAACTGGCAAGCCGTCGGTCAATGGCGTGCAATCGTGGCCGGCGGTGGGCAGCGTCTGGATTTCGACGACCAGAGCAGTTCGGCCAGTGGCGATGGCAGCGGCTACAACCTGAATATCGGCGGCAGCTACCGGCTCGATGAAAACTGGCGCGTAGGTGTTGCCGCCGGCCTGTATCGACAGACACTGGAAGCTGGCACCAACGATTCGGACTACAAGCTCAACAGCTACATGGGCACGGCCTTCGCTCAATACCAGCAAAATCACTGGTGGGCCGATGCCGCCTTGACCGGTGGCAAACTGGACTTCGACAGCCTCAAGCGCAAGTTCGCCCTGGGCGTGAACGAAGCGTCCGAAAAAGGCGATACCGATGGCTGGCTCTGGGCCTTGAGCGGCCGGCTGGGCTACGACCTTGCTGCACCGGGCAGCGACTGGCACGTGTCGCCGTTCATCAGCGCCGATTATGCACGCGTCGAAGTGAATGGTTATTCGGAAAAAAGCAGTCGCTCCACCGCACTGACCTTCAATGATCAACAACGTGATTCCAAGCGCTTGGGCGTCGGGCTGCAAGGCAGCTACCGCGTCACACCGCAAACCCAGGTGTTCGGCGAAGTGGCTCACGAACACGAGTTCGAAAATGACACGCAGAAGGTGAATATTTCGCTCAACAGCGTGCAGGGAATCGACTTCAAGCTGGACGGGTATACGCCTCGCAGCAATTCCGATCGCTTGAGCCTTGGAGTCAGCCATAAACTGACTCAAGAGCTGGCGTTACGGGCGGCGTATAACCTGAGGAAGGATGACAATTTGACCCAGCAAGGGGTCAATGTCGGGGTGAGCCTGGATTTCTGACGCGGGTTCAAGCCAACGCAAAAAATGTGGGAGGGGGCCTGCTCCCTCCCATACTTGGGCCTGAATCGGCCGTTAGTCCTGCGGGGTCTGCTCTGCCAGCGCCACGGCACGGAACATCGCCCGGCGCTTGTTCAGGGTTTCTTCCCATTCGAGGGCCGGCACCGAGTCGGCGACAATCCCGCCACCGGCCTGCACATGCAGTTCCCCGTCCTTGATCACCGCGGTGCGGATCGCAATCGCAGTGTCCATATTGCCGTTCCAGGCAAAATACCCCACGGCGCCGCCGTAGACACCCCGTTTGACCGGCTCCAGTTCGTCGATGATTTCCATGGCGCGGATCTTCGGCGCACCCGACAGCGTGCCCGCCGGCAGGATCGCTCGCAACGCATCCATTGCAGTCAAGCCAGCCTTCAGCTCGCCCGTGACGTTGGACACGATGTGCATAACATTGGAGTAACGCTCGATGACCATCTTCTCGGTCAGTTTCACCGAGCCGATTTCCGAGACTCGCCCGGTATCGTTGCGGCCCAGGTCGATGAGCATCAGGTGCTCGGCGATTTCCTTGTCGTCGCTCAGCAGGTCTTCCTCCAACGCCAGGTCGGCTTCTTCGGTCGCGCCACGTGGGCGCGTACCGGCAATCGGGCGCACGGTGATCAGGTTGTCTTCGACGCGCACCAGCACTTCCGGCGAACTGCCCACGACGTGGAAGTCGCCAAAATTGAAGAAGTACATGTAAGGCGTCGGGTTGAAGCAGCGCAGCGCACGGTACAAGTCGATCGGCGCAGCCTTGAAGTCGATGGACATGCGCTGCGACGGCACTACCTGCATGCAGTCGCCAGCCAGGATGTATTCCTTGATGGTGTCGACGGCACGCTCGTAGTCATTCTGGGTAAAGCTGGAGCGGAACACCGGATCGCTCGCCGGCGGGCGGCTGAGGTCCAGGCCGCGACGCGGGGTGATCGGCTGGCGCAGTTTTTCCAGCAAGGCTTCCAGGCTGGCCTGGCCTTGTTCGAACGCATCTTCGCGGGACGGGTCGGCCAGGACGATGGCGTGCATCTTGCCGGCGAGGTTGTCGAACACCACCACCGCGTCCGAGACCATCAGCAGAATGTCCGGCACGCCCAGCGGATCCGGGTTCGGGCATTTGCCCAGGCGTTTTTCTACATAACGCACGCAGTCGTAGCCGAAATACCCGACCAGGCCGCCATTGAAGCGCGGCAGGCCAGCAATGGTCGGCACGTTGTAGCGCGCCTTGAAGGTTTCGACAAAGGCCAGCGGGTCTTCTACGTCATGGCTTTCGATCTCGACGCCATCATGGGTGATGCTCACATGATGATCGTGCACCCGCATCACGGTGCGGCATGGCAGGCCGATGATCGAATAACGGCCCCATTTCTCGCCGCCCTGTACCGATTCCAACAGATAGGAATTGGGCTCGTCAGCCAGTTTCAGGTAGATCGACAGCGGCGTGTCGAAGTCGGCCAGGGTTTCGCAGGCCAGGGGAATACGGTTATAGCCGGCAGCGGCCAAACGCAGGAATTCTTCGCGATTCATGAGGTGCCTCGTGGTGTGAGGGTCTAACAGTCAGGTATGCAAACGTGCCGCAGGGCGCGGCCAGGATCAGTCAGGCGCGCCAACGCCAGCGGGCCAGGGCCTTGATGACTTTCATCCAGAGTTTGCGAGTGACCACCACGATGGGATTTCCAGAAGGGGACGGATCGGTATCGGGCAACGTTATCTCAGCGCCCGCTCCCAAGCAACCGGGGATTAGCAGTCGCAGGTCATCAATGACCAGCGCCGGCGACTCTTCGGCAATCGGCCGGCCATGGTTATAGCCGTAGCTCAGGGCGACACACTGCACGCCCGCTGCTTTTGCCGCCTGCACATCAGTACGCGAATCGCCGACAAACAACGACTGGGACGCCGGGATATTGGCCATTTTCATCACGAAAAACAGCGCCGCCGGGTCGGGTTTCTTCTGCGGCAAGGTATCGCCACCGATGATCCAGCGGAAATACCGGCCGATTTTCATCTGGTCCAACAGCGGCGCGACGAAACGCTCCGGCTTGTTGGTGATCAGGGCCATTTCCACGCCCTGCTTGTGCAGCCATTTGAGGGTGTCGCGCACGCCGGGGTAAACCACGGTCAATTCATGGCCGTCTTCATAGGCGGCATTGAACAGTTCCAGGGCACGCTCGGCCTCCACCTCATCGACGCCTTCGGGGTCGATGTTGTTGGCCAGGGCCCGGCGTACCAGCATGTGCACGCCGTTGCCCACCCAGTTACGCACGGACGCCAGACCCGCAGGCGGGCGCCCCAGCTTGAGCAGCATGTGGTCCACCGCCGCCGCCAAGTCAGGCACCGAATCGATCAACGTACCGTCCAGATCGAACATCACCAACCGTGGCAGTTTGCCGGGGAACAACTGCTCAAAGCCGCTCATGGACGTGCCAGCGCCAGTTCTGCCCGCATCTTGTCGATCACTTCCTGGTAGTTCGGCGCGTTGAAGATCGCCGAACCGGCGACGAACGTGTCGGCACCGGCCGCTGCGATTTCACGGATATTGTTGACGTTGACCCCACCGTCGATTTCCAGGCGGATATCACGGCCCGAGGCATCGATCAGCGCGCGGGCTTCGCGCAGCTTGTCGAGGGTGCCGGGGATGAACTTCTGCCCGCCGAAGCCTGGGTTGACGCTCATCAGCAGCACCATGTCGACCTTGTCCATCACGTACTTGAGTACGTCCAGCGGGGTCGCCGGGTTGAACACCAGGCCCGCCTTGCAGCCGCCTTCGCGGATCAGTTGCAGGGTGCGGTCGACATGCAGCGAGGCTTCCGGATGGAAGGTGATGTAGGTCGCGCCGGCGTCGATGAAGTCGCCGATGATGCGATCCACCGGGCTGACCATCAGGTGCGCATCAATCGGCGCGGTGATGCCGTATTTGCGCAGAGCCGCGCAGACCATCGGGCCGATGGTCAGGTTGGGCACGTAATGGTTGTCCATGACATCGAAGTGCACGAAGTCGGCACCGGCGGCCAACACGTTGTCCACTTCCTCACCCAGTCGGGCGAAATCGGCGGAGAGAATCGATGGGGCAATAACGAAGGGCTGCATGACGCACCTTTTCTGAGCTAAATCACGATGGCGCGCATTGTATACCTCATGCTTTGCTGCGCGCACCGTGACCTGGCTCAATGGCTAGTACGCGGCCCGGTAAATTTTCTCGATATCCGCCACACTGAGCTTGCGCGGATTGTTGCGCATCAGCCGTTCGATCCCGGCGGCTTCCGCAGCCATGGTCGGAATGGCGCCTTCGGGAATCCCGAAACTGTGAAGCCCGGCCGGGATCTCGACCGCGGCACACAGTCGCGTCATCGCCTCGACCGCCTTGTCGGCCGCGTCATTGGCACTCAACCCCGTGATGTTCACGCCCATGGCCTGGGCGATGTCCTGCATACGCTCGACACACGCGAGCTTGTTCCAGTGCATCACATAGGGCAGCAACAGCGCGTTACTCACGCCATGGGCGATATTGAAGCGCCCGCCCAGCGGATACGCCAATGCATGCACCGCGCCCACCCCGGCATTGCCGAAGGCCATGCCGGCCATCAGGCTGGCGGTGGCCATGTCGTCGCGGGCCTGCAAATTGGCCGGGTTGGCGTAGGCCTTGGGCAGCGCCTTGGCGATCAGCTTGATGGCGCCGATGGCCAAGGCGTCGGTGATCGGCGAGGCATTGAGCGACAGATAGGACTCCACGGCATGCACCAGCGCATCCACACCACTGGCGGCGGTGACGCTGCGCGGGCAGGTCAGGGTCATTTGCGGGCTGATGAGCGCCACGTCCGGCAACAAGTAGTCGCTGACGATGCCCTTTTTGAGCTGCGCGGCCTTGTCGGAGAGGATCGCCACATTGGTCACCTCCGAGCCGGTGCCGGCCGTGGTCGGGATGGCGATCAGCGGCGGGCCCTTGCGCGGCACCTGGTCGACACCAAACAAGTCAGCCAGGGCGCCGTGGTAACCGGCGTAAGCGGCCACGCTTTTGGCGATGTCGATGGCGCTGCCGCCGCCCAGCCCGATCAAACCGTCGTGGCCGCCGTCGCGGTAAGCCTGCATGCAGTCTTCGACAATGGCGATTTCCGGGTCCGGCAGCACGCGGTCGAAAATCTCATAGGGGCGGTCGCCCAAATGTTCGAGCGCCAACGCCACGGTGCCGGATTTGACCAGCACGGCGTCGGTGACGATCAGCGGGTTATCCACGTCCAGGCGCGTGAGTTCAAAGGCCAGTTGTTCGATGGCGCCAGCGCCGGTCAGGAGTTTGTGGGCGATCTTGAATGAGGAAGTACTCATGTGCGCGGCCTCTTATTCGGAAATGGGCTGGCACAAGAATAGCTGACCGAAACAGGTTGTCTTCCATTCAGCAGCTGAATGGTCTTTGTGGTTCAACACACAACCCTTGTGGGAGGCGGCTTGCCCCCTCCCACATTTTGATCTGCGCTGCGCTTTAGACCTGGGCGGTACGCAGTTTTTCACTACGGCCACGCAACCATTCGAGAGTCAGCAACAACAGCACCGAGAACGCAATCAACAAGGTCGCCGCTGCGGCAATGGTAGGGCTGAGGTTTTCGCGGATACCGCTGAACATCTGCCGTGGCAGGGTCGCTTGCTCCGGGCCGGCAAGGAACAGCGTCACCACCACCTCGTCGAACGAGGTCGCGAACGCAAACAGCGCCCCGGATATCACCCCCGGTGCAATCAACGGCAAGGTCACCCGACGAAAGGCGGTGAGTGGCGAAGCCCCCAGGCTGGCCGCCGCACGCACCAGATTGTGGTTAAACCCCTGCAACGTCGCCGACACCGTGATGATTACAAACGGCACACCCAACACCGCGTGCACCACGATCAGCGAGAAGAAACTGTTACCCAAACCCAGCGGCGCAAAGAACAGGTAGCTGGCCACGCCGATGATCACCACCGGCACCACCATCGGCGAAATCACCAAAGCCATCACCAGTGCCTTACCGGGGAAATTGCCACGGGTCAGGCCAATTGCCGCCAGTGTACCGAACACCATGGCCAGCACCGTGGCCGCCGGGGCGACGATGATGCTGTTCTTCAGCGCACGCATCCACTCGGCCGAGGCGAAGAAATCCTGGTACCAGTGCAGTGAGAAGCCCTGCAACGGGTATACCAGGAAACTGCCGCTGTTGAACGACAGCGGGATGATCACCAGTACGGGCAGGATCAGGAACAGCAGGATCAAGCCGCAGAGGATCCGCAAGCTGTAGAACCAAACCCGCTCAACGGGCGACATGTAAGGGCTCAGCATCGCAAGGTCTCCTCAGCTCAGGCGCAGGCGGCTGGCGCCGACCAGACGGTTGTAGATCAGGTACAGCACCACGGTCGCCAGCAGCAGCAAGCCGCCCAACGCCGTCGCCATGCCCCAGTTGATGCTGGTGTTGGTGTAGAAGGCCACGAAGTAGCTGACCATCTGGTCGTTCGGGCTGCCCAGCAAGGCCGGGGTGATGTAGTAACCAATCGCCAGGATGAACACCAACAGGCAACCGGCGCCCACGCCGGCGTAGGTTTGCGGGAAGTACACCCGCCAGAAACTGGCAAACGGGTGGCAGCCCAGGGAAATAGCGGCACGCATGTAGGTGGGCGAGATGCCTTTCATCACGCTGTAGATCGGCAGGATCATGAACGGCAACAGAATGTGCACCATGGAGATGTAGACCCCGGTGCGGTTGAACACCAACTCCAGGGGCTTATCGATCAACCCCATGCCCATCAGTGCGCTGTTGATCAGCCCGCCGGACTGCAACAGCACGATCCACGCCGCCACCCGCACCAGGATCGAGGTCCAGAACGGCAGCAACACCAGGATCATCAGCAGGTTGCTTTTACGCGCCGGCAGGTTGGCCAGCAGATACGCCAGGGGATAGGCCAGCAACAGGCAGATCACGGTGATCACCAGGCCCATCCAGAAGGTGCGGGCGAAGATGTCCAGGTAGATCGCCTGGTCCGGGGTGGCCGGAGCCACTTCGCCGAGGTCGTCGATACGGTGATCCACGGCTGCCAGCAGATAGAACGGCGTCAGGCTGCTGGTATTGCGCCGGATCGCCTGCCAGTACGCCGGGTCGCCCCAGCGTTCGTCGAGGGTTTCCAGCGCTTCTTTATAAGAGGCCGGCGCTTCGGTAAACGGCAGCGCCCGCGCGGTTTTGGTCAGCAGGCTGCGATAGCCGGCCAGTTCCATGTTCAAGCGTTTGGACAGATCGCCCAGGGTCTGGTTTTTGCGTGCTTCGCCCAAGTCCTCACTGAGGGCCTGGTACACCGGCTCGCCGGGCAGGCCACGACCGTCCCAGGCAGTCACCGCCACCACCGTACGCGGCAGGCCAGCGACCACTTCCGGGTTGCCGACGCTTTTAAACAACAGCGCGACGATCGGCACCAGGAACACCAGCAGCAAAAACAGCACCAGCGGCGCAATCAGGGCCTGGGCCTTCCAGCGATTGAGCCGCTCGGCACGCGCCAGGCGCTGCTTGAGGGTGGGAATGGCGATGGCCATGGCAAACTCCGGATCTTGAAGATAAATGCAGATCTCATGTGGGAGGGGGCAAGCCCCCTCCCACAGGGCTTAGGCGGTGTTATTTAGCAGCCCAGGAGTTGAAGCGCTGCTCAAGCTGCTCGCCGTTATCCGCCCAGAAGCTCACATCGATCTGCACCTGGTTGGCGATGTTCTCTGGCGTGGTCGGCATGTCCTTGAGGATGTCCTTGGCCAGCAACGGTACGGCTTGGGTGTTGGCCGGGCCGTAGGCGATGTTTTCCGAGTAGGTCTTCTGCTGCTGCGGCGCGACCGAGAAGGCGATGAATTTCTTCGCCGCTTCTGCACGATCCTTGGCCAGGCCTTTTGGAATGGCCCACGCGTCGAAGTCGTAGATGCCGCCGTTCCACACCACTTTCAGGTTGCTTTCTTTCTGCACGGCGGCGATGCGGCCGTTGTAGGCCGAACTCATCACCACGTCACCCGAGGCGAGGTACTGCGGCGGTTGTGCGCCGGCTTCCCACCACTGGATCGACGGCTTGAGTTCGTCGAGTTTCTTGAACGCCCGGTCCTGGCCATCTTTGCCGGCCAGCACTTTGTACACATCCTTCGGCGCTACGCCGTCGGCCATCAACGCGAATTCCAGGGTGTACTTGGCGCCTTTACGCAGGCCGCGCTTGCCCGGGAATTTCTTGGTGTCCCAGAAATCCGCCCAGCTGGTTGGCGCGGAGGCCAGTTTGTCGGCGTTGTACGCCAGCACCGTCGACCAAACAAAGAAGCCCACGCCGCACGGCTGGATCGCGCCCTTGACGTAGTTGGCGCTGTCGCCGAACAGTTTCGGGTCGAGCGGTTCGAACATGTCTTCGTCGCAACCGCGGGACAGTTCCGGCGATTCCACCTCCACCAGGTCCCAGGACACGCTCTTGGTGTCGACCATGGCTTTGACCTTGGCCATTTCACCGTTGTACTCACCGGCGACGATCTTGCCGTTGCCTGCGCTTTCCCACGGTGCGTAGAAGGCCTTGACCTGAGCCGCCTTATTCGCGCCGCCGAAGGACACGACCGTCAGGTCGGGGCCCGCCATGGCCTGTGTCGCGCCCATCAAGCTCAATGCCAGAACGGAATACTTCAAGGAACTCAACATTGTTGTTCTCTCCACGTGCAGGGTTGGTGAAGCCATGGGGGCGATCAATTCGCCTCTAGAAGTGGGTCGAGTGCGCGAACGTGCTCGACTTGCCAGCCAATCGGTACCACGTCGCCGACCGCCAGGGCTGGGTCCAGCTCGGCAATCGGTTGTTTCACAAAAAAATCGGCCTTGCCGCAGACTTCCAGGCGCACACGCACGTGGTCGCCCAGGTAGATGAATTCCGCCACCCGCCCGGAGAAGCGGTTGACGCAGCTTTCGCTGGAGCCATTGAGGCTGACCCGTTCCGGACGTACCGACAGCGTGACCGGGCCGCCGATCTGGCCGACGTTGATCGCCAGCGCTTCGACCTTCTCGCCCCGCGCCAACTCGACTACGCAGCGGTCACCGGTATGGCTGTGCAGACGACCATTGAGACGGTTGTTCTCGCCGATGAAATTGGCGACAAAGGTGTTCTTCGGCTCTTCATACAGGGTGCGCGGCGGGGCGATCTGCTGGATCTCGCCCTGGTGGAACACCGCCACTCGGTCGGACATGGTCAGGGCTTCACCCTGGTCGTGGGTCACGTACACCACGGTCACGCCGAGGCGTTGGTGCAGGTGCTTGATCTCCATCTGCATGTGTTCGCGCAGTTGTTTGTCGAGGGCGCCGAGGGGTTCATCCATGAGCACCAATTGCGGTTCGAACACCAGCGCACGGGCCAGGGCCACACGCTGTTGCTGGCCGCCGGAGAGTTGCGCCGGGTAGCGCTGGGCGAAGGCGTCGAGCTGGACCATGCTCAGCACGCGCTTGACCCGCTCGCTGACATCGGTCTTGCTCAAGCCGCGTACAGACAAGGGAAACGCCAGGTTCTCGGCCACGGTCATGTGGGGGAACAGCGCGTAGTTCTGGAACACCATGCCGATGTCGCGCTTGTGCGGCGGCACGTTGTTGATGGAACGCCCGGCCAGCTGGATTTCACCGGCGGTCGGCGTTTCAAAGCCCGCGAGCATCATCAGGCTGGTGGTCTTGCCCGAACCTGAAGGCCCGAGCAAGGTGAGGAACTCGCCCTTGCGAATTTCCAGGTTGAGGTCTTTGACGATCAGGTTCTCGCCGTCGTAGCTCTTCTGCACGCCACGAAAGCTGACCAGCACATCATTTGAATCCACCTCGCTCATACCCGCACCTTTGTGTTTTGGACTGCTGTGGCACAAGCGTAGTCCAGGCGCGAGGCCCCGGAAATCGGGGGCCAGGAGAGAATTGCATCAGCCGGATGGAAGGTTGGGGGTAGGGATTGCCCTACACGGATGGCGGGGATGGGACAGTGCCATAGTGCCAAGCGCCGTGAATGGCGTCAGCGCGGTTTAAAGCAGGTCGCAAACAGGCATGTCGTCACAACAGCTTGTGCTCCATGGCGTACTTCACCAGTTCAGCCAGGGAGGTGATATTGAGCTTTTGCATCAGGCGCGCCTTGTGGGTGCTGATGGTCTTGCTGCTCAGTGCCAGTTGCTGGGCGATGTCATTGACGTTGGCGCCTTGGGCCAGGCGCTCGAACACTGAAAACTCGCGCTCCGACAGTAATGAATGCAAGGGCCGGGCGTCAGTCAGGCCGACTTCGAAGACCATACGGTCGGCCAAGTCCGGGTCGATGTAGCGCCCGCCCGCCGCAACCTTGCGAATCGCCGTGAGCAACAGCGCCGGGTCGCTGTCCTTGGTCGCATAACCGGCAGCGCCGACCTTCAGGGCACGGGCGGCCATTTGCGCTTCATCGTGCATCGACAGCACCAGGATCGCCGGTGGGTTGTTCAATGCACGAATCCGGGCAATGGCTTCCAGGCCGTTGACACCGGGCATCGAGATATCCAGCAACACCACCTCGCACGGTACGTGGCGCAAGGTCTCCAGCAACTGCTCGCCATTGCTCGCCTCCCCCACCACCAGCAGGTCTTTGGCCAGGCCGATCAGCTGCTTGATGCCTTCACGAACGATGGTGTGGTCTTCGGCTACCAGTACACGGATCACAGGAATTTCCTCTTGGTGTTATGCATCCAGCGGCACCGTCACACTCAGGGTAGTGCCCTCCCCCAACTCGCTGTGCAGGCTCAATTGCCCGCCCATGATCAACACGCGCTCGCGCATACCGACCAAGCCAAACGATACCGCACGGCCTTCAGGCTGGACGAAACCGACTCCGTCATCGCTGATGGTCAGCCGCAAATCCGTGCCGTCTATGGCCAGGGTCAACTCCACAGTATGCGCCTGGGCATGGCGCATCACGTTGGTCAGCGCTTCTTGCAGGATACGAAACAGGCCGATGGCCTTGGCGTCGCTCAGGGCCGGCAGGTTATCCGGCACCTGAACCAGGCAGGGAATCTGCGTGCGCGCTTCGAAGCGTCGGGCCTGCCATTCAATCGCGGAGGCGATGCCGGCGTCGAGAATCGGTGGGCGCAGCGCCGTCGCGACGTCCCGCACCAGTTGAAACAGCTGAGCGATCAGGCGCTTCATGCTGTTCAAGCGCTCGTGCAGGCCGGGGTCCAGTTGCGCATAGGCCAACTCACACATGGAGGTTTCCAGCTTGAGCACGGTGAGCATCTGCCCGAGTTCATCGTGAACTTCCCCGGGCGATGCGGGCTTTTTCTTCTTCGCGCACGGTTTCCAGGTGGGCCGACAGTTCGCGCAGTTGCGCTTCACTTTGCATCAATGCGGCCAGCGTGCGGCGCAACTCGGTGACGTCGTTCAGGTAGACCACCAGGTACTCGGCCTCGGCAAACCGCAGAAAGCTCAAGGACACGTTGGCTGGCAGGATGCTGCCGTCGGCGCGCAAACAATCGGTGGCGAAGTTCTGCGGCCCCTCTTCGCTGGCCCGTGCGCGCTTCCACAGGTTGAGCCAACGGTCCATGTCCAGGGTCGGATCGAGGTCGACGAGCGGGCGCTCGATCAAGGCGCCAGGGGCGTAACCGAGCATGCTTTCGGCGGCGTGGTTGGCGTAGCGCACATGGCTGTCCCAATTGACCCATAGGATGCCGACGGTGCTTTGGTCGATGGAAAACTGCGTCAACCGCAGCGCTTGCGCACCGGCGGCGCGGGCGGCGCTTTCTTCCCGCGCGGCCAGCAGTCCATGTTCGAGCACGCGTTGCTGGCGGCGCTGCCAGAACACGGTCGCCAGACTGGCCAACAGCAGCAGGCTCAGTAACAGGCTGAGGTTCTGCCACAGCCCAGGCGACTCCGATAACCGAGGGTATTTGGGTTGCAGCCAACGGCTGTGCAACTGGTCAAGATCGCGGGCGGGGATGGCGGCCAGGGCACTTTCCATAATGCCCGCCAGTTCGGGCCAATCCCTGCGCGTGGCCACCCGCAGCAATTGCGGCAGACCGATGTCCCCCACCACTGCCAGGCCGGCAAACTCGGCCTCGCCAGACAGTCGGCTTAATTGCGCTTCATCCACCACCGCATAACGTGCCTGCTGGCTGACCAACAACTGCAAGGCCTGGCGCTCCATAGGCACACCTTGCAGGTTGAGGCTCGGATAAGTGCTGCGCAGGTAATCGGCCACCGCGCTGGGCATGCGCACGGCAACGCGGGACTGATCGTCGAGTTTTTCCAGCTCCACCGCGCCGCCGCCCTCGCGAACGCCGACGATATGCTGGGGCACGCGCATATACGGGTCGCTGAATAACCACAGGCGCAAACCGGCCGGGGTTTGTTGCAGGCCGGGGGCGATGTCCACCTCATCGTCGCGGACGGCGGCTTCCAGTTGTTCCTGGTTCGGGAAGTTGCGCCAGGTCAGCTCGATATTCAGCGCCTTGGCCAGCGACTGCATCAACTCCACATTAGCCCCGGACAAGCGCTGCAGGCGCCGGTCGTATTGCGCGTAAGGCACCTGCAACACCACGCCCACCCGCAACTCCGGGTGCCGGGCCAGCCATTCGCGCTGCTGCGCAGTGAGCTGCGCCTGCGGGGCGGCAGGCGCGGGGGAGGCGTTTGCGATCAAGGCGACGCACAAACAGCCGATAACCAGCAGACAGCGAAAACCCATGATCCACGTCTCACATCACTGACAAAAACTGACCAACCCTTTAGGCTGCTGGAATCTCTTCTGGCCGGAAATCAACGATGCCCTATCGAAACCGTTCGGCACTGCCAGCATTGTGCCTGTCGCTGCTGTTTACCAGTGCCTTTTCTGTACAGGCTGCTGACGCCCCCGCTCCGGCTGCCGAAAAACCTGTCGAGCGCCAACCCCTGCTTGAGCGCAGCCAGGAAGACGCCAGCGCGCTGGAGCGCACGATACCGCAGCAGGAACAGCAACAACTGCAGGCCGGCAGCGACTCATTTCTCGCCCTGTGGAAACCGGCCAACAGCGCCGAACCCGAAGGCGTGGTGATTATCGTACCCGGCAGCGGTGAAAGTGCTGACTGGCCGCAAGCAATCGGCCCGTTGCGACGCAAATTGCCGGACGCCAATTGGGGCAGTCTCAGTCTGTCGTTGCCGGATGTGAGCGTCGACACCCTGCCGCCGCGCGTGATGGAAGCCCCCAAGGCCACCGTCGACACCAGCAGTAAGGACGCGAGCACCGCCGACAAACCGATCGAACAAGCCGCCAGCGCCGAAGCCGAAGGCACCGATCCGTCAGTGGTGCCGGGTGTCGACGAGCAAGACAAGACCGACGCCTCGCGCATCTTTGACCGCATTGACGCGGCCGTGGCCTTTGCCCAGACCCAGAGCGCACGCAGTGTGGTGCTGGTGGGCCATGGCACCGGCGCGTGGTGGGCTGCACGTTACCTGAGCGAGAAACAGCCGTCCCAAGTGCAGAAGTTTGTGATGGTCGCGGCGCAGACGCCTAACGGGCGTCATCCGGATGTGCAGCAACTGGCGCCCGGCCTGAAACTGCCGACTGCCGATGTCTACTATCAAGACAGCGCCCAGGCACGCAAAAACGCCCAGGCCCGTGCCCAGGCAGCCAAGCGATTGAAGAACGATGGCTACAAGCAGGTGTCACTGAAGACCTTGCCCGGCAACAGCGCGGCGGAACAGGAGCAGTTGTATCGCAGGATTCGCGGGTGGTTGAGCCCGCAGGCCAGCACAGACTGAGGATCAGCCACATCTCTGTGGACTGGCACACCGCTATCGGGGGCAAGCCCCCTCCCACATTCGTCTACGGTTATGCGTGAATCTAACGAAAATCCCGGCGCTCGCGAATCAACGCATAGGCGTTGTGCAGCTCGCGAGTGCGCTCGGTGGCCTCACGCACTTGCGTGGGGGTGGCGCCACTGCCGGCGACTTTATCCGGGTGGTGGCGGCTGAGCAGCCGACGGTAGGCGCGCTTGATTACCGACGGTTCGGTGGTGGCGGTTACACCAAGCAAGCGTAGCGCGTCCTGATAACTGCCGCCGCGATTGACCAGCGTCTTGCGCTCGGGTGTGTAGTCCGCCGCCAAGGCCTTAAGCTGCTGCGGTGTCCAGCCCAACCACTTGCCCCACAAGTCGATCAGGTCGCGCTCGGCATCATCCGCCCTGCCGTCCGCCCAGACCATCCGCCAACAGGCGCGCAACACACCTTCCGCTGCATGGGGCTGGGCCTTGAGCACACGCAGATAACTGCGCATACGGTCGGAGCCAGATTTACCCCGATTGAACGCGGCAATCGCGCGGCGCTGCGCGGACTCGGTCATGTCCAGCGAACGCATCTCCTGTCGCGCCTGCTGGATGTGCCCGTCCACCACGCGCCCGTTGCTTTTGGCCAGGCGCCCGAGCAATACAAACAACAACTCATCATTGCGCAGTACCGGACGACCGCCCATGCGCTCGCGCAGCTGAGCCCAGCTGTGCAGTTGCATTCGACGGTCCAAGGCCTGGCCCAGCAATGCGCCCAACAAGGCCCCCGGAATACTGGCAATGGCGAAGCCAGCCCCGGCGCCGATCAGCGTCCCTGGCCACAACATACTACTGCCCCGCTGTCAGCAGGGTTTCGACTTGCGCCAAGCGCTCCAGCGTGCCGACATCAATCCAGCGTCCCGCCATGTGTTCCCCCGTTACCAAACCTTTAGCCATGGCCTCGCGCAAAAGAGGCGCCAGCTTGAAAGCACCAGCACTGCAACCCGCGAACAACTGGGGGTCGAGCACTGAAATGCCACTGAAGGTCAGGTTATCGGCACCGGGCGCCGCATCATGAAGCAGACCCTGATCAAGGTAGAAATCACCGCCTGAAGGGTGATGCGCCGGGTTGTCGACCATCACCAAGTGGGCCAGGCCCTTGAGCGGCCGATTGAGTCGGGTGAAGTCGTAATCGGTCCAGATATCGCCATTGACCACCAGGAAAGGCTCATCCCCCAGCAACGGCAACGCCTGGAAAATCCCGCCACCGGTTTCCAGGGGTTCGCCCTCCGGGGAGTAGCGGATGTGCAAGCCAAACTGTGCGCCATCCCCCAGGTAGCTCTCGATCTGCTGACCGAGCCAGGCGTGGTTGATCACGATATCGTTGAAGCCAGCCTTGGCCAGCGCCTCCAGGTGATATTCGATCAGCCGCTTGCCGCCGGCCCGCACCAGCGGCTTGGGCGTGTGCAAGGTGAGCGGACGCATCCGCTCGCCTTTGCCGGCGGCCAGGATCATGGCCTTCATACCGTTGCCTCAGCAGGTTGGCGCAGGCTGGTGAGCAACTCGGCCAATTCGCTCAACTCCGGGCGATCCGCGATCACCGCGTCTATATAAGCAAAGAAACGCGGCACGTCGGCCAGGTAGCGCGGCTTGCCGTCGCGATGGCAGATGCGCGCAAAGATACCGATGACCTTGAGGTGGCGCTGCACGCCCATCAGGTCGCTGGCACGCAGGAAGTCATCGAAATCCACGTGCACCGGGATGCCAGCCTGGCCTGCACGCTCCCAATAGCCGCGCTGCCATTCGCGCACGCGCCCCTGGGGCCAACTGAGGAAGGCGTCCTTGAAGAGGCAGGTGATGTCGTAGGTGACCGGGCCGTAGACCGCGTCCTGGAAATCCAGCACGCCGGGGTTCGGCTCGCTGATCATCAGGTTGCGCGGCATGTAGTCGCGGTGCACCAGCACTTTGGGTTGCGCCAGGGCGCTGTCGATCAGGCGGTCGCTGACACGCAGCCAAAGGGCTTGTTGTTGTGCATCCAACTCGACGCCCAGATGGCGACGTATGTACCACTCTGGGAAGAGTTCCAGCTCGCGGCGCAACAAGGCGACGTCATAACTGGGCAGCGGCGCATCCATCGGCAACTGTTGGAACGCCAGCAAGGCATCGATGGCGTCGGCAAAGAGTTGATCGGCGTTTTGCTCGTCAATCACGTCCAGGTAGGTTTTTCTGCCCAGGTCATTGAGCAAAAGAAAGCCGCGCGGCAGATCTTCTGCATAAATTTTTGGAACATTTACGCCCGACTTCGCCAGTAAATGGGCGATATCGACGAAGGGTTTGCAGTTTTCCTGGGGGGGCGGCGCGTCCATTACCACGAAAGTCCGGCCGCCGCCTTCCCAACGGAAGTAGCGCCTGAAACTCGCGTCGCTGCTGGCCGCAGTCAATGTGGCCGGGGGTACGGAGCCCCAGTCCTGAGCGTTGAAAAGGATCGGCAACTGCTCATCCAGCCAGACTTCCAGCTGTTGTAAACGTAGATCTTGCTCGGGCATTACAAGGGTCTCCGACGGCGCTAGCCGTCAAGCGGGGCATGCTTTATTATCACGCATCTTTTTCAGACCATCGAGAGGCGTGCGGCCCAAACCGCGGGCAGATGGCACGCAGGAAGCCCGGACTAATAAGATGGCATTGAAATCCCCCGCGTTTCGTAGAAAATTTCCGTTGCTGGTAACCGGCAGTCTGCTGGCCATGCAACCCTTCGCCACCTCATTCGTGGTCGCCGCGGAACAGTATGACTGCTCAGTCTCTGCTTCGGGTGCCTGGGATTGCGCGCCGAAAACCGCCGCCGCCCCATTGCCACCGCGCCCGGTGCATGACGGCGCTGCCGTCAGCTCGGCCAACAGCACGGCGCAGGCCGATGCTGGTGGCAGTGCCGCGGCCGAACCCAAGACTGCACTGGTCACCGAATCCAAGGGCCGTGGCCTGCGCTCGCGCAGCGCCGACTACAGCCACTTGGACTGGGTACCTCGCGAAAAGTTGACCGCAGCCCAGTTGGCCGAAACCGGTCCTTATTGCGGTGGTGCGTACATCGAGCCGCCTCGTCCTGGCATGAACGACAAGACGGACAAGAGCGATGCGCCGACCTTCATCGGTGCCAAGGCCTCTCGTTACGAGCAGGAACAACAAGTCGCAACCCTGGCCGGTGACGTTGTCATGCGCCAGGGAAGCATGCAGCTTGAAGCCGAAGAAGCCAGCCTGTACCAGGCCGAAAGCCGCGGCGAGCTGAACGGCAACGTACGACTGCGCGACAACGGTGCACTGATCGTCGGCGACCACGCCCAGGTTCAACTGGACACCGGTGCGGCGCAGATCGACAACGCCGAATACGTAATGCACAAGTCACGTATCCGCGGTAACGCGCTGTACGCCAAGCGTGCCGAAAACGCGATCATCCGCCTCAAGGACGGTACGTACACCACCTGCGAGCCGGACAGCAACGCCTGGCAACTCAGGGGCAACAACATCACGTTGAACCCGGCCACCGGTTTCGGTACGGCCACCAATGCGACGTTGCGGATCAAGAACATCCCGATCCTGTACACCCCGTATATCTATTTCCCGATCGACGACCGTCGTCAGTCCGGCTTCCTGCCGCCGAGCTTCAGCACCGGCAACGAAACCGGCTTCACCCTGGTCACGCCGTACTACTTCAACCTGGCGCCGAACTACGACGCCACGTTGTACCCGCAATACATGACCAAGCGCGGCATGATGATGGAAGGCGAATTCCGCTACCTCACCAAGTCCAGCGAAGGCCAGTTCGGCGGCGCGTACCTCAACGACGACAACGACGAACGCAAGCTGCAGACCGATTACGAAAAAACCCGCTATATGCTCAATTGGCAGCATAAAGGTGGGCTGGATTCGCGTGTACTGACCCAGGTCGACTACACAAAGATCAGCGACCCTTATTACTTCCAGGACCTCAAGTCCTACCAGGAAGGCGTCGAGAGCCAGGACTACGTCAACCAGCAGGGTTCCGTGAGTTATCGCGGCGACTCCTACCAGGCACGCTTGAATGTCCAGGCTTATCAGCTGGCCACGATCTCCCAGATCACGCCTTACGACCGACTGCCTCAGATCACCTTCAATGGTCAGCTGCCCTACCACCCAGGTGGTTTGAACTTCAGCTACGAGACCGAAGCAGTTCGGTTTGAACGCAGCCTGGAAAGCGGCAACTTCATCAACGAAAATGGTGATTCCGAACGTCGCCTGGACACCTACGTCAACGGCCTGACCCGCGCAAACGGTACTCGCCTGAACGTAGCGCCAGCTGTCTCCTACCCGATGAACTGGACCTACGGCTTTGTGACGCCGAAGCTTAAGTACGTCTACACCAAGTACGATCTTGACCTGGACAACAAAGGCAAGAACGACATCATCGCTGCACAAGCTGCAGCGGCGACAGCTGGCACCCAATATACCGGCGGCACGTTCAAAAGCTCCCAGGACCGTGCAATTCCTGTAGCCAGCGTAGACAGCGGCCTGTATTTCGACCGCAATACCAACTGGTTCGGCAAAGACTATCGCCAGACCCTTGAGCCACGTGCGTTCTATCTGTACGTACCGAACAAGGACCAAAGCGATATTCCGGTGTTCGACACCAGCGAAACCTCGTTCAGCTACGCGTCGCTGTTCCGCGACAACCGCTTCAGCGGCTCCGACCGTATCGGCGATGAAAACAAGCTGTCCCTGGGCTTGACCAGCCGCTGGATCGAAGAAAACGGCTTCGAGCGTCAACGTGTAGCCGTGGGCCAGGCGCTGTATTTCAAGGACCGTGAAGTGCAACTGCCAGGCATCCTGGCCGCCGACCGTGCCGATGCACAGTCTGACGTATCGCCGGTTGCCCTGGACTACGAGTTCCGCTTCGACCGCGACTGGCGCGCCACTGCCAACTACAACTGGGACACCGAGGAGCACAGCCCTCGCTCCGGCAGCGCGATGCTTCACTACCAGCCTGAGAACGACCCGAACAAGATCATCAACGTCGGTTATCGCTATCGTAACGACCAGGTCGTCTACAACCAGCTGACCGGCAAATGGCAGTTCGGTGGCGACTACGGCACACCAGGCTCGGCGAACTACGTGAAGGATTACTACAAAATCCAACAACACGACTTCTCGATGATGTGGCCGATCATTCCCCAGTGGAACCTGATCACCCGCTGGCAGTATGACTACGCACGCAACCGTACCCTGGAAGCCTTCGGTGGTTTCGAGTACGACAACTGCTGCTGGAAACTGCGCGTCATCAACCGTTACTGGGTTTCCAACGACGAATACAGCCAGATCGCCCCGCTGAACGAAAAGGGTGACCACGGGCTCTTCCTGCAAATCGTCCTCAAAGGACTCGGCGGCCTGACCGGCGCCAAGGTAGAGAGCTTCCTCGACAAAGGCATTGAAGGTTATCGTGAACGTGAAGACCAAGCTTTCTGATTGTCTGCGCCCGCTAGTGCTGGGCGCACTGTTCCTGGGGACCGTATCGGCACACGCTGCGGTTCAACAGCTGGACAAGGTTGTGGCCATCGTCGATAACGACGTGATCATGCAGAGCCAACTGGACCAACGCGTCAAGGAAGTTCAGCAAACCATCGCCAAGCGTGGCGGTGGTGTGCCGCCTACCAGCGTCTTGGACCAACAGGTATTGGAACGTCTGATCGTCGAAAACCTGCAACTGCAGATCGGCGATCGCTCCGGCATCCGAATTTCGGACGAAGAGCTGAACCAGGCTGTAGGCACCATTGCTCAACGCAACAACATGAGCATCGATCAGTTCCGCGCCGCCCTGGCTCACGACGGTCTCTCCTATGAAGACGCTCGTGACCAGATCCGCCGCGAGATGATCATCAGCCGTGTGCGTCAGCGCCGTGTGGCCGAGCGGGTTCAGGTATCGGAACAGGAAGTGAAAAACTTCCTGGCGTCGGACCTGGGCAAGATGCAGCTTTCCGAAGAATTGCACCTGGCCAATATCCTGATCCCAACCCCGGACAGCGCGAACTCCGAGCAGCTCAATGCGGCCGCCGCCAAAACCCAGGCGATCTATGATCGCCTGAAAGGTGGCGCTGATTTTGCCCAGATGGCGATTGCCCAGTCCGGTAGCGACAACGCCCTTGAAGGCGGTGACATGGGCTGGCGTAAAGCCGCCCAGTTGCCACCTCCATTTGACCGCGAGCTGAGCGCCATGGAAGTGGGTGGTATTACCCAGCCAGCGCGTACCCCAGGTGGCTTCATCATCCTGAAGTTGCTGGAACGTCGCGGTGGCGAGACTTCGCTGAAAGACGAAGTTCACGTTCGTCATATCCTGGTCAAACCAAGCGAGATCCGCACCGAAGCACAAACTAAGGAACTGGCCCAGAAGATCTATGACCGCATCGAAGGCGGTGAAGACTTCGCCACCCTGGCCAAGAGCTTTTCGGAAGACCCAGGTTCGGCCCTCAACGGCGGCGACCTGAACTGGATCGACCCGAAAGCCCTGGTGCCGGAGTTCCAGCAGGTGATGGCCGATACGCCGCAAGGCGTGCTGTCCAAGCCGTTCAAGACCCAATATGGCTGGCATGTACTGGAAGTCCTTGGCCGTCGCGCCACCGACAACACCAGCCAGGCCCGCGAGCAACAAGCACTGAACGTACTGCGTAACCGCAAATACGACGAAGAGCTGCAAACGTGGTTGCGCCAGATCCGTGACGAAGCCTACGTGGAAAACAAGCTGCCAGGCGCCGAGCAAACAGGCACCGACCAGGCAGTACAGTGAAACCCCAGCGTTTCGCGGTAACACCCGGCGAGCCGGCCGGCATAGGTCCAGACCTGTGCCTGCTGCTCGCCTCGCAGCCTCAGCCACATCCCCTGATTGCCATCACCAGTCGCGACCTGCTCATTGAGCGGGCTGCGCAACTGGGTGTGGCTGTCAACCTGCTGGACGTGGCGCCGGGCAACTGGCCCGACCAGCCTGCGCCAGCCGGTAGCCTGTATGTGTGGGATACCCCACTTGCAGCCAAGGTGGTTGCCGGGCAACTGGACAAAGCCAATGCGGCGTTCGTGCTGGAAACCCTGACCCGCGCCGGGCAAGGCTGCATTGACGGCGACTTCGCAGGCATGATTACGGCCCCGGTGCACAAGGGAGTGATCAACGAATCCGGCATCGCCTTTTCCGGCCATACCGAATTCCTCGCTGACCTGACCCACACCGAACAAGTCGTGATGATGCTGGCAACTCACGGCCTGCGGGTTGCACTGGTGACCACGCACCTGCCGCTGCGTGAGATTGCCGATGCCATTACCGCTGAACGCGTGGAGCGCGTCACGCGCATCCTGCACGCCGATCTACAGCAAAAATTCGGCATCGCCCAACCGCGCATCCTGGTCTGCGGGCTCAACCCCCATGCCGGTGAAGGCGGCCATTTGGGCCATGAAGAAATCGACATCATCGAACCCACCCTGGAGCGTCTGCGCCAAGAAGGCATGGACCTGCGTGGCCCACTGCCAGCGGACACTCTGTTTACCCCCAAATATCTGGAGCACTGCGACGCAGTGCTGGCGATGTACCATGACCAGGGGCTGCCGGTGCTGAAATACAAAGGCTTCGGCGCCGCCGTCAACGTGACACTGGGCCTGCCGATCATCCGCACGTCCGTCGACCATGGCACTGCCCTGGACCTGGCGGGCAGCGGCAAGATCGATACCGGCAGCCTGCGCGTGGCCCTGGAAACCGCCTATCAGATGGCCGAGACCCGTATATGACTGAGCATTACCAACACCGGGCGCGCAAGCGTTTCGGGCAAAACTTCCTGCACGACGCCGGCGTGATCGACCGCATCCTGCGCTCCATCCATGCCAAGCCCGAAGACCGCCTGCTGGAAATCGGCCCAGGCCAGGGCGCATTGACCCAAGGCCTGCTGGCCAGCGGGGGCCAACTGGACGTGGTTGAACTGGACAAGGATCTGATCCCGATCCTCAACCAGCAGTTCGCCGGCAAATCCAACTTCAACCTGCACCAGGGTGATGCACTGAAGTTCGACTTCAACTCCCTCAACGCCGCGCCCAACAGCCTGCGCGTGGTCGGTAACCTGCCGTACAACATCTCTACGCCGCTGATTTTCCACCTGCTGAACAACGCCGGGATCATCCGCGACATGCACTTCATGCTGCAGAAAGAAGTGGTGGAGCGCCTGGCCGCAGGCCCTGGCGGTGGTGACTGGGGCCGTCTGTCGATCATGGTCCAGTACCACTGCCGTGTTGAACACCTGTTCAACGTAGGTCCAGGTGCGTTCAATCCGCCACCTAAGGTCGACTCTGCCATCGTCCGCCTGGTGCCACACGCCGTGCTGCCGCACCCGGCCAAGGATCACAAGTTGCTGGAGCGCGTGGTGCGCGAGGCGTTCAACCAACGCCGCAAAACCCTGCGCAACACACTCAAAGCCCTGCTGAGCAACGCCGAAATCGAAGCCGCCGGCGTCGACGGCAGCCTGCGCCCGGAGCAACTGGACCTCGCCGCGTTTGTGCGCCTGGCCGACCAGCTTGCCATCCAGCCTGCGCCAGCCGCCGACTGAAGCACCCAGGCATGGCCAGACACATGTCTGGCCTAGTGCCCACCTCTTGGCCTAGACTGATCCGCATCTGCTGTCCTCCGCTTTTGCTTTTAAGGCCTCTTGCATGTCCGATCCTCGCTACCAGATCGACGTCAGCGTCGTCACCCGCTTCCTGGCGGACCAATCGCAACCTGAACACAACCGCTTTGCCTTTGCCTACACCATCACGGTGAAGAACAACGGGCTCGTGCCGGCCAAGTTGCTGTCACGTCACTGGGTGATCACCGACGGTGACGGCCAGGTCGAAGAAGTCCGCGGCGCAGGCGTGGTTGGCCAGCAACCGTTGATCGACATTGGCGCCAGCCACACCTACAGCAGCGGCACGGTGATGACCTCCAAGGTCGGCACTATGCAAGGCTCGTATCAGATGAAAGCCACTGACGGCCAACTGTTCGACGCCATCATCAAACCGTTTCGCCTTGCCGTACCGGGAGCCCTGCACTGATGGCGACCTACGCGGTCGGTGACCTGCAAGGCTGCCTGCAACCGCTCAAGTGCCTGCTTGAGCGCGTGGCCTTCGATCCGGCCAACGATCGGCTTTGGTTGGTCGGTGACCTGGTCAACCGCGGCCCCGAGTCACTGGAAACCTTGCGCTACCTATATAGCCTGCGTGATTCCCTGGTATGCGTACTCGGCAACCACGACCTGCATCTACTGGCGGCCGGCAACAATATCGAGCGCCTGAAAAAGGGCGACACACTGCGGGAAATCCTCGAAGCCCCCGACCGGACGGAGTTGCTCGACTGGCTGCGCCGGCAAAAGCTCATGCATTACGACGAAGGCCGTAACATGGCCCTGGTGCATGCGGGTATCCCGCCGCAGTGGACGCTGAAGAAAGCCCTCAAGTGTGCCGCAGAAGTTGAAAGTGCCCTGGCCGACGACAGCCTGTACACCGCCTACCTCGACGGCATGTACGGCAACGAACCGGTGAAGTGGGACAACGACCTGACGGGCGTCGCCCGCCTGCGGGTGATCACCAACTACTTTACGCGCATGCGTTTCTGCACCGCCGAGGGCAAGCTGGACCTCAAGAGCAAGGAAGGCGCCGACACCGCCCTGCCCGGCTACAAGCCCTGGTTCGCCCACAAGGAACGCAAGACCCGTGACACGAAGATCGTCTTCGGCCACTGGGCGGCGCTGGAAGGCAAGTGCAACGAACCCGGCGTGTTCGCCCTCGACACCGGTTGCGTGTGGGGCGGCGCCATGACCCTGATGAACATCGATACGGGCGAGCGCCACAGCTGCCAGTGTGAATCTCCCCTTTCCGTTACACCGCAGACCGCAGTCAAGCCTTAGGAGCCTGCCATGAGCGAATTCAAACGTATCCCCCCCCCAAGAAGCCCAGGCTCTGCGCGAGCGAGGTGCAGTGGTCGTTGACATCCGCGACCAGCCCACTTACGCCGCCGCCCACATCACCGGCGCCCAGCACCTGGACAACGTCAATATCGCCGACTTCATCCGTGCGGCCGACCTCGACGCGCCACTGATCGTGGCCTGCTACCACGGCAACTCCAGCCAGAGCGCCGCCGCCTACCTGATCAGCCAGGGTTTCTCCGACGTTTACAGCCTGGACGGTGGTTTTGAGCTGTGGCGTACGACCTATCCTGAGGAAATTTCCTCGGGCGATTCGCAATAATTTTTTTCAAACCCCGCTACCCCGCGTGACGCTTGGGCTCGCGCCGTTTCTGACGAACGGCGCAGGCAAACTAATTGCGTATCGCGCCTTGACCTCCCGGATTCCGAACTATCCTTAAGCGCAGGCCATCCGAATCAGGGGAGAGCCGGTACACCGGCGTGCGGGTCATCGGTAGGGTTTAGGGTGTTCTGGGGGGAAAACGGCCGTTGGCGATTGCCAATGGCTGCCAGCATCGACTGATTGATCCGGCGTCGGCTCCACGTATCGAGCGAGGTGACGACGTCATGAGTATTTTTAGCCACTTCCAACAACGCTTCGAGTCCACACAGCAGGAAGAACTCACGCTTCAAGAGTATCTAGAGCTGTGCAAAAAGGACCGCAGCACCTACGCGTCTGCCGCCGAGCGCCTGCTGCTGGCAATTGGCGAGCCGGAGCTGGTAGACACCTCGAACAATTCGCGCCTGTCGCGAATATTTTCCAACAAGGTGATCCGCCGCTACCCGGCCTTTGAAGACTTCCACGGAATGGAAGAATGCATTGACCAGATCGTCTCCTACTTCCGCCATGCCGCCCAAGGCCTGGAAGAGAAGAAACAGATCCTTTATCTGCTCGGTCCCGTCGGCGGTGGTAAGTCGTCCCTGGCCGAAAAGCTCAAACAGTTGATCGAGAAAGTGCCCTTTTACGCGATCAAAGGCTCGCCGGTCTTCGAGTCGCCACTGGGCCTGTTCAACGCTACGGAAGATGGCGCGATCCTCGAAGAAGACTTCGGCATCCCACGACGCTACCTCAACACCATCATGTCGCCCTGGGCCACCAAGCGCCTGGCTGAATTTGGCGGCGACATCAGCCAGTTCCGCGTGGTGAAACTCTACCCGTCGATCCTCAACCAGATCGGCGTGGCCAAGACCGAGCCGGGTGACGAAAACAACCAGGATATTTCCGCGCTGGTGGGCAAGGTCGATATCCGTAAACTCGAAGAATTCCCGCAGAACGACGCCGACGCTTATAGCTACTCGGGCGCACTGTGCCGGGCCAACCAGGGCCTGATGGAGTTCGTGGAGATGTTCAAGGCACCGATCAAGGTGCTGCACCCACTGCTGACCGCAACCCAGGAAGGTAACTACAACAGCACCGAAGGCCTGGGCGCGATTCCGTTCACCGGGATTCTGCTGGCCCACTCCAACGAATCGGAATGGCACACCTTCCGCAACAACAAGAACAACGAAGCCTTCATCGACCGGATCTATATCGTCAAGGTGCCGTACTGCCTGCGGGTCAGCGATGAGATCAAGATCTACGACAAGCTGCTGTTCAACAGCTCCCTGGCCAAGGCCCATTGCGCACCCGACACCCTGAAGATGCTCGCCCAGTTCACCGTGCTGTCGCGCCTCAAGGAGCCGGAGAACTCGAACATCTACTCGAAGATGCGTGTGTACGACGGTGAGAACCTCAAGGACACCGATCCTAAAGCCAAGTCGATCCAGGAATACCGCGACACAGCGGGCGTGGACGAGGGCATGAACGGCCTGTCGACACGCTTTGCGTTCAAGATCCTGTCCAAAGTCTTCAACTTCGACCCGCACGAGATCGCCGCCAACCCGGTGCACCTGCTCTATGTACTGGAACAGCAGATCGAGCAGGAACAGTTCCAGGCGGAAACCCGCGAACGCTACCTGCGCTTCCTCAAAGAATACCTGGCACCGCGCTACATCGAGTTCATCGGCAAGGAAATCCAGACCGCGTACCTGGAGTCCTACAGCGAGTACGGCCAGAACATCTTCGACCGCTACGTGCTGTACGCCGACTTCTGGATCCAGGACCAGGAATACCGCGACCCGGAAACCGGCGAGATCCTCAACCGCGTAGCCCTCAACGAGGAACTGGAGAAAATCGAGAAGCCGGCCGGCATCAGCAATCCGAAGGATTTCCGCAACGAAATCGTCAACTTCGTCCTGCGCGCCCGCGCCAACAACAACGGCAAGAACCCCACCTGGCTCAGCTACGAGAAGCTGCGGGTGGTCATCGAGAAGAAAATGTTCTCCAACACCGAAGACCTGCTGCCGGTCATCAGCTTCAACGCCAAGGCCAGCAAGGAGGATCAGCAAAAACACAACGACTTCGTCACACGAATGGTCGAGCGTGGCTACACCGACAAACAGGTACGACTTCTTTCGGAATGGTACCTACGGGTCCGGAAATCGCAGTGAGAGAGTAGCTGCAAGCTTCTAGCTACAAGCTGCAAGAGAACAGCGCACGCCGCTCTAACTTGCAGCTTGCAGCTTACGACTTGAAGCTCCCCGGAGGGGCCCCATGAGCTATGTGATCGACCGACGCCTCAATGGCAAGAACAAGAGCACGGTAAACCGCCAGCGTTTCCTGCGGCGTTACCGTGACCACATCAAAAAGGCCGTTGAAGAGGCCGTCAGCCGCCGTTCCATTACCGATATGGAGCATGGCGAGCAAATCAGCATCCCCGGACGGGATATCGACGAACCAGTGCTGCACCACGGCCGGGGCGGCAAACAGACCGTCGTGCACCCAGGCAACAAGGAATTCACCACCGGCGAACATATCCAGCGGCCCCAAGGCGGTGCGGGCGGCAAAGGTCCGGGCAAGGCCGGCAACTCCGGCGAAGGCATGGATGAGTTCGTGTTCCAGATTACCCAGGAAGAATTCCTCGAATTCATGTTCGAGGACCTGGAACTGCCCAACCTGGTCAAACGCAACCTGACCGGTACCGACACCTTCAAGACCGTGCGAGCCGGGATCAGCAACGAGGGCAACCCGTCACGGATCAATATCATCCGCACCCTGCGCTCGGCCCATGCGCGGCGTATCGCCCTGTCGGGGAGCAGCCGCGCCAAACTGAAAGAAGCCAAGGAAGAGTTGGCGCGCTTGAAGCGCGAAGAACCGGATAATTTCGGCGATATCCAGGAAATCGAGGCGGAAATCGAGAAACTCAGCGCACGTATTCACCGCGTGCCCTTCCTCGACACTTTCGACTTGAAGTACAACCTGCTGGTCAAACAACCCAACCCCAGTTCCAAGGCGGTGATGTTTTGCCTCATGGACGTCTCCGGCTCCATGACCCAGGCCACCAAGGACATCGCCAAGCGGTTTTTCATCCTGCTGTACCTGTTCCTGAAACGGAACTACGACAAGATCGATGTAGTGTTCATCCGCCATCACACCAGTGCCCGGGAAGTCGACGAAGAAGAGTTCTTCTACTCGCGGGAAACCGGCGGCACCATTGTGTCCAGTGCCCTGAAGCTGATGCAGGAAATCATGGCCGAGCGCTATCCGGCCAACGAGTGGAACATCTACGCCGCCCAAGCCTCGGACGGCGACAACTGGAACGATGATTCCCCCATTTGCCGCGACATCCTGATCAACCAGATCATGCCGTACGTGCAGTACTACACCTACGTCGAGATTACCCCCCGTGAGCACCAGGCCCTGTGGTTCGAATACGAGCGCATCGGCGAAGCCTTCGCCGACACGTTCGCCCAGCAGCAACTGGTCTCGGCCGGCGATATCTACCCGGTCTTCCGTGAACTCTTCCAGCGCAGGTTAGTGACATGACCGCCAAAAAAGAGACTAAGCGCCAACCCATTTCCACCGGCTCCGAGTGGACCTTTGAACTGATCCAGGCCTATGACCGGGAAATCAGCCGGATCGCGGCGGGTTATGCCCTGGACACTTACCCCAACCAGATCGAAGTGATCACCGCCGAGCAGATGATGGATGCCTACGCGTCCGTCGGCATGCCGCTGGGTTATCACCATTGGTCCTACGGCAAACACTTCCTCAGCACCGAGAAGTCCTACACACGTGGCCAAATGGGCCTGGCCTACGAGATCGTAATCAACTCCGACCCTTGCATTGCCTACCTGATGGAAGAAAACACCATCTGCATGCAGGCATTGGTAGTGGCTCACGCCTGCTATGGGCATAACAGCTTTTTCAAGGGCAACTACCTGTTCCGCACCTGGACCGATGCCAGCTCGATCATCGATTACCTGGTGTTTGCCAAGCAGTACATCATGCAGTGCGAGGAGCGCCACGGCATCGATGCAGTAGAGGACTTGCTCGACTCCTGCCACGCCCTGATGAACTACGGGGTCGACCGCTACAAACGCCCGTACCCGATTTCCGCCGAGGAAGAACGCCTTCGCCAGAAGGAGCGCGAGGAGCATCTGCAAAAGCAGATCAACGACCTGTGGCGCACCATTCCTAAAAAAGCCGGGAAGAACAGCGACAAGGACAATGCACGTTTCCCCGCCGAACCTCAGGAAAACATCCTGTATTTCCTTGAAAAACACGCGCCACTGCTGGAACCATGGCAACGGGAAATCGTGCGCATCGTGCGCAAGATCGCCCAATACTTTTATCCACAGCGCCAAACCCAGGTGATGAACGAAGGCTGGGCGACGTTCTGGCACTACACACTGATGAACGACCTGTATGACGAAGGCCTGGTCACCGACGGCTTCATGATGGAGTTCCTCACGTCTCACACCAGCGTGGTGTTCCAACCGGGCTTCGACAGCCCGTATTACAGCGGCATCAACCCTTATGCCTTGGGCTTTGCCATGTACCGCGACATCCGGCGCATGTGCGAACACCCCACCGAGGAAGACCGCCGCTGGTTCCCGGAAATCGCTGGCACTGACTGGCTGTCTACCATCAAGTTCGCCATGAGCAGCTTCAAGGACGAGAGCTTCATCCTGCAGTACCTGTCACCCCAGGTGATCCGGGACCTCAAGCTGTTCAGTATCCTCGATGACGATCTCAAGGACGACTTGGTCGTACCCGCCATCCACGATGAGCCTGGCTACCGCATCATCCGTGAAACCTTGGCCGCGCAGTACAACCTGGGCAACCGCGAGCCCAACGTGCAGATCTACAGCATCGATGTGCGTGGCGACCGCTCGCTGACCTTGCGTCACCAGCAACATGACCGCAAGCCGCTGGGCGAATCCACCGAAGAAGTACTCAAGCACCTGCACCGCCTGTGGGGCTTCGACATCCATCTGGAAACCCTGCAGGGCGATCAGGTGATGAAGACTCACCATGTGCCACCGCGCAGCGATCACAACGACAATGACTACGGCCGCCTGGACATGGCCGTCGTGCATCTCTGAAACGGCAAAGCCTCCATTGGTCAGGCACAGGCGGTATCCTGTGTCGCTAATGGAGGCTTTTTCATGAAAATCTATAAAGTCGGCGGCGCCGTGCGTGACCGCTTACTGGGCATCAAGGTTACCGATATCGACCGCGTGGTCGTCGGCGCCACCACCGAAGAGATGCTGACCAAGGGCTTCAAGCCGGTGGGCTCCGACTTCCCGGTCTTCCTCGACCCCAAAAACGGCGACGAATACGCCCTGGCCCGTACCGAGCGCAAGAGTGGCCGGGGTTACGGTGGTTTTGTGTTTCACGCCAGCCCCGAGGTCACGCTGGAAGAAGACCTGATCCGTCGCGACCTGACCATCAATGCAATGGCAGAAGACGATGACGGCAACCTGACCGATCCTTATCACGGCCAGCACGACCTGGAAGCACGCATACTTCGCCACGTTTCCCCCGCATTTGCCGAAGATCCCCTGCGAGTTCTGCGCGTTGCCCGTTTTGCGGCGCGCTATGCACACCTGGGTTTTACGGTGGCACCACAGACCTTGGAACTGATGCGCCAACTCAGCGAGTCGGGCGAATTGGAAGTCCTGACGCCGGAGCGCAGTTGGAAAGAAATCTCCCGGGCGCTGATGGAAGATCAACCCCAGGTGTTTATTCAGGTACTGCGCGACTGTGACGCACTGAAAACCCTGATGCCGGAAGTGGATGCCCTTTTTGGAGTACCGCAGCCCGAATCCCATCACCCCGAAATCGACACCGGCGTACACACCTTGAGCGTGCTGGAGCAGTCCGCACTGCACAAGCAGCCATTGACCGTGCGTTGGGCCTGCCTGCTGCATGACCTGGGCAAAGGCCTGACGCCTGTGGATAAGTTGCCGCAGCACATCGCCCATGAGCAGCGGGGCTTGAAGCTGATCAAGGCGGTCAACGAGCGCTTCAAAGCGCCAAGGGACTGCCAGGAACTGGCACTGTTGGTGGGTCAATATCACACCCACGGCCATCGAGCGCTGGAGCTGAAAGCCTCGACACTGCTGGAGTTGCTGCAAAGTTTTGATGTGTACCGCAGGCCGCAGCGCTTTGAAGAGTTTGTGGTGAGCTGTGAAATGGACGCCCGAGGCCGCAAGGGGTTTGAGCTGCGCAGTTATCCACAGGCGGATTATTTACGCGGGGCGGCCAAGGCTGCACGCGAAGTGCCGGTGGCGCCACTGCTGGAGAAAGGCTTCAAAGGCCCGGAGCTGGGCGAAGCACTCAAGCGCGAACGGCTGAACGCATTGCAAGCCTACAAGGGCAAACACTGACCTGCGTGGCGAGGGAGCTTGCGCCCTCGCCACCACTGCTCGATGCCTACATTTGCGGGGTGAGCTGCTGGCCCTGCCATTCAAAGGCGACAGGCGCCAGTACCTGATCGATCTGCGCATCACGCCACAGATCAGCCATCGTTTTGCCCACCTCAGGATGCACACGGTCCGGCGCCATCAACGACAGCGGCCACAACACAAAGGCGTTTTTCAGGATTTCCGCGCGGGGCAGAATCAAACCGTCGAAATCCCCCACCAACTCGCCGTACAACAGCACGTCGATATCCAACGGCAGGCCTTTGCGGTCTGGGGCATAGCGACCGTTTTCAGCCTCGATGGACTTCAGCCGGCGATCCAAATCCGCCAACGACAGGTCGGTATACGCCGACACCACCAGATTGAAAAACGGCCCACTCTTGATGCCCACCGGCTGGCTTTCGAACACCGCGGAACAGCGTAGCCCCGTCAGGAAGCCGGCCAGCGCATCAAGCCCGGCACGCAAGTTGGGCTCGCGCTCGATATTGCTGCCGAGGCCAAGGTAAATCTGCGTTAGCGACATCCGCGCTCGATCTCCACGCCCACGCCCTTGGCGGCCGGTACGGCGCCGGGCTTGGTCAACTTGAGGTGCAGCCAGGGAATCTGGAATTCACTCATCAGCACTTGAGCCAGGCGCTCGGCAAAGGTTTCCACCAGTTGGTACTGGGACTGCTCGGCAAAGGCCTGGATACGCGCGGACATCCTGGCGTAATCCAGCGCCAGGCTCAGGTCGTCACCCGCGGCCGCCGGGCGGTTATCCCACGCGAAGCTCAGGTCCAGGCGCAGGCATTGGCGGATCCCGCGCTCCCAGTCGTAGGCCCCTATCACGGTGTCGACTTCCAGGCCTTCGATAAACACTCTGTCCAAGCTCTTCTCCGCAGCACGACAAGGGCGCGATGCCCCGTTAGAATCAGGGCGTCCTCGCCCGGAATAGTTAGCATGTTTTGGTCACTGGCGATTCTCGCCTACCTGCTCGGCTCGCTGTCCTTCGCCATTTTGCTCAGCCGCCTGACGGGAAACCCCGATCCGCGAATGAGTGGCTCAGGCAATGCCGGCGCCACCAATATGTTGCGCCTGGCCGGCAAGAAGCTCGCCGTGCTGACGCTGCTGGGCGATCTGTGCAAGGGGTTGCTGCCCGTGCTGATCGCCAGCCTCGTCGGCCTGACCCTGCAACAGCAGGCCTGGGTGGGCGTGTGTGCCGTCCTCGGCCATCTGTTTCCACTGTACTTCCGTTTTCGCGGCGGCAAAGGCGTCGCCACGGCGGCCGGCATGCTGCTGGGGGTCTACCCACCGGCAGCATTGCTGGCCGTGCTCGCCTGGCTGCTGACGTTCTACCTGACCCGCACCAGCTCGCTGGCTGCGCTCATCGCGACCCCGCTCACCCTGCCCTTGCTGGCCTGGCAGGAACCAGCGGCGCTGTTGCCGATGAGCGTGCTGACACTGCTGATCGTCTGGCGTCACCGGGGCAATTTACGCGACCTGTTTGCCGGGCGCGAACGGCATTTTTAAATACCGTCGATGAGCACTTCTCACGTTGCAGCCCTACAACAGCCTACAACGGCGGCAATTGCTCCATCGGCCAGCGCGCCTGCACGCTGATCGCCAGACTTTCGTGCTGTCCCGCCTGCAAGCGCTGGCAACCGGCATAGGCGATCATCGCGCCGTTGTCGGTGCAGAACTCAGGGCGGGCGTAGAACACATCGCCCTTCATGTCGCCGAGCATTTTTTCCAGTGAACTGCGCAGCGCCTTGTTGGCACTGACGCCGCCAGCGATCACCAGACGCTTCATGCCGGCCTGTTTCAGGGCGCGCTTGCACTTGATGGTCAAAGTCTCCACCACGGCCTGCTGGAACGCCAGTGCGATGTCGCAACGGGCTTGCTGACTGTCGTCCCCGGCGCTGACACTGTGCTGCCAGGTATTGAGCGCAGAGGTTTTCAAGCCGCTGAAGCTGAACATCAAACCAGGGCGATCGCACATAGGACGCGGGAAGGTGTAGCGGCCAGCAACGCCTTTTTCAGCGAGGCGGGCGATTTCCGGTCCGCCGGGGTAATTGAGGCCCATCATCTTCGCGGTCTTGTCGAACGCTTCGCCGGCGGCGTCATCCAGTGACTCGCCCAACAGCGTGTATTGACCGATTGCGTCGACCTGAACCAGCTGCGTATGCCCCCCTGAAACCAACAAAGCGACGAACGGGAACTGCGGCGGGTTTTCTTCCAGCATCGGCGCCAGTAAATGGCCTTCCATGTGGTGCACACCGAGGGCTGGAATACCCCAGGCAAACGCCAGCGCCTGGGCGCAAGAGGCCCCAACCAGAAGGGCTCCGACCAATCCGGGGCCTGCGGTATAGGCAATCGCGTCGATCTCGGTCGGCACGCAACCGGCCTCGTCCAACACCTGACGAATCAACGGCAACATCCGCTTGACGTGATCACGGCTGGCCAGCTCCGGCACCACGCCGCCATAGGCACGATGCAGGTCGATCTGACTGAACAGTGCATCGGCCAAAAGCCCGCGTTCACTGTCGTAAAGTGCGACACCGGTTTCGTCGCAGGAGGTTTCAAGTCCCAGTACTAGCATGGGTTTGCGCCTTGTAGAGGCTAAATTCGAAGGCGCGCATAATAGTCGCCACTCCCCCTCCCGACTAGCGGTTTTCGATCAGAGGCTTTGCATTCCGGTCAATGAGGGGTTAACATCCGCAACCCTTAAAAACCGACGACCTCAGCCGCGAATTTTTTGCGACGAGAACGTTGATCCCGGTAATGAAAGAAGGTAGCTCTGGATGCCAGCCGTCAAAGTTAAAGAGAACGAACCCTTCGACGTAGCTCTGCGTCGTTTCAAGCGCTCCTGCGAAAAAGCCGGTGTACTGGCCGAAGTTCGTAGCCGCGAATTTTACGAGAAGCCAACTTCTGAGCGTAAGCGTAAAGCAGCAGCCGCTGTTAAGCGTCACGCCAAGAAAGTTCAGCGCGAGCAGCGCCGCGCCGTTCGTCTGTACTAATACACAGACGTTCGTAGCAAGCTTCTGCCAAGCCCGGCCCTCAGCCGGGCTATTGGCATTTGCAGATATCGCTTGATGCTTCATCGTCGACGCCGCACATGCGACTGAGACAACTGCTTCACACGTCAGGACTGGCTCTTTTGCCAGCGGTGCACGTCTCTTCTGACGAGCCTAACAAGGCTACTGACGAGCACACTTATTCTGTAAACAGGCGATCAACGGTCGACTGTGCCCATCGATGAGCTACCGAGGCCACCATTGGCCAAGACCGGAGCCTGGGGCAACATTTCTTCGCCGAAGACTGATTAGAAATTAACGTCAGCGAATGCTCGGCAGATACACTTCCATACAGCCCAAGCAGACGATTGATGGTCGAGCCACTCGACCCAAGCGCTTGAGCACTTCACGGGCCCTCATTTACACGCAGTGATGACGAGAACGCCATGGCCGGGCTAATTCCCCAGAGCTTTATTGACGACCTTCTGAACCGCACCGACATCGTCGATGTTGTCAGCTCGCGCGTGCAATTGAAGAAAGCCGGCAAGAACTACACCGCCTGCTGCCCGTTCCACAAAGAAAAAACCCCGTCGTTCAGTGTCAGCCCCGACAAACAGTTCTACTACTGCTTCGGCTGCGGCGCAGGCGGCAATGCCCTCGGCTTCCTGATGGATCACGACAACCTGGATTTCCCCCAGGCAATCGAGGACCTGGCGAAAGCCGCCGGCATGGAAGTCCCCCGCGAAGAAAGCGGCCGCCCGCACAAACCACGGCAACCCACCGATTCGCCGCTGTACCCGCTGCTCACCGCTGCCGCCGACTTTTACCGACAGGCACTCAAGAGCCATCCGCAGCGCAAGGCCGCCGTCGACTACCTCAAGGGCCGCGGCCTTACCGGCGAAATCGCTCGCGACTTCGGCCTCGGCTTCGCGCCGCCCGGCTGGGATAACCTGTACAAGCACCTGAGCAGTGACACCCTGCAGCAAAAAGCCATGATCGACGCCGGCCTCCTGGTGGAAAACGCCGAGACCGGTAAGCGCTACGACCGTTTTCGCGACCGCGTGATGTTCCCGATCCGCGACAGCCGCGGCCGCATCATCGCCTTTGGTGGCCGGGTATTGGGCGACGACAAGCCCAAGTATCTGAACTCCCCGGAAACCCCGGTATTCCACAAAGGCCAGGAACTCTACGGCCTGTTCGAAGCGCGCAAGAACAATCGCAACCTCGATGAAATCATCGTGGTGGAAGGCTATATGGACGTGATCGCCCTGGCCCAGCAAGGCTTGCGCAACGCCGTTGCTACCCTCGGCACCGCCACCAGCGAAGAGCACTTGAAACGCCTGTTTCGCGTAGTGCCCAGCGTGCTGTTCTGTTTCGACGGCGACCAGGCTGGCCGCAACGCCGCCTGGCGGGCACTCGAAGCCACGCTGCCGAGCCTGCAAGACGGGCGCCGCGCACGCTTCCTGTTCCTGCCAGAAGGCGAAGACCCGGATACCCTGGTGCGCTCCGAAGGCACCGACGCATTCCGCGCACGCATCAACCAACATGCCCAGCCGCTGGCGGACTATTTCTTCCAGCAACTGACCGAAGAAGCCGATCCGCGCTCCCTCGAAGGCAAGGCCCATATGGCCACCCTCGCAGCGCCGCTGATCGACAAGGTGCCAGGCGCCAACCTGCGCACCCTGATGCGCCAGCGCCTGCTGGAAATTACCGGATTGAGTGGCGAAGCCGTCAGCCAGCTGGTGCACAGCGCACCGCAGGACGCGCCGCCCGCCTACGACCCGGGCATGGATTACGACGCCATGCCGGACTATTCCGACTTCCAACCGCAGGATGCCTACGCGCCCCAGCAGGAATGGACGCCGAAGAAACCCGGTGCCGGCGGCAAGAAATGGGACAAAAAGCCCTGGAGCAAGAACGGTAAGCGCGGTGATCGCGACGAGGCCTACGCGCCACGCACGCCGGTCGCCGTAGAAGCGCCTACGTTGATTGCCCTGCGCACACTTATTCACCACCCGCAATTGGCGGGCAAGGTCGAAAGTGCCGACCATTTTGCCAATGCGAGCAATACCTACGCTCAAGTCCTGATCGCACTGATCGAAGCCGTGCAGAAAAATCCTAAGCTAAACTCAATTCAGTTGATGGCGCGCTGGCACGGCACAGAACAGGGACGCTTGTTGAAGGCACTTGCGGAAAAGGAGTGGCTAATTGACGGCGATAACCTTGAACAACAGTTTTTAGACACCATTACTAGGTTATCCGCGGGTCAGCATACGCAGACCCTCGATGAACTCATCATGAGAGCAAGACAGCCGGGATTATCGGCTGAAGAGCAAATTCAGATAGCAAAACAGATGCGTGACCTCTTAAAACAGAATGTTTCCGCATCAAACCCGACCTCAGCTGGCGTGTGAGGTCATAGCTCGGGTATAATCCTCGGCTTGTTTTTTGCCCGCCAAGACCTTCAGTGGATAGGGTGTTATGTCCGGAAAAGCGCAACAGCAGTCTCGTATCAAAGAGTTGATCACCCTTGGTCGTGAGCAGAAGTATCTGACTTACGCAGAGGTCAACGACCACCTGCCTGAGGATATTTCAGATCCTGAGCAGGTGGAAGACATCATCCGCATGATTAATGACATGGGGATCCCCGTACACGAGAGTGCTCCGGATGCGGACGCCCTTATGTTGGCCGACGCCGATACCGACGAGGCAGCCGCTGAAGAAGCCGCTGCTGCGTTGGCCGCGGTGGAGACCGACATCGGTCGCACGACTGACCCTGTGCGCATGTATATGCGTGAAATGGGTACCGTCGAGTTGCTGACACGCGAAGGCGAGATCGAAATCGCCAAGCGTATCGAAGAGGGCATCCGTGAAGTGATGGGCGCAATCGCGCACTTCCCTGGCACGGTCGACCACATTCTCTCCGAGTACACTCGCGTCACCACCGAAGGTGGCCGCCTGTCCGACGTCCTGAGCGGTTATATCGACCCGGACGACGGCATTGCGCCGCCTGCTGCCGAAGTACCGCCGCCTGTCGATCCGAAAGCCGCGAAAGCGGACGACGATGCCGAGGACGACGAGGCTGAAGCCAGCACCGACGACGAAGAAGAAGTCGAAAGCGGTCCAGACCCGGTCATCGCTGCCCAGCGTTTCGGTGCGGTTTCCGATCAAATGGAAATCACCCGCAAGGCCCTGAAAAAGCACGGTCGCTCCAACAAGCTGGCAATTGCCGAGCTGCTGGCGCTGGCTGAGCTGTTCATGCCGATCAAGCTGGTACCGAAGCAATTCGAAGGCCTGGTTGAACGCGTTCGTAGCGCCCTTGAGCGTCTGCGTGCACAAGAGCGTGCGATCATGCAGCTCTGTGTCCGTGATGCACGCATGCCGCGTACCGACTTCCTGCGCCAGTTCCCGGGCAACGAAGTTGACGAAAGCTGGAGCGACGCTCTGGCCAAAGGCAAGGCGAAGTACGCTGAAGCCATCGGCCGCCTGCAGCCGGATATCATCCGTTGCCAGCAGAAGCTGACGGCACTTGAGACCGAAACCGGTCTGACGATTGCCGAGATCAAGGACATCAACCGTCGCATGTCGATCGGTGAGGCCAAGGCCCGCCGCGCGAAGAAAGAGATGGTTGAAGCGAACTTGCGTCTGGTGATCTCCATCGCCAAGAAGTACACCAACCGTGGCCTGCAATTCCTCGATCTGATCCAGGAAGGCAACATCGGCTTGATGAAGGCTGTGGACAAGTTCGAATACCGTCGCGGCTACAAGTTCTCGACTTATGCCACCTGGTGGATCCGTCAGGCGATCACTCGCTCGATCGCCGACCAGGCCCGCACCATCCGTATTCCGGTGCACATGATCGAGACCATCAACAAGCTCAACCGTATTTCCCGGCAGATGTTGCAGGAAATGGGTCGCGAACCGACCCCGGAAGAGCTGGGCGAACGCATGGAAATGCCTGAGGATAAAATCCGCAAGGTATTGAAGATCGCTAAAGAGCCGATCTCCATGGAAACCCCGATTGGTGATGACGAAGACTCCCACCTGGGTGACTTCATCGAAGACTCGACTATGCAGTCGCCAATCGATGTCGCCACTGTTGAGAGCTTGAAAGAAGCGACTCGCGACGTACTGTCCGGCCTCACTGCCCGTGAAGCCAAGGTACTGCGCATGCGTTTCGGCATCGACATGAATACCGACCACACCCTTGAGGAAGTCGGTAAGCAGTTTGACGTGACCCGCGAGCGGATCCGTCAGATCGAAGCCAAGGCGCTGCGCAAGTTGCGCCACCCGACGCGAAGCGAGCATCTGCGCTCCTTCCTCGACGAGTGATACCAAAACCCCCGGCCCAGGCCGGGGGTTTTGTTTTGCATAGATAAAATCCTGTACTGCCCCCTCCTCCCCCCGCAATGCCCGTCTACACTCGACACATTCCCCGTGCCATAACGAGACCGTTATGCCCAGATTGCCGACCGTGATACTGCTGTCGCTGCTGAACTGGACCGCAACGGCTGGCGCGTTGACTCTTACTGATGATGAGCGTGGCTGGCTGGCGGACCATCAGGAGCTGAGACTTGGGGTGGACGCCTCGTGGCCACCCTTCGAATACCGTGATGACAGTGGCCGATACCAAGGCTTGTCGGCGGATTACGTCCGCCTGATCCAGGACCGCCTGGGCGTCAGGGTCAAGATAATCGAACCGCCGAGTTGGGGCGCCGTCTTGGAGATGGCGCGAAACAATCAACTCGATCTTATCGCCAGCATCATGTCGACCCCCGAACGCCAGGGCTATCTGGCCTTCACCCGGCCTTACATCGACTTTCCGATGGTGATTCTTGCCCACGAAGGCGGAGCACGACCGCGCAACCTCAAGGATCTTTACGGCTTGAAGGTTGCCGTGGTGGAAAACTACGCCCCTCACGAGCTGCTGCGTACCCACCACCCCGACCTTAACCTGGTCGCACTGCCCAACGTCAGTTCCACGCTGCAAGCCCTGGCGACCGGCGAAGTGGATGCCGTGGTCAGCGACCTGGCATCCAGCGTCTGGAGCCTGCGCGAACTCAAACTCGATGGCCTTTACGTCAGCGGCGAAACCCCTTACCGCTATCAATTGGCGATGGGCGTACCACGGGACGATAAAATGCTGGTGGGCATTCTGGACAAAGTCCTGGCCGACCTCAGCCCCGATGAAACCAACGCGATCCAGCAGCATTGGGTGGGTAAGTTCACCGATAACCGCACCTTCTGGAACGACCTGCTGATGTACGGCCTGCCCGCCGTACTGCTGCTGTGCACCGTATTGGCCATCGTAATTCGGATCAATCGTCGGCTGAGTTCGGAAATTTCCCGCCGCGTCGCTCTCGAACAAGAACTGCGCAGCAGTGAGTACCACTATCGCGGCCTGGTCGAGAGCTTGTCCGCCATCGCCTGGGAAGCCAGCGTCACCGATTTCACCTACAGCTACGTGTCACCCCACGCGGAAGACTTGCTCGGCTACCCACGCGCTCATTGGCTGATTCCGGGCTTCTGGCGCAACATCATTCACCCGGCCGACCTGATACGTGCCGAAGCTTATTGCTACCGCGAAACCCGTGCCAGCCGCGACCACAGTGTTGATTACCGAGTGATTACCGCCGACGGCCGTTGCCTGTGGGTACGCGACATTGTCAGCCTGATCGAACACGGCCATGAGCCTGTGCTGCGGGGCTTGATGATTGATATCAGCGAGGCCAAGCGCACCGAGGAAGCGCTGCAATTGTCCGAACAGAAATTTGCCTCGGTGTTTCAGCAATGCCCGGACATTCTGGTGATCGCAAGGCTATCCGATGGCTGCTTGCTGGAGGTCAATAAAGCCTTTGAAGATCAAATCGGCCTGACTGCTGAGGAGGTGATCGGCAAGACCGGTACGGAGCTGGAAATATGGGGCATCCCGGGCATCGGCCCGGAGTTGCTGCAACGTGTCCAGACCACCAGTATCCGCAACCTTGAAATGCCGTTCCTGCGCAGCAACGGCCAAGCCTTTACCGGACTTATCTCGGCAGAACCCTTCCAGTTGGACACGACTGAAGCCATCGTGGTGGTGGTGCGCGATATCACCCAGCTCAAGGAAACCCAGCAACTGCTGCAAACCTCCGAAGAGAAGTTCGCCAAAGCCTTCCACGCCTCGCCCGACGGTTTGCTGCTGAGCCGCCAACGCGACGGTCTGCTGATTGAGGTCAACGAAGGCTTCAGCCGCCTGACCGGCCACACCAGTGCTACTTCCGTTGACCAATCCAGCCTGGACCTTGGCATCTGGGTCGACCTTAACGAGCGCAGACACATGCTGGAGTTGATGCAGCGTGACGGGTTTGTCCGCGACTTTGTCTGCCATATCCGTCGCGTCGATGGCCTGATACGCCTCTGTGAATTGTCCAGTCGCCCACTGCCTATCGGCGATGAAGACTGCATGCTCACCATCGCCCGTGACATCACTGAACGCCAGCAGATGCAGGAAAAACTGCAACAGGCTGCCACCGTCTTCGAAAGCACTGCCGAAGGCGTGTTGATCACCGACACCCGCCAGAACATCAGCGCCGTCAACCGCGCCTTCAGCGAAATCACCGGATACAGTGAAGCCGAAGCGCTTGGCCAGACACCGCGCCTGCTCGCCTCAGGCCAGCATGACAGCGCCTTCTACGCCGCCATGTGGCACCAGTTGACGGCCCACGGCCATTGGCAAGGCGAGATCTCCAACCGCCGCAAGAACGGTGAGTTGTATCCCAGCTGGCTGACCATCAGCGCCGTGCGTAACCGCGATCAACTGATCACCCACTTTGTGGCGGTGTTTGCCGACATCTCCAGCCTCAAACTGGCCCAGGCACGCCTCGACTATCAGGCGCACCACGATCCACTGACCGGCTTGCCCAACCGCACGCTGTTTGAAAACCGGTTGCAGGCCGCCCTCAATGGTCATCAGGAAACCGGTAAACAGGGCGCCGTGCTGTTCCTCGACCTGGACCGTTTCAAACACATCAACGACAGCCTCGGCCACCCGATTGGCGACCTGCTGCTCAAAGACATCGCCGTGCGCCTCAAGGATCAACTGCGAGACATCGACACCGTCGCGCGCCTGGGCGGCGACGAGTTCATCATCCTGTTGCCCGGCCTGCAACACGCCAGCGACGCCGAACACCTGGCCAATAAGCTGCTGGCCTGCTTCACCCCGCCCTTCCAGGCTGGCGAGCACGAGTTCTTCATCAGCGCCAGCATCGGCACGAGCCTCTATCCGCAGGACGGTACCGACGTCGCCACCCTGGTCAAGAATGCCGACGCCGCGATGTACCGCTCCAAAGCCAAGGGGCGTAACCGGGTCGAAAGCTACACCCGCGACCTGACGGCCCAGGCCAACGAACGTGTGGCACTGGAACACGAACTGCGGCGAGCCATCGAACGTAAAGAGCTAAGCCTGTATTACCAGCCAAAACTGAGCCTGGTGACACATGAACTGATCGGCGCCGAAGCCCTGATTCGCTGGCACCATCCCACCTTTGGCGAAGTACCGCCCGAACACTTCATTGCCCTGGCCGAAGAGAACGGCACGATCCTGCAAATTGGCGACTGGGTATTGGAACAGGCCTGCCAACAACTGCACGCCTGGCAGGGCACCTTCGAGGATTTCGGCCCGCTGTCGGTCAACCTCGCCGGCGCGCAGTTGCGCCATCCCGGCTTGCTGAGTCGCATCGAACAACTCTTGCGCGACTACCACCTCGACCCAGGCCACCTGCAATTGGAGATCACGGAAAACTTCATCATGAGCCAGGCCGAGGAAGCATTGGAGGTGCTGCACCAACTCAAACTGTTGGGCGTGCAACTGGCGATTGATGACTTCGGCACCGGCTACTCGTCCCTCAGCTACCTTAAACGCCTGCCGCTGGATTTCCTGAAGATCGACCAATCCTTCGTCCGCGGCCTGCCCGATGACCCCCATGACGCCGCCATCGTGCGGGCCATTATCGCCCTGGGCCACAGCATGCAATTCACCATCATCGCCGAAGGCGTGGAGAACCCCGCCCAGCAAGCCTTTCTCGCCGCTGAAGGCTGCGAACAGATGCAAGGCTACATCGTCAGCCTGCCGCTGCCGCCGGAGCTTTTTGCCGCTACCTTCCTTCGCATGAGCATTGAGGATTTTTCGGATGGCACACTGAAGAAACCATCGTTATAATCCGCGACCTGTTAAGGGCCTATAGCTCAGTTGGTCAGAGCAGAGGACTCATAATCCTTTGGTCCACGGTTCAAGTCCGTGTGGGCCCACCAACTCCAAAGCCGCGCATTGCGCGGCTTTCGCGTTTCTGGCGGTACCATTTCAGATACAGTCCTATGGTCCAAGGGTACAATTTAGGTACAGTGCTGGTTCGCCAGCCGCCTAGGAGCACCCTCTCATGGCTACTCTCGTCAAAACCCCTTCCGGCACCTGGAAGGCGCTCATTCGTAAAAATGGCTGGCCCACTGTGCTATCGATGCCAATCAAAGCGAAGTCTGGATATTGTTCTTGAAGTCGTACTGAAACCGATCGCCGTAAATGGATTTCACGATCAGGGTAAAATCCAGGTGTTGCTGGATTTTGGCCCCAAGCAACAACTTCGTAAGCGCACACGCACTAGGAGCATTTTTGCTGATCTCGATTAGGCCAATTTCCTCACCCAGTTTCAGAGAGTCATTTGGGCGAGGACCGCCTATAGTGAGACAATCGGTACCAAGGCGCATTGATTGAACGGCACCACCGAATCGGCCATAACTAATGTCCGTAACAGGCTCCCCATCTACCGTTACTTCAAGGCTCTCAACATAGGCAGGGCCTAAGCCATTATTGAAAACGTATAGGCCGTTCTGATCCGTTTTGCCGTCGAGTTTGAAATAGGCATTGATCCTTGGCTCAACAGCAACGTGGTTTTGCACTCTCTGCTGATACCCCGTATGCGTCCGGGCATCAC
>NZ_JADDUM010000155.1 GCF_015163715.1 Pseudomonas cyclaminis
GGGCTGGCGTTTGAGGTGGGGCTGCTGCGCAGCCAGCGCGAGCGCTCACCACAGCAAGCCCGCCTGCACTATTTGGTCTATCAGCGCGGCCCGGAAACCACCAGCATCTGGCCCGGTTTCAATGCCTGGCCAGTACGTGGGTTCCAACGCTTGAGATGTTGCATCTCGACGTTGAATCGCTTGGCGACGATGTACAGCGAGTCGCCTTTCTTGACCTTGTACTGCACTGGCTTCTTGCTGCTGGCCACCGTGCGGCGGGTGTCCTGCATCACCAAGGTCTGACCGACCTTGAGTGCCTGGCCGTTAAGCTGGTTCCAGCGCTGCAGGTCATGCACATCGACCTTGTTGGCCTTGGCGATCAGCGTGAGGTTGTCGCCGCTGCGCACCTTGTAGCTGCGGCTGCGTCCGGCCACCCGTGCGGTCTCGACTTCGTCGAATACCTGTTTCTTCGGGCGCATGGCCAGCAATTCTTCCGGCTTCATCGTCGAAAGGGTGCTGGTCAGCAACTGCGCCTTGGAACTCGGTACCAGCAGATGTTGCGGGCCGTCCAGGGTGGTGCGTTGTTTCAGGGCCGGGTTGAGCTGGAACAGTTCGTCTTCGTCGATCTCAGCCAGCGCAGCGACCCGTGACAGGTCCATGCTCTGCTTGACTTCAACCACTTCGAAGTACGGGGTGTTGGCAATCGGGTTCAGGTTGACGCCGTAGGCCTCGGGGGCCAGCACCACTTGGGACAGCGCCAGGAACTTGGGCACGTAGTCCTTGGTTTCCTGGGGCAGGGGCAGGTTCCAGTAGTCGGTTGGCAGGCCGAGCTTTTCGTTGCGCTCGATGGCGCGGCTCACGGTGCCTTCGCCAGCATTGTAGGCGGCCAGCGCCAGCAGCCAGTCGCCGTTGAACATGTCATGCAGGCGTGTCAGGTAGTCGAGGGCGGCGGTGGTGGAGGCGGTGATGTCGCGGCGGCCGTCGTAGGCGCGGGTCTGACGCAGGTTGAAGTAGCGTCCGGTGGAGGGGATGAACTGCCACAGGCCCACCGCATCGCTGCGTGAGTAGGCCATCGGGTTGTAGGCACTTTCGATCACTGGCAGTAGCGCCAGCTCCAGGGGCATGTTGCGTTCTTCAAGGCGTTCGACGATGTAATGAATGTAGAGACTGCCGCGTTCGCCGGCGTTCTCCAGGAAGGACGGGTTGCTCGCGAACCACAGGCGCTGTTGCTCGATGCGCGGGTTGACGCCAACGTTGTCCTGCAATTGAAAGCCCCGGCGCATGCGTTCCCAGACGTCCTGGGGTACTTCGGGGCTGGGCTTCTCTGTGAGCCAGATAGGTTTTTGCTTGATCTTGGCAGCAAGATTGGGTTTGGGTTGCACGGTGGTTTGTGCAGCGTAATTTGTCGATTGGCAGCCCGCCAGAGTTGCGGAGACAGCCACCGCCACAGCTTGAGCCAGGCGGGTCAATGCGTCTGAATGGTTGGATTTACGAATAGATGACGACATTGGCTGGAAGTAAGTTCCGGGCAAAAATGTCGGGCGATTCTAGAAAGCGCTTTGGTTCCGGTCAACCATTCAGAAATTACGTATCAGATTGCATCGTCTTAGAACTTATCTTTCCACGCCCTCAAGCTAGCAAACACCTCGGCCCCAGAGCGGTTGTCGCGGCCATTCCGTTCGTCCGCTTTTTGTTTAACGGATGTTTCAGAGGTGCGCAGAAAAGGGTTGGTGCGTTTTTCCAGGGCCAGGTTGGAGGGCAGTGTTATCTCGCCTCGGGCCCGCAGTTGGCGGACGCTTTCCACCCGTTCGGCGATATCGGCGTTGTCGGGTTCGACCGCTTGGGCAAACTTGAGGTTACTTTGTGTGTATTCGTGGGTGCAGTACACGAGCGTGTCGGCGGGCAGCGCGGCCAGGCGCTCGAGGGAGGTGTGCATCTGCTCCGGCGTGCCTTCGAAGAGGCGGCCGCAGCCGGCGGCGAACAAGGTATCGCCACAAAACAGCACGCCCTGGTGATAAAAGGCGATATGGCCGAGGGTGTGGCCGGGCACGCTATGGATGTGGAAGTCCCGGCCAAGCACGTTGATGCGGTCATTGTCCTGCAGGGCAATATCCCGCGCCGGGATCTGTTCGTTGGCCGGGCCGTAGACCTTGGCGTTGGTCACGCGCTTGAGTTGTTCGACGCCACCCACGTGATCATGGTGATGGTGGGTGATCAGGATGTCGCTCAAGGTCCACTCGGGATTTTGCGTGAGCCAGGCCAGTACCGGCGCGGCATCGCCGGGGTCGACCACCGCGCAGCGGTGGGTAGCCGGGTCCTGTAACAACCAGATGTAGTTATCGGTGAAGGCGGGCAGGGCACTGATCTGTATCATTCTTCGATTCGCCAAGCTGAACACATTGGTGCATCTTAGAACGTCTAGGCGAGTTGGAGAATGCAATGACTGATAAAGCGTTCGCCCAGGCCGATCCTGAGTGGCTGGCCCTGATCGGAGCGGCCCGTGAATGGCTGTCCGGGCCCATTGGGCAATTTCTGCTGGATGAAGAACGGCGCATGCTCGAAGACGAGCTGGGCCGCTTCTTTGGTGGCTATCTGGTGCATTACGGTCCCTCCGCACAGACGCCGCCGCCTGCGCCGCAGGTGCAACGCAATGTGCGCCTGGGCGCGCCATTGCCGGGCGTCGAGATCGTTTGCGAGGAACAGGCCTGGCCGTTGAGCGAGCATGCCGCCGATGTGGTGGTGTTGCAGCATGGCCTGGATTTCTGCCTGTCGCCCCACGGGTTGCTGCGCGAGGCGGCGAGCAGCGTGCGCCCTGGTGGCCATTTGCTGATTGTCGGCATCAACCCTTGGAGCAGTTGGGGGCTGCGCCATGTATTCGCCCATGATGGCCTGCGCAAGGCGCGCTGCATCGCGCCGTCGCGGGTGGCGGACTGGCTGAACCTGCTGGGCTTCGCGCTGGAGAAACGCCGCTTCGGGTGCTATCGTCCGCCGCTTGCCTCGACCAGGTGGCAGGCGCGCCTCGCCGGCTGGGAACGCCGGGCGGGTATCTGGCAACTGTCGGGCGGCGGCTTCTATCTATTAGTGGCACGCAAGATTGTGGTTGGGCTACGGCCGGTGCGCCAGGTAGCGCGCCAGCCCATGGGCAAGCTGGTGCCGATGCCGATGGCCAAGGTCAACCGCAAGCAAAGTGAAACGTAAAACCCCTTTTTGATTTAAGACCGAGTAACTGATGACTGACAGCGTAGAACTCTTCACCGATGGCGCCTGCAAGGGCAACCCAGGCCCTGGCGGTTGGGGTGCACTGCTCGTGTGCAAGGGCGTCGAGAAGGAACTGTGGGGCGGCGAAGCCAACACCACCAACAACCGCATGGAACTGATGGGCGCGATTCGCGGCCTGGAAGAACTCAAGCGCCGCTGCAACGTGCTGCTGGTCACCGACTCGCAGTACGTGATGAAGGGCATCAACGAATGGATGGTCAATTGGAAGAAGCGCGGCTGGAAGACCGCCGCCAAGGAACCGGTAAAAAATGCCGACCTGTGGCAATTGCTCGACGAGCAATGCAATCGCCATGACATCACTTGGAAGTGGGTTCGCGGGCACATCGGTCACCCCGGTAACGAGCGGGCAGACCAGCTCGCCAACCGCGGTGTAGACGAGGTGCGAGGCTACAAGCAGAGCTGACGTGCTAACATCGCGCCCTTTGACGCACACCACAGTGCACACCACCGTTGAGAGCTGAACCCTGATGGCCATCCGATCTGTTGTACTCGATACCGAAACCACCGGCATGCCGGTGACTGACGGCCACCGGATCATTGAAATCGGCTGTGTCGAACTCATGGGTCGGCGTCTCACCGGGCGTCACTTCCACGTCTACCTGCAACCGGACCGCGACAGTGACGAAGGCGCCATCGGCGTCCACGGTATCACCGACGAGTTCCTCAAGGGCAAGCCACGCTTCGCTGAAGTGGCCGATGAGTTCTTCGAATTCATCAAGGGCGCCCAACTGATCATCCATAACGCGGCGTTCGACGTCGGTTTCATCAATAACGAATTTGCCCTGATGGGGCAGACTGATCGTGCAGACATTTCCCAGCACTGCTCGATCCTCGACACCTTGATGATGGCCCGTGAACGTCACCCCGGCCAGCGCAACAGCCTCGATGCGTTGTGCAAACGGTATGGTGTCGACAACTCCGGCCGTGAACTCCACGGCGCTCTGCTCGACTCCGAGATTCTCGCCGACGTCTACCTGACCATGACCGGCGGGCAGACCAGCCTTTCGTTGGCAGGTAATGCGTCCGATGGCAGTGGCTCGGCAGAAGGCTCGGGCAACCGTCCTTCGGAAATCCGCCGCCTGCCGGCAGATCGCAAGCCGACCACTATTCTTCGCGCCAGCGAACAGGACATGGTCGAGCATGCGCAACGCCTGGAAGCGATTGCCAAGTCGGCCGGTGCTCCTGCGTTGTGGACTCAGCTGACACAACAATAGCCATCAACTGTCGGAGGGGGCTTGCCCCCCGCCACAGTTGATCTGCATAGCTTTCAAAATCTTCATTCGCATCATCGCTGCCTAGCTTCTACCCTGAGTGCATAGCCCTCGGGACTCTACGCCCTCATGTACAAAGACCTGAAGTTCCCTGTTCTTATCGTGCACCGCGACATCAAGGCCGACACCGTTGCCGGCGACCGGGTCCGCGGCATTGCCCGGGAGTTGGAACAGGAGGGCTTCAGTGTCTTTTCCGCGGTGGACTACGCCGAAGGTCGGCTGGTGGCGTCTACCCATCACGGCCTTGCCTGCATGTTGATCGCCGCCGAAGGCGCTGGCGAAAATACCCACTTGCTGCAAAACATGGTCGAGCTGATTCGCCTGGCGCGGGTGCGGGCACCCAACCTGCCGATCTTTGCCCTGGGCGAGCAAGTCACCCTGGAAAACGCCCCGGCCGATGCCATGAGCGAGCTCAATCAACTGCGCGGCATCCTGTATCTGTTCGAAGACACCGTGCCGTTCCTGGCCCGGCAAGTGGCCCGCGCCGCACGCACTTACCTGGATGGCCTGTTGCCGCCATTTTTCAAGGCCTTGGTACAGCACACTGCCGACTCCAATTATTCCTGGCACACCCCCGGCCATGGTGGCGGCGTGGCGTATCGCAAAAGCCCGGTGGGGCAGGCGTTTCATCAGTTTTTCGGGGAAAACACCCTGCGTTCGGATTTGTCGGTTTCAGTGCCCGAACTGGGCTCGCTGCTGGACCACACCGGCCCGCTGGCCGAAGCCGAGGCCCGTGCTGCGCGCAACTTCGGCGCCGACCACACGTTCTTTGTGATCAATGGCACGTCCACCGCCAACAAGATCGTTTGGCATTCCATGGTCGGCCGCGATGACCTGGTGCTGGTGGACCGCAACTGCCACAAATCGGTGCTGCACTCAATCATCATGACCGGCGCGATCCCGCTTTACCTATGTCCGGAGCGTAACGAGCTGGGCATTATCGGCCCGATCCCCCTGAGTGAGTTCAGCCCCGCATCGATCCGCGCCAAGATCGACGCCAGCCCCCTGACCCGTGGGCGGCCCGCGAAAGTGAAACTGGCCGTGGTCACCAACTCCACCTATGACGGCCTGTGTTACAACGCCGAGCTGATCAAGCAGCAGTTGGGCAACAGCGTCGAGGTGCTGCACTTTGACGAAGCCTGGTATGCCTATGCAGCGTTCCATGAGTTTTTCGCCGGGCGCTATGGCATGGGCACCTCGCGTACCCCGGACAGCCCGCTGGTGTTCACCACCCATTCCACCCACAAACTGCTGGCGGCCTTCAGCCAGGCCTCGATGATCCATGTCCAGGACGGCGGTGCGCGGCAGCTGGACCGCGACCGTTTCAACGAAGCGTTCATGATGCACATCTCCACCTCGCCGCAGTACAGCATCATCGCCTCGCTGGACGTGGCGTCGGCGATGATGGAAGGTCCGGCCGGGCGTTCGTTGCTCCAGGAAATGTTCGACGAAGCCCTGAGCTTTCGCCGCGCCCTGGCCAATCTGCGCCAGCATATTGCCGCCGAGGACTGGTGGTTCTCCATCTGGCAGCCGCCGTCGGTGGCCGGCATCGACCGCGTCGCCACGGCGGATTGGCTGTTGCAGCCGCAGGATGAGTGGCATGGGTTCGGTGATGTGGCCGAAGACTATGTGTTGCTGGACCCGATCAAAGTGACGCTGGTGATGCCCGGCCTCAATGCAGGCGGTGCGTTGAGCGACTGCGGGATTCCCGCCGCGGTGGTCAGTAAGTTCCTCTGGGAACGCGGGCTGGTGGTGGAAAAGACTGGGTTGTATTCCTTCCTCGTGCTGTTTTCCATGGGCATCACCAAAGGCAAATGGAGCACGTTGCTCACCGAGTTGCTGGAGTTCAAGCGCAGTTATGACGCGAATATCAGCCTCGCCAGTTGTCTGCCGTCAGTGTTTGCCCAAGGCCCGGCGCGTTATCAAAGCCTGGGGTTGCGCGACCTGTGCGACCAACTGCACAGCTGTTACCGCAGCAATGCCACCGCCAAACACCTCAAGCGCATGTACACCGTATTACCGGACATCGCGATGAAACCGGCGGACGCCTACGACCAATTGGTAAGAGGAGAAGTGGAGGCCGTGTCGATTGATGCCTTGCCAGGACGCGTCGCAGCCGTGATGCTGGTGCCATATCCGCCTGGCATTCCGTTGATCATGCCCGGCGAGCGCTTTACCGAGTCAACCCGCTCGATCATCGACTACCTGGCATTTGCCCGGACGTTCGATAGCAGTTTCCCCGGTTTTGTTGCCGATGTTCACGGGTTACAACACGAAGATGACGGCAGTGGTCGTTGTTACACCGTCGATTGCATCAAGGGTTAAGGATGTTTATGCAAGCTGTAATGAACCCGAAGTATCCAGGGCTCAGTGTGCGAGTCGCCGACGAAGGCTTTGATGCCTACGTGTGGGGCAATGACTTCAGTTTCGAGGTCAGCGCCTATAGCGTGCCGGAGATGGGCAAGCGCGTCGATCAATGGCCGCTGGAGCGCATCTTGCCGTACCGCAAGTGTTATGGGATTGATCCTGAGGAGTTCGCCAGTTTTCGCGATGCGCCAGACAGTGCGATCTTCATGGCCTACCTGGACGATCGAGCGGTGGGGCATATCGTGGTCAGTACCAACTGGAATGGTTTTGCCCATGTGGATGAGCTGGCGGTGGTCTTGCCGGCGCGGCGGCACGGTGTGGCCAAGGCGTTGCTGGATGTGGCGCAGTTCTGGAGCCGCAAGAAAAACCTGCCGGGCATGATGCTCGAAACCCAAAACAATAACCTCGGCGCCTGTCGCCTGTATGAGCGCTGCGGTTATGTGATGGGCGGGATCGACCACCTGCGTTATCGCGGCATCGACCCGCAAACGCGCGAAGTGGCGATTTTCTGGTATCGGTTGTTCAAGTCCGAAGTCGACAAGACTTAACCCAACAGCAGGCTTTCAGCCTTCTGCGTGACAATCTCCAGCAGTGCATTCAAGGCAGGAGAGGTCACGCCGTCCTTGAGTGTCAGCGCGTACAGGTTGACCATCATCGGCGGCGACACCGGGCATGCATCCAGCCCGGCTTCCCGTGCGCCGAACGCGGTGAACGGGTCGACAATCGCCAGGCCTTCTCCCGCTTCCACCATGCTGCGCATCATCTGGTAGGTCTGCACGCGGGTTTGCACCACCGGCAGTGGCCGAAGGGCTTGCAGCTTGGCGTCCAGCAGGCGGCTCAGCGGGTCTTGCCCCTCCAGCCCGATCATCGACTGCCCGGCCAGGTCCTGCAGCGCAATGTACTTTTGCTTGGGCTTGAGCCAGCCGTGGGGCGCAAGTAACTGCAGTTTGCCCTGGGCGAGCACAGTGCTGAGGATCTGCGGGTGTTCCGGGTCATGCAGGCTCAGGCCGACGTCGGCCTCGTGCAGCAACAGGCTCCTGACGATTTCTCGTGTGGGCTGGCTCGACAGGTTGCAGGGGGTGTCCTGGAAACGTCGGCGCAGCACCGCGATGCTGTGCGGCAACAGTTGATTGGCCAGGGGCGGGGTGCAGAGCGCACGCAGGGGTGGGGCGTGATGGTGTTTCAGGCGGCTGGCCAGCCGTTGCACCGGCTCCAACGCTTCGTACACATGGGCGATTTCTGCCTGCAACGCCAGGGTTTCCCGCGTTGCCTGCAAGCGCCCGCGTACGCTGGCAAACAGCATAAAACCCAGTTGCTGCTCGGCCTCCTTGAGCGACGCCTCCACATCGCCCACGGGGAGCTGCAACCATTCGGCGGCCGTGCCGAGGTGTCCGGTCTGCAAGATGGCCTGAATCACTTCGAGATGACGTAAACGCATGGCCGGAGTCTATGTGCAGTGCGGTGGGGTTTCAATGGTGCAAGTGGCCGTGCGTAAAAAAGACGGTGCAGGTCGCCTATGCCACTGGCGTTCAATCACGACCTCACTAGAATGGCTTGTCTGATCATCAACGACCAAAGCCGGATACCGGCACTTACAACAAAAACAGGTCTGGTCTCAAATGCCTATTCCCTCGATGTTCTTCGGGGTAACGGCCAAGCAACTCCTGGTCCTGGTGACCGTGGGGTGCGCGGCGGCTTATCTCTTCAGCAATCACGACGACGACACACCGCAAAGCCTCGCGCTCGAAACGTTTATCCGTGCCCAGGAACAGGTGGGCGAGCAGGTGGGGGCCGTGTTGGGGGTTACTTTGGTCAGGCAGGTGGAGGCATATCCCGCCTACAACACGTCGGGCTACACGCGCACGATGTACGCCGTTGAAGGGGAGCGGGGGCACTTGCTGGTGACGCTCAAGCAGAGCGAGCAGGGTATTGAAGTCACGGAAATCCGCAGCCCTTGATCACCCCGGCCCAGTCGATGCCATCAATGGCCAGGACTGAGCAGGTCATCAAGGCGAGATCTTATGACGCGAGGGTGGTTTGCGATTCGCGGACAATAATGATGCCCGACTGGATCAGTTTGAACTCATCGCCTTCCAGTTTTTCTACACGGTCGCCAATGGCCAGCTTGTAGGTAGTGGTGGGCGTCGAGCCAGCCAGGTCGCCTTGCGCCGGGTTGGATTCCTGGAACTCATGCACGGAATACACGCGGCCTTCCGCGTCTCTGGCATGGAACTGTCCGACAAGTACTGCTGCCATCTGTTTAGAACCTCTGGAGATAAACACTCGATTTGCGGTTCTGTAGACCGCCATAAAGAGAGGTAGTTTGCCTACGCAAAAAAAATACTATTCATTGAGATTTTAAGACGTTTCCTACGCTGCGGCATGCGAGGCAAACGTCTGGAGGATTCTCAAAACCTTCTGGTGAACCCGTCGTGAAGTCTCTATAACTACAAGCTCCATTAGTCAGACATCGGGGAAAACCTCAATGAGCAAGGTCTACACGATTGCCGTCCTGGTTGGCAGCTTGAGAAAACAGTCGATCAACCGCAAGGTCGCGTTGGCATTGGCCGAACTGGCTCCGGCCAATCTGAAGTTGAACATTGTCGAAATCGGCGATCTGCCGCTCTACAACGAAGACATCGACGCTGATTCACCGCCGGCAGCCTACAGTACTTTCCGCAAACAGGTGAGTTCATCCGACGCGGTGCTGTTCGTGACCCCGGAATACAACCGCTCGGTGCCAGCCCCGTTGAAGAACGCGATTGACGTCGGTTCACGCCCTTATGGGCAGAGCGCGTGGAGCGGCAAGCCCGGCGCGATCATCAGCGTGTCGCCGGGCGCCATTGGCGGCTTTGGCGCCAATCATCATCTGCGCCAGTCCCTGGTGTTCCTGGATGTGTGGTGCATGCAGCAGCCAGAGGCCTATCTGGGTGGGGCGGGCAGTGTGTTTGACGAGTCGGGTAAGGTGTCGGAAAAGACCAAGCCGTTTTTGCAGGCCTTCATTGATGCTTACGGCCACTGGGTGGAAAAACAGCACGCTTGAACGGGTCATCAGATCAAAGGTGGGAGGGGGCTCCTCCCACCTTTTTGGATCAGCGCAGCCAGTTCGTCCGCGCCAATTCGATCACCTCATCGCCACGGCCACTCATCACCGCCTTGAGCATATACAGGCTGAACCCCTTGGCCTGTTCCAGCTTGATGCTCGGCGGCATCACCAGTTCCTGGGTCGCCGTCACCACATCCACCAGCACCGGGCCATCGTGGGCCAGGGCGCGGCGCAGGGCGGGTTCCAGGTCTTCGGATTGCTCCACGCGAATGCCGAGGATTCCCATGGCGTTGGACATCGCCGCGAAATCCGGATTCTTCAGCTCGGTGCCCGCGTCCAGATAACCCGCCGCTTTCATCTCCATGGCGACAAATCCCAGTGACGAGTTATCAAATACGATGACTTTGACCGGCAACTTCAGCTGCGCCAGCGAGATGAAATCCCCCATCAGCATGGCGAAACCACCGTCGCCGGACATGGAAATCACTTGCCGATCGGCAAATGCTGCCTGCGCGCCAATCGCCTGGGGCATCGCGTTGGCCATGGAACCATGGTTGAACGAGCCGATCAGGCGACGCTTGCCGTTCATTTTCAGGTAGCGCGCCGCCCAGACCGCGGGTGAGCCGACATCGGCGGTGAAGATCGCGTCATCGTCGGCCAACTCACTGAGCAGTCGCGCAACGTATTGCGGATGGATCGGTCGATTGGCCTTGGACGGTTGCGCAAGGTCGTCCAGCCCCTGGCGGGCTTTTACGTAATGCTTCAACGAGGTTTCAAGGAAGCTGCGATCCGTCTTGCGGGTCAAGCGCGGCAGCAGGGCATCGATGGTTTCGCTGACATCCGCGGCGATACCCAGGTCCAAGGTAGCGCGACGCCCCAGCGCCTGCGGATTGCGGTCGACCTGGATGATTTTTGCGTCGGTGGGGTAGAACTGGCGATACGGGAAGTCGGTGCCAAGCATAATCAGCGTGTCGCAGTCGAGCATGGCGTGGTAACCGGAGCTGAAGCCGATCAGGCCGGTCATGCCCACATCAAACGGGTTATCCCATTCCACATGTTCCTTGCCGCGCAGGGCGTGCACCACCGGCGCGCCCAGCATGTCCGCCAGGGCCACCACTTGCGCATGGGCGCCCGCACACCCGCTGCCACACAGCAGCGTGACCTTTTCACTGCGCGAGAGGATCTCGCTCAATTGCAGCAGATCGGCCTCTGCCGGCAAGGTGCGTGGCGCGTGCAGGGTCGGCCACGGCTTGAGGGTGTCCTCGACTTCCAGCAGCGACACATCCCCCGGAATCACCACCACCGCCACGCCGCGATTGAGGATCGCCGAGCGCATGGCGCGGTGCAGCACCTGGGGCATCTGCGCGGGGTTGGTGACCAGTTCGATGAAGTGGCTGCATTCCTTGAACAGTTCCTGGGGATGGGTTTCCTGGAAGTAGTTCAGGCCGATTTCCGAGGACGGAATCTGTGCGGCAATCGCCAGCACCGGCACATGGTTGCGTTGGCAGTCGAACAGACCATTGATCAAGTGCAGATTACCCGGCCCGCAACTGCCGGCGCACACCGCCAACTCGCCGGTGGCGGCGGCCTCGGCACCGGCGGCAAACGCGGCGACTTCTTCGTGGCGCACGTGCATCCACTCGATGCTGTCCATGGTGCGCAGCGCATCGGTGAGACCGTTGAGACTGTCGCCGGTCAGGCCCCAGATGCGCTTGATGCCCGCCTGTTCAAGGGTGGTCGCCAGTTGCTGGGCCAGGTTGATTTTCGCCATGAAGCACTCCAATCGTCAGTGAGGTTAAAAGCTGCTGATCAGTAGGGGACAGTTCAATCACGGCGAATGCTCCTTCTTTAATGTGAAGATTGCGTCATGGCAGCGCGGTATTGCCGTGTGCGGCGGGCGATAAACCATTGGTCACACGCCAGTGCCAACCAGGGCATCACCTTGGGGTTGGGCAGCCGACCACGGCTGAGGCGGCGCATCTGGTTGCGCACCACGGCGAGCGTGGCGAGCGAGGCCAGGGGCTTGCGCTTCCAGTCGATCGGCTTGAGTTGCGGGTTGAGGTCGCGACCTTCGCGCCAGTGTTTGATCAGTTGCGGTTCCAGGGTCAGGGCGGTGGCGATACCGGCCATGGCAATGCCGCTGTCCAGCACTTGCTGCACGATGGGCAGGCGGCGAATGCCCCCGGTGACCATCACGGGCATGCTGGCGACGCTGGCCATTTGGGCGGCAAATTCAAGGAAGTACGCTTCACGGGCCAGCGTGCGACCGTCCCGCGCTTCGCCTTGCATGGCGGGCGCTTCGTAGCTGCCGCCGGACAGTTCCAGCAGATCGATGGGCAATGGGTTGAGCATTTCCACCACTGCCCGCGCATCGGTTTCGTCGAAGCCGCCACGCTGGAAATCCGCCGAATTGAGTTTGACCGCCACGCAAAACGACGGGCTGACGCTGGCGCGCACGGCGCGAATCACTTCCAGCAGCAGGCGTGCACGGTTTTCCAGCGAGCCGCCCCAGCGGTCAGTGCGGTGGTTGCTCAACGGCGAGAGAAACTGGCTGAGCAGGTAGCCGTGGGCACCGTGGATCTGCACCCCAGTGAATCCGGCTTTCTCGGCCAGGCGCGCGCTGGTGGCGAAACGTTTGATCACGTCCTGGATATCGTCCTCGGACATGGCCTTGGGCTTGGCGAACATCTTGGAAAAGCTGCCCAGGTCCAGGGCGATGGCAGACGGTGCCAATGCCTGCTGGCCGAGGTTGGCCATGGTCTGGCGCCCCGGATGGCTGAGCTGTACCCAGAAATGCACGCCCTTGTTGCGGGCGACATCGGCCCATTCGCGAAAGCTGTCCAGGTGTTGCTCGTTTTCCAGGGCCACGCCGCCGGGGCCGGTCATGGCATGGCGGTCGATCATCACATTGCCGGTCAACAGCAGGCCGGGTTCGCCGTCTGCCCAGGCCTTGTACAACTGCTTCAATTCGCGGGAAGGCGCCTGGTTGATATCGGCCATGTTTTCTTCCATCGCCGCCTTGGCGATGCGGTTGGCGATGACTTGGCCGTTGGGCAGTTGCAAGGCTTCAAAAGGTGACATGAGTTGACTCCGGAGCGGGGAAGGCCTCAGGCTAAGCTTAAAGTTAACTTTAATGTCAAGCAGGCGATGCGATGAATATTGGTGAGCTGGCAAAACAGAGCGGCCTGGCGGCGTCGCGTATCCGTTTTTACGAGAGCGAAGGCTTGATCAGTCAGGTCGGGCGCCAGGCCAATGGCTATCGGCGCTATTCGCAAGACGCGTTGCAAACCCTGCAATTGATCCAGAGCGCGCAACAGGCCGGCTTTACCTTGCAGGAACTCAAGGCGTTGATGCCTGCGCCGGGGGAGCACAAGCGCGACGAGCTCATCGCGGCCTTGGAGAGCAAGGTGGCGCAGATCGAGGTGATGCAGGCGCAACTGGCCCACAGCAAAGCGCAGTTGCTGGGCGTGATTGAGGCTGTACGTGCGCAGCCGGAAGGGGTGCCATGTTCCATGGGGCAGAAGCAGGTGCTGGCGTCGATCAAACTCCAGCCATAAAAA
>NZ_JADDUM010000156.1 GCF_015163715.1 Pseudomonas cyclaminis
TTTAATTCATCTGCACTCGGGCGGCTGCTACCTTAGAAATCGTACCGCAACCCCACATTCACCCCATACGGCTGCTTGATGTTCTTCCCGGTGCTGCGCTCAACATCCGCATGCAACTTCAGGTTCTGCGACACCGACATCGCCACACCCGCTCCCAGCTTCAGGCGCGAACCCGACAGGTCGTTGTTGAACGCGTTGTCGTTGACGAACACCTTATTGCTCTGGTCGAACTCGTGGGCCACCGCAGCCTTCAAGTACGGCTGCAACACGCCGCCGCTTTCCAATTGAATATTGCGCCCCACCGTTGTACCGATTTCACCGATGACCGAGCTTGAACGGTCGCCCTTGGCGTCCAGGCCATTATTCAGCGTGTAGCTTTGGGCCTGGGTAATCACCGCCGCCAACTGACCATACGGCTCGACGAAATAACCGTCGTCCAGGCTGATATGGCGACCGACTTCCGCCGACGCGCCCATCGCGTTTTGCGTGTAGTTGCCCTTGGCTTTCTTGCCGTCGCTCATCGCCACCTTGGACTCGTTGTGCATGCGGTTGAACTTGAGCACGCCGTCAAAGTAGAAGCCGCTCTCGGCATCCATCCACGTGGCATAACCGCCCACGTAGTAGCTGTTGATGGTGGCGCTGCTGCCACGATTCAAGTCCAGGTCCGAGGTGCTGTGACCCGCCATGGCACCGATCAGCCACTGGCCGTCGCCGCCCTCTACCGGCGCGTCGGCACCGAGGGTAAAACCACGTTGCGACTGGTTATAACCCAAGCCCGTCTTGTCGTTGGACACTTCGTATTTGTTGCCGTAGGCGCGAGTCCACAGGCCTGCGGATTTGCCGTCGCTGAAGCGCAATTCGCCCATGCGGGTACGCAGGGTGGTCATTTCACCCAGCAATACACTTGGCGCAGCATTGAACAACGCAAGCACGGAGTTGGTGCTCGGGCTGATCACTTTGCTGTCCGGGTCGAGGTACCAATCCTTGCTCTCGTTGTCATCGATCAGGCTGTAGGAGTAAGTCCCCACGTCCACGCGATCACCCAGCAGGCTGAACTTGGCAACGCCATCCGCGGTGTGTACCACGTGCAAACGGTCATCGCTCAAGGGGTCAGCGCCGCTGCTGGCGATCAACAGTTGGTGCTCGCCCGCAGACGTGCCGGTGACGTTGAGGAAGTCGCCCTTCTGGGTGGAAAAGTCCACGCTCATGAGGAAGGTGCCGTTCCCCGACAGGTTTTCCACGTCGAGTTGGTAGAAGTGCCCCGTATCGCCGAACTTGATGTTGCCGCCAGACAGCAGCAAATCGCCGACCTGTTGGTCATCAACCATGACCCATGTTGCGTCGTTGCTGATTGCAAGTTTTTCGACATTCTCCAGGCGACCTGTGAGGATCGAGCCATTGTCGAGGCCGACGCTGGCACTGCCACCGTTGTTGATCACATCGCCGTTCATGATCGCCCGGTCCAGGCTCAGGTCCAGCACACTTGACGCACCGACCTGAATATTGCCGGTAAGGGCAGTGTGGCTGACGCGCATATCCGCTGAGCCACCATTGGTCAGCTCCACCATATTGCCATTGCCCCCCACCAGGGTGGAGCCGTTGCTGATGTTGATCTGGGTGCCGCCCGGGTAATCCACCAGGATTGCCGCGCCCGTTTCGCCCACCACTTCGGTTTGATTAAGTGTCAATACGGACGGGTTATCCTGGGTAGGAAGACGGTAAGCCACAATACCGTTGGTGCCACCGACGATACGGCTCTTGTTGGCCGTCAGCTGGCCGTCATAGGACGCCAAACCGTTCTTGCCGCCGTAAACCTCCGTGCCATTGAGCGTCAACGCGCTGGCACCATTGAGCATGATACCGTCGGTCGCACCTTCAATCAGACTGTTGCTGACAACTACGCTGGAACCCTGGGTGCCCCGGGAGCCAACAATCATGCCGACGCCGCCGGCACTGGAAATATAAGCATCTTGAATGTTGGCCTGGCTGCCATAAAGCGCCACGCCCACTTCAGAGCCCACAGTAGCTTTAACCTGGCCGCCGGTCATATTGAAGGTGGAGCCGTAAGCCAGGACGCTGACGATATCGGCGCCATTGGAGGTCAGCGTTGCATCGGTAACTTTATAGCGGTCGCGCTGCGCGTTTTCGTCAATAACGACATTCTGGCCAGGATGAATATCGACAGCGAAAGCCTGTGTGGCCGCCAGGGAAAACGGCATGACCGCCAATACTTTAATAACGCTCGCGAGCCGGGAAAGGGCAAAAGATGTTTCATTACTCAAGGGGTAGTACCTCTATTCGGGTGACTGAACAAGCCAAGCGACTACAGGACCAGCGGCTCAGGCTTTCAGAGGCGAAAAGAGTACGGAACGAAGAGGGCGATGCATGTAAGTCGAATCCCGACGTGCGTAGGACTTATCTTAATCACGCACCGCCAAAGGGTTTTTGATGAGGGGGGGATAGGCCGCGGGGTAAAACAGCACGAGCCGATGAGGCAACCCTCAACGGCTCGTGCATTTCAAACAGCGGGTAACGGGTTTGTTATCCGCAGATACTGCCGTCCGCGTTATAGCGGGTCAGATACACAACCGTCGGGGCAGACTCGCCCTGCGTAACGCCATCAGCCTTTATGATCCGATGGTACGACTCGATACGCCCTTTCAGGACGGGCTGGATAAAGGTCGGGAACGGTACGGTACGCAGTTCTCCTGGATGCCCCGGTAAATTATGATCACCCATCACAGTGACGGGGTCGAACGTATATTCAACCGTGACAATGTCGGAAAAAAGATCATCAGGACCATACACCACCCACACCAAAATGACTTGATCGCCGATACGCAGGTTTCCAGGGTCCAGTATTTTCGTCCTGATGCCATTGGTAACACCTTGCTGGCAGGTAAGTGCTAAAAAGCCACCGCCCGCAGGATCCACATCGGGGTATTCAATCGGGACGATATCTGAGAGTTCGGCAGCGAAGACATCAACCGGCGTTTCCAACGTCAAGATTAGGTTATCGTTAAGGCCGTTAGTGAGGCCTGCCCAAACCGGCTTGTTTTCCCCGTTACCACCCATGGCGATCACGCCTGCAGGGATCGGAATCTCGAATTGCGCAGCGGTCTCGTCCGCCAGGGTTACGGTATAAGGAGGCGTAAGGGCGGGTATGCCATCCCAGAAGATCTGAATCCTGTGCCCGGCACGCGCTCCGGGGTACACATCAAGGCGCCCGATAGCGTCTCCCTTGTCCCCCGCCCCGATGATATTGATCAGCCCTTCTGAAGACTCCACTTCGATCAGGCCCAGGTTCGGGTTGACCGGGCCCGGATCGTCAGGACTCCCACCTGCCGAGGTCAAATCCACATCCACGGTGATCATGGCTGAAGAGGGTGAGGGTGTGCCCGCACGAATCGCCCGGTAGCTGACCTGTGCCTGATAAGGTGCAGTCAGTCCGCCCGCATCTCTCAGTACATTCCACGGGATCTGCACACGCTGTGGCCAAGTCAGGGACGTCAGGGTGTGGGTGATAAGCTCGTCATTGAACCTAATTTGGATATCATCGCCCACTTTGGCATTGTCATAGCCGTCAATGAAGATCTCTGCCAGACCCTGTTGCGCGTCGGTAAGGTCCAGGGGCGCGGCTGGAATACGGGGGGGAGTCAGGTTGTCTGGGGAGGGCTCGGTAACCACCGTCACCATCGCCAACTCCGGCGGCCAGGAGGTGTTGTTTCCAGCACGGTCTGTATACCGGTAGGCGATATATTTCAGGCCCGGGCCCTGCTCCACAATTTGAGCGGTTGTCAACGTGACCACGAACGGAGCATTCGTTCTAGGTACGTCGCCAATGAATATGGCGACAGGGTTAGGGAACCCCCAGAACACCATCAAACGGTCACCCGCTTGGTTATCAAGCCGTCCAGGGACCGTTAACTGAAGTACATTCCCGTGCTCTGCCAACGCCTCCAGGGTCAGTATGAGGCCCACCCAGGCGGGGAAGATGATCGCCTCGGGTAACACCCTGGCATTGGGATCAAGACGGTCAATGGTCACGCGCGTATTGCCGGATTTTTCATCGGAACCCACCCCGGCAAATATCTCGTAGCTCAGTCTTTTTTCGCCGTGCTCGCCGATCTCCTTTTCCGGAATTGAAAATGTATAAGGCCAAGTGTGCGCGGACAGCGGTTTTGAAAACTTTATACGCGGGCCATACGGCACGCCATTGATATAAAGCTGTAATTCATCATCGTTGGAACCTGGAATCGGGAAGTTATCCGTCCACTGATTAATTTCACACATGACGCCTTGTGCATAAAGTGTCGGCAAATGCATCAAACTAGGTTGACCATCAGGTATATCAGGGAGGGCGTTGGTAACACGCAAGTCGTCGACAATATACGCCCCTCCCGGCGAATGACCTCGTGGATATCGTTTTAATAGAATGTCTGCAGGCTGGGACGGAGGGTTATTTCCGCTGGTTGGGTTCGCCATGGGTAGGTACTCAAGAGATTAAGGACAGTGTTTGCCCAATAAAACTGAACCTGGGTCACATCCATTAAAATCCCTTTGCCTTCAATACACAGCCTGTCAAATTTGACAGCTGCACAATGCGAAAAAGTATGTATCAGGGCGATAACAAGCGGTTACCGGTGTTTTTATAACCAGCCACCGTAAGCATGCCCCCAGTCACGCTATAAACGTCTAAGCAGTTTTGAGGCGCTGACAGCCAAAATTGACCCTATCAACAAGGGGGGCAAACGCCTTTATGGCCAATCACTGTTAATAAAAAAGAGGGCTTACGCCCTCTTAATCAAGTCAATCCCTGCAAACGCTACTGGCCACTCGACGGCCCCAGGCAAGTGCCTCCACCCGGCCGTTTAAGGTCGATATAAATAAGCTTTCTCAACGACAGTCCGGTAGGCCCTGAGGCCTTGAACAAACGGTAAGAAACAACTGCCGAGCCAAACTCCCCAACGAGCCCCGGGAGGGTAATCAAAGGGTTGAAGGGCAGGATCTGGATTCGTGCCATACCGACGTCACGATCATCGGTTGTCAGTAGGTGATCGAACCACTCGTCCGTGCCCTCAAAGGGCTCTCCACTGCCATTTTTGCTCGGATAGCTTTTCCAATACAGACGCACGGTGTCGCCGACCTCGAAATGCTGTGCGTTCCAATCTACGCCCAAGAACACACCCTCCCAAGGCTGCGGGACGGTGCCGCAGGAAACAAAGTCACGATCACTGTCGTTCAGCAACCGCGGCCGCAGCAAACCGATCAACGTGTCAAACTCCACCCGCACTGACGTAAATGGGCTGCGCTGGCGGTTGATGCCATTCTCGGTCCAGTAGTAGACCTCAAGCGCCGGGTTGGAGCCGATCGAGACAACTGTCCAAGGCACTCGAATGATGACGGGCTTGCCGGCGAAGTCGCCTGGCTGCACCACATACTCGCCGGCGTACGTGTCATCATTGCCCCAGTACAACGTCAACCGCTCACCGACGACTGGGTTATGAAACAGCGGTACTTCCACAGGCACCGGCCCCGGCGCATCGACGGAAGTCACGATATTATCCCCGGAGACGCCTTTTACAGTGACCCTCTCCAACCCTGGATTGATCGGGTCAGGGCCAATGGGAGCAGGCCCCGCAACGGTCAAGTCAACCAGGTAGAAACTGTCGGGTGAGCCCTGCGATGCACTATTTCGTCGGTACAGGTAACGTACCCGCACCGGGTAGCTACTGTCGAAGCCGCCGGCAGCCAGGATCGGCCAGGGCACTGACACCGGAATGGGCCATTGCTGTACCGCTCCGATGGTAATCGGAGTCAGCGCATGGGTGTTCCAGAACGGAAAAATTTCGTCGCCAGGGGCCGCGTCGGTGATCAGCGGGATCGACACGGTGACGATTTGGCGCACATCCTCCAGGTCGACCAAGCCATCAACTTCCGCCAGCGGCACCAATGGACGCGGCAGGTCAGGCAGCGTCGCCAACGACACGTTAAGCTCCACCGGCGCAGAAAACGGCCCCACAACGCCTGCCCTGTCAGTCAGTGAATAAGAGGCAAAACGTTGCCCTGGGCCTGACGCGCGTACAAATGCCTCAGGAAAGGTGAACTCAATGGGCGCGCCTTCAACATGCGCACGCTCAATCACCAGGGTGCCTGCCAGATTAACATCGGGGAACACGCCCCAAAAAAAACTGAGCAGATCCTCGGTACGCATATCCACCCATCGAGACACCCATGTAGGCACTCCGACGTTTGCAACCAGGTAGTCATCCGTCACCTCGATCAGTACCTCGTCCTCAAACTCGAGCTCCGGGCCGGGATTGCCTGAGTTGGGGGCCGTCTGATCCACATTGATAAAAGTCGGAAACGAATCGGTCAATGGCAGAAACGGCGAACTGACTCGGTAACTCAAGCGATGAATACCACCCGTTGACAGGAGGCGTTCCGGCATCTCTTGAGTCAGTGGAAACACCACGTCGGGGTCGTACGGGCCCTGAATCGTGTGCGTATGTTCAACTTCTGCGTCCCATAAGTACTCCACCAGCGTGTTAACGGCTAAATGGGAGAAATGGACCGGCCATACCCGCTCGATAACCACCCTTAACGGCTGGTTTTGCAGACTCAATGGCAAGGTGTATGCCGCCTCGTCCCACAACAACGGCAGTGCCTCAGCCGGGATCGGGTTATCCAGAGTCATGATTGACTCGGAACGTTCGCGAGGGGGGCACTTTTCGACACCGGGCAGCAACGGGTCACCGTGCTGCGCGTCAGAGGGCAGATTCGACTCGGACATGTTGACTCTCCTTGAGCAATCAATCGACGATCGACCATTGACTACCGTCCTGGTGATCACCAGATCGACAAGGCCAAGGCGATTATTAAATGCCCAAAACAGCACACGGGATACTGTCGGAAATAACAGGTAGCCCGCTTACCTCAGAACGGCGGTAACGCCCAATCAATAGGTGTTTCGCCGCTTTGCTCAAGAAACTTGTTGGCGCGGCTGAAATGCCCGCAGCCCAGAAACCCGCGATATGCGGACAACGGCGACGGGTGCACCGACGTGAGCACCAGGTGCTTGGTGGCATCGATCAGCTTCTGCTTGCCCTGGGCATGGGCGCCCCACAGCAGGAACACCAGGTGCGGCTGGTGTTGGCTGACCACTTCGATAATCCGATCGGTAAAGAACTGCCAGCCCTTGCCCGCGTGGGCGTTGGCAGTGGCGCGCTCGACGGTCATGGTGGTGTTGAGCATCAACACGCCCTGGTCAGCCCAGCTTTGCAGGCAGCCGTGGTTGGGGATGTCGATGTTCAGGTCGCGCTTGAGCTCTTTGTAGATGTTGACCAAGGACGGCGGCGTCGGCACGCCCGGTTGCACCGAGAAGCACAAACCGTGGGCCTGGCCGGGGCCGTGGTAAGGATCCTGGCCGAGGATGACCACCTTGACCTTGTCCAAAGGCGTGGAATTGAGCGCATTGAAAATCAGCGGGCCGGGTGGGTAGATCTCTTTGCCGGCGGCATGCTCCTGGCGCAGGAACTCACGCAGTTCGGCCATATAGGGCTTGTCGAACTCATCACGCAGGGCGTGTTTCCAGCTGGGTTCGAGTTTGATACGGTCGCCTTCGGTCATAGTTGAATTGTCTTGTAAAAAATAATGAGGCGAACCCTAGGAAAGCCGGCCTTGCTTGTCAATTGATCTGACACACCATCGGCACTTTCCCACGAAGCGATCATACTGATCCTTCACCCTCCCGAATGAGGTCACAATGAACCTGCACTTCGAAGAGCTGACTGGCAGCGATGGTGCCCGCATCGGCATCGCCAGCCTTGATGCTGAAAAATCCCTGAACGCCCTGTCCCTGCCGATGATCCTGGCCTTACATGATCGCCTGGATGCCTGGGCCAAAGACCCGAACATCGTTTGCGTGCTGCTGCGCGGTAACGGACCCAAGGCCTTTTGCGCCGGTGGCGAGGTGCGCAGCCTGGCCATGGCGTGCCGTGAACAAGCCGGCGAAGTGCCCGCCCTGGCGGCGCAGTTCTTTGCCGCGGAATACCGCCTTGATTACCGCCTGCACACCTACCCCAAGCCGCTGATCTGCTGGGGCCACGGCTATGTGCTGGGCGGCGGCATGGGCCTGCTGCAAAGCGCCGCCATCCGCATCGTCACGCCGAGCAGCCGCCTGGCCATGCCCGAAATCAGCATCGGCCTGTACCCGGATGTGGGCGCCAGTTGGTTTCTGTCGCGCTTGCCGGGCAAGCTCGGTTTATTCCTGGGCCTTACCGGCGCGCACATCAACGGCCGTGATGCACTGGACCTGGGCCTGGCCGACCGTTTCCTGCGCGACGATCAACAGGACGAACTGCTCGATGGCCTGCTGCAACTCAATTGGCAGGAACAGACCGCGATGCAGCTCAACAGCCTGCTCAAGGCCCTGGCCCAGGAAGCAGTCAGCCAACAGCCCGAGGCCCAATGGCTGCCGCGCCGGGCGCAGATCGACGAATGGTTGGACGTTGGCGACGTGCGCTGTGCCTGGCGCGCCTTGAGCCCGCTGCGTGACCACGCTGATCCGCTGTTCAGCCGTGCCGGCACGACCTTGAGCGAAGGCTGCCCGCTGACCGCACACCTGGTGTGGGAACAGATCCAGCGCGCCCGTCATTTATCCCTGGCCCAGGTGTTCCAGATGGAATACACCCTGAGCCTCAATTGCTGCCGTCATCCGGAGTTCAGCGAAGGCGTGCGCGCGCGCTTGATCGACAAGGACCACAAACCCCATTGGCATTGGCCGGATATCAATACAGTCCCGGACGCCGTGGTGCAGGCGCACTTTCACAAGGCGTGGGAAGGCCGCCATCCGCTGGCGGACCTGTCCGATTACTGATTGTTTCACCCATAAAAA
>NZ_JADDUM010000157.1 GCF_015163715.1 Pseudomonas cyclaminis
ATCGAATCGCTGGCCATGGACGAAGGCGAGATCTTCAACATGTACCACGAGATCCCATCGGTCGCCAAAAAGGCAGCCTGGGGCCTGAAATACACCCGCTCCATCTCCGATCCGAAGTTCGAAACCGGCACCGTCGAGACGGATAAAGAGCTGCTGCGCAACCTCGTCGCCTACTACTGCGTCCTGGAAGGCATCTTCTTCTACTGCGGCTTCACCCAGATCCTGTCCATGGGCCGCCGCAACAAAATGACCGGCGTGGCCGAGCAGTTCCAGTACATCCTGCGCGATGAGTCGATGCACCTGAACTTCGGTATCGACGTGATCAACCAGATCAAAATCGAAAACCCACATTTGTGGGACGCCGAGATGAAGGAAGAAGCGACCCAGATGATCCTGCAAGGGACTCAGCTGGAGATCGAATACGCTCGCGACACCATGCCTCGCGGTGTGTTGGGGATGAATGCGGCGATGATGGAGGATTACCTCAAGTTCATCGCTAACCGTCGTCTGTCGCAGATTGGGTTGAAGGAAGAGTATCCGGGGACGACGAATCCGTTCCCGTGGATGAGCGAAATCATGGACTTGAAGAAAGAGAAGAACTTCTTCGAAACCCGTGTGATCGAGTACCAGACCGGCGGCGCGCTGAGCTGGGATTGATTCAACACTGACCAAAAATGTGGGAGGGGGCAAGCCCCCCTCCCAAATTGGTTATCGGTGCTCCATCGGCTTACAAACACTCTCTTATGCCCAACCAAACCATCAAGACCCCTTGCGTCGGCCTCTGCTCCACCGTCTACGGCGATCTGGTCTGCCGCGGCTGCAAGCGATATCACCATGAAGTCATCCAGTGGAATGGCTACAACGCCGAGGAAAAACAGGCGGTGTGGCTGCGCCTTGAGCAATTGCTGGTGCAGGTGATGGCCAGCAAGCTGGAGGTGTTTGATCCACAGCGCCTGCGCCAGCAGTTGGAAGACCGCAAGATCCGCTTTATGCCGCACCAATCCCCCTACTGCTGGGCCTACCAGTTGATCGCACGGGGTGCGCGGGTGATTTCCAAGCTGGACGCGTATGGGCTGGCGTTATTGCCGGAGTTTCGTGACCGCCACCTGGCGGATCTGCGCGATGCGATCGACCGCGAGTTTTTCCTGCTGTCCGAGGCGCATTACGAGCGGTATATCGCGCCGGGGTTTATCCGCGAGGCATTTGGTCCCCCGTTGATCGCTGCCTTTTAACCCCTCAATTGTGGTTAAAATGCCGCCCGCTCAACGACCGACGCTCAACGATGACCCCAGACGCACTCGCCACCCTGCACGCCCACCTGCTCAATGCCCTGGCCACTGCGCCTGCGGAAACCCGGCGCCTGTTCCACGGCCGTGGCCGTTGCTGGCCGGGTCTGGAGCAACTGACGGTGGACTGGCTGCAGGGCGTGGTGCTGGTGGCTTTGTTCAAGGAAACCGAACACCTGGACGCCCTCAAGGCGCAACTGTTGCAGATCGACTGGGCCGGATTCGACGCCCACACCGTCGCCCTGCAACACCGCTACCTGCCGCAAAGCACCACCGAATGGCTGGTGGGCGAGGCCATCGACGAATTGACCATCACCGAAGGCGGCCTGCGTTACCTGATCGACCTGGGTAAAAAGCAGAATAGCGGGCTGTTCCTCGATATGCGCTACGGCCGCAACTGGGTACGCGAACAGGCCAAGGGCCAGCGCGTGCTCAATCTGTTTGCCTACACTTGCGGGTTCTCGGTAGCTGCCATCGAAGGCGGCGCCGACCATGTGGTCAACCTTGACATGGCCCGTGGCGCCCTCAGCCGTGGCCGCGACAACCATCGCCTGAATGGTCATGACCTGAGCAAAGTGACCTTCCTGGGCCACGACCTGTTCAAGTCCTGGGCCAAAGTCATCAACAGCGGCCCCTACGATCTGGTGATCATCGACCCGCCGTCCTTCCAGAAAGGCAGCTTCCTGCTGACCAAGGACTACCAGCGCGTATTGCGTCGCCTGCCGGACTTACTCACGGCGCAGGGCACGGTACTCGCCTGCATGAACGACCCGGCCTTTGGCGAAGACTTCCTGATCGACGGCGTTACCCGCGAGGCTCCTGGCCTGCGTTTTGTGGAACGTCTGGAAAACCCTGCAGAATTTCCGGATATTGACGCACAAAGTGGCCTGAAGGCCTTGGTGTTCCGTCAAGGCTGATGCCGAAACGTCCTACGCTTGCTACGCTAAGTGATACGCCGGGCGGTGAACCTTATGCCCCCCTTCCCGGTCGATACCTGCATTCCCCGGCCAGACTCGACGGCGTCACGTTGTCGGCTGCCCCGTTTGACCTTTTGGAGAACCGCCCGTGATATCGACCCTGCATGTAGCCAGAATCAAAGCCTGGGGCGCCCACGGCTTCACCGCCACCGGCGTGGTGCTGGCCTTTCTGGCCACCCTGGCGCTGCTGGAGAACTCACCCAAGGCCTGCCTGCTGTGGCTGGGCCTGGCGCTGGTGGTGGACGGCGTCGACGGTTCCCTGGCGCGCCGGGTCAATGTCAGCACGGTACTGCCCAGCTTTGACGGCTCGGTGCTGGACCTGGTGATCGACTACCTCACGTACGTGTTCATTCCGGCGCTGTTTATCTACCGCTACATCGACCTGCCGGAGTTTACCCACCTGTTTACGGTGTCGGTGATCCTGGTCTCGTCGCTGTTCTGCTTTTGCAACGTCAACATGAAGAGCAAGGACAACTACTTCGTCGGCTTCCCCGCCGCCTGGAACGTGGTTGCCTTGTGCGTGTACATCATCCAGCCGGACGCCTGGGTGACCCTGCTCACCGTGATCGGCCTGGCGCTGCTGACCGTGACGCCGATGAAGTTCCTGCATCCGTTCCGGGTCAAGCGCTTCATGCCGATCAATATCGCCGTGACGACCATCTGGTTGCTGTGCAGCTTCCTGATGGTGGTGGATTATCCGAACACCAACCCGTGGACGTTTGGGTTGTGGTCGTTGATGTCGGCGTATTTCCTGGGGATTTGCATCTGGCGCACGGCGCTGGAGTGGCTGGGTACACACAAATAACCCAGCGGTCACGGTTAACAATGTGGGAGGCTTGCCCCCGATGGCGGTGGGTCAGTTAGACACAAGCTGACTGATACACCGCTATCGGGGCAAGCCCCCTCCCACATTTGGATCTC
>NZ_JADDUM010000158.1 GCF_015163715.1 Pseudomonas cyclaminis
GTATCTGTTTCGTGGTCTACCTTGACATGGTGGGGGTCGTTGGTTCGAGTCCAATCGCGCCTACCAAACAAAATCCGCTCTGCTGGGCGGTCTAGAAGGGCTCACCGAAAGGTGGGCCCTTTTTTGTTGTCTGCGATTTGCCAAAACTTTTGCAAAACTCCCACCTTAGAACGCCAATTCTGCGCCTACCTCCGTGTTAGCTCTTTTCGGCTGTCGCGACTAAGCATCAAAGGCTGCCTAAAGTATTTAAATGCCAGGCCGATAACGAGCGCAAACCTCCAACACTCGGACATTTGGCATGCTTATCAACATTAGCACTACCGCTTCCGTAGCCAGCACTCCAAGCACCGTCAGCTCGACGGATACCGCCACTACCGACAGCACAAGCAGCGCCGCCAGCGGCGCAACCGTTGACGCGAGCACTGAGACCAAAGGTTCTGCGGGAGCAGGAGGTGGCAGCCAGGTTGCTTCGGTCTCAAAGGAGTCCGATACGGTCAAGGAGCTGAAAAAGCAGATCGAGCAGTTGCAGCAGCAGCTTCAACAGCAGCAGCAGGCTCTTCAGAAAGCCCAATCCAGCAACCAGAGCGCAGACGCCAAGGCTGCCGCTGTGGCGGCGGCTCAAACGCAAATTGCAGGCACTTCTGCCGCGTTGCAGACGGTGACTTCGGCGCTATTGCAAGCCGTCACCGCAGAGGGTGGCAGCACGTCGGGCTCAATGGTCAGCACCACCGCCTGATTGCCGCAAAATGGGTTGAACCGCTGTATTTATCAGCGGTTCAGTACACTTTCTCCTGCACCCTTGGGCAATCGATACACGTCCACCAACGCCAATACCCCCAGCAACGCCACACCGATGAACGCCACGCGAAAATCCCCCGCCTGCGCCTGAACCTCATGCCCACGCACGGTCATGGATGCGCGCAATAACAGCGCCGCCACCGTCACACCCATGCCCATGGCGAGCTGGAACGACAGGCTGAACAACGCCGACGCCTCACTCATGCGCGCCTTGGGCACATCTGCGAAGCCAATCGAGTTGTAGCAGGTGAACTGCATCGAGCGTGACAGCCCGCCCACAAACAACACGGACGCAATCAGCGCGAACGGCGTCTGCGCCGTGAACAGCGCGCAAGCCAGTATCGACACCACACCGATCACCCCATTCACCAGCAACACCTTGCGAAAGCCGTAACGCTGCATGATGGCGGTGGTAAAGGGTTTCATCGCCAGGTTGCCGGCGAATACCGCGAGTACCAGCAGGCCCGCGTCCACGGGTGACAAGCCAAAGGCCACTTGAAACAACAGGGGCAACAAAAAGGGCAGGGCGCTGATGGCGAGGCGAAACAATGAGCCACCGTAAATGCTCACGCGGAAGGTGTTGATGGACAGGGTGTCGAGCGGCAACAAGGGGGCGGTGTAATGTCGACAATGGTCCACGGCCCATACCGCCAGCAACAAACCGGCGACGACCAGCGCTACGCCGGGGATGAGCATTTCTCCAGTCTGGCTGCCCAGCCACTCCAGCCCGCCCAGCAGCGCCACGCAGGCGCCTGCCAGCAAGACAAACCCCTTTGCATCGAACTTGCGCACGTTCGTCTCGCGGCCTTCCGGCACCAGCCACAGGGCCGCTAACAAGGCCACGGCGCCCAAGGGCAGGTTGACGTAGAAGATCCAGGGCCACGAGGCATGCGTGACGATCAGCCCGCCCGCCAGCGGCCCGAGAATCGGCGCCACCAGGCCAGGCCAGGTAATCACCGCGATCATCTTCACCAGGTCTTTTTTATCGGTATTGCGCAGCACCGCGAGACGCCCCACGGGCACCATCAGCGCGCCGCCGATGCCTTGCAGGACGCGGGCAAACACGAACATATCGAGACTTTGGCTGAGCCCGCAGAGCAATGAGGCGAGGGTGAAGACAATGATCGCGCCAGCAAATACCCGGCGCGCGCCAAAGCGGTCGGCGATCCAGCTGGACAGCGGTATGAAGATCGCCACGGCAAGAATGTAGGCGGTGATACCGATGTTCATATCGACCGGTGTCACGCCGAAGTCCGCCGCCATGGTGGGCAGGGCGGTGGCGATCACCGTGGCATCGAGGTTTTCCATGAAAAACGTAACGGCGACCACTAGGGCGATCAGACGGGTTTGTGTACTGAGGCCGGTGTCGGCAGTGGATGAGGTCACCGGTGTTGCCCCTTGTTGGCTGGAGGACGGGGGCGCCCGTTAAATAGGTGGCGCTACGATGCGCGAATCTGCCGCAGTCTGTCTACCTCTGGTTACAGGCACTGCCTGCAATGACCTGCAAGGTTTATGAGTTCGCAACGGTGCACGTGCTTTGTTAACTTCGACTACAGTTCAACTACGTTTCCGCCTTGGGTAATCGCCATGATCAAGTCTTCTAAGTTTGTGTCAGTCGCGCTGTCGCTGGTCCTGTTTGCCGGTGGCGGCATGGCGCTGGCGGATCCCGGCAATGGCAAGGGGCAAGGTAACAATAAAGGCAATAATCAAGGCGGCCAGGGGCATGACAAACCCAAAGGCAAGGGCGGGTCGGGCAACCATGGCCCCAATGTCGATCGTGGCAGCGTGCTGAGTGTGCTGGGTGGCTATCGCGACTACTGGCGCCCTGGGCCGGCGTTGCCCCCTGGCATCCAGAAGAACCTGGCGCGGGGCAAGCCGCTGCCGCCGGGCATTGCGAAGAAACTGGATGGCCGCTTGCTGGGCCACTTGCCCCGTTACGACGGGTACGAGTGGCAGCAGGCAGGCACCGACCTGATATTGGTCGCCATTGCGACGGGCATCATCTACGAAGTCCTCAATGGCGCCCTTGATTGAACTCTCGGCCCGGGAAAAACAGTTCGAAACAGGTCTCACCGGCCTCGCTGCTGACGCTGTACCGACCGTTATGCAGCTGCATGATGGTCGCCACAATCGACAGGCCCAGGCCATTGGACTGGGCCGAACGCTCCCGTGACTCGTCCACCCGGTAAAACCGTTCGAACAGCCGCGATAAATGCCTGGCCGCAATAGTTTCACCCTGATTTGTGACCCTCAGGTGGATGCCCTCGGCGTCTGCAATTGTCTGGATCACTAACTCGGACCCTGGTGCGCCGTATTTGATGGCATTGGCGCACAGGTTCGCCAGGGCCCGGCGCAGCAGCATCGGTTCGGCCCAGATCACACCTTCGCCCTCGGCACGAATACGGATGTTTGCGTCGCCTGCCAAGCCTTCAAAGTAATCGGCGATGCGCGCCACTTCATCCGCCGCGCTCAATTCCTGGCGCTGGCGCAGGGCGCTGGCTGGATCGGTGCGGGCCAGGAACAGCATGTTGTCGAGCATCCGCGCCAGGCGCTCAAGCTCTTCGACATTGGAGGCCAAGAGCTGCTGATAACTTTCGATACTGCGGTTCTGTTGCAGGGCGACCTGGGTTTCCCCCAGCAGATTGTTGATTGGCGTGCGCAGTTCATGGGCCATGTCGGTGGACACTTGCCCCAGTTGCACAAAGCCCTTGGCCAGGCGCTCAAGCATGGTGTTGAACGAGTCGATCATCGGCAGCAGCTCTTTCGGTACTCCCTGGCTGTCGAGGCGTTCGGCCAGGTTGCCGACGCCGATGCCTTGAGCGTGTCGAGCCAGACGACGCAAGGGCAGCAGGCCGCGATGCACCAACAGGTAGCCGGCCAGTGCGAGGAGGATCGCGGCAACGCTCGCCAGGAGATACACGCTCAACCGGTAGCTGGCGAGCAGGGCGGTCCGCTCGGTCATCAGGCGCCCGCTGGTGACTTGCAGGCTGCCCAGGTCGCCGGAGTCGATGGACGCGGCCAGGGTGGAGAAGGGCACGCCATTCACACCTGGCAGGTGCTGCACGTCGTTCAGTGTGAGGATGTGGTCTTTGGGGACTGGCTTAATGGTTGGCAGCTCGATGTTGCCGGGGTTCACCAGCAGCAGCGGCTTTTGGCCGGGTGCGGCGATGCTCAGCACCGATTCGCGGTTGCCCAGCATATTCTGGAACAGTTCCGGCTTGGTCCTGATCAGGTCCAGTGTGTTGCTGTCGTTGAGCAGGTTGCGCAGTTGATTCACCCGGGAAATCAATTGTACGTCGTCACTCAGGATCAGTTCGCGCTCCAGCTCGCGGTACAGCACCACGCCGAGGGTGGCGAGCAGGGCAAAGGCGAGCAGGGCGAAGATCACGGCCAGGCGAAGGGTCAGGGAATAATGACGGCGGTGGGTCATGGCTGGGTATCGAAACGGTAGCCGATGCCCCGCACGCTTTGGATCAACTTGAGCGGGAACGGGTCGTCGATTTTAAGGCGCAGGCGCCGTACGGCCACGTCCACCACGTTGGTATCGCTGTCGAAGTTCATGTCCCACACCCGCGAGGCAATCAACGAACGCGACAGTACCTGGTCCTGGTGAGTGGCGAACAGGTGCAACAGGGCGAACTCTTTATTGGTCAGGGTGATGCGTGTACCGGCGCGTGTGACGCGGCGTTTCAGTACGTCGATGTGCAGGTCGGCGATCTGCAGCTGCTCTTCTTCCCGGCTCGGGCCGCGACGGTTCAGGGTGCGCAGGCGTGCTACCAGCTCGGCGAAGGAGAAGGGCTTGATCAGGTAGTCATCGGCACCCAGTTCCAGGCCTTTGATGCGGTCGGCAATGTCGTCGCGCGCCGTCAGAAAAATCACTGGGGTATCGGCGTCCTTACGCAGGCGACGCAGTACTTCCCAGCCGTCCATTTTCGGCATCATTACATCGAGCACGATCACGTCGAACGGAGTTTCCAGCGCTTGGTACAGGCCGTCCACGCCATCACGGGCCAGGCTGACGGAGTGGCCCAATTCCTGTAGGCCGTTGAGCAGGTAATTGCCGGCCTTGGGTTCGTCTTCGATCACGAGGATGTTCATGGGAGTGCTCTGATTCAATACTGGCGCCAGTGTAGCCGGATCAATTGTGGTTGGCGCATTGAGTCGTGCCAGTGCGTTCACGGTAACCCGTGGCCGCGTACAGCCAACCAACAGAATGATGACAAGTTCGTAATGATTGCCTCGCGGTTCGGGCATCAGCGTTTACAACTCAGGAGGTGATCCGTAGATTGCAGCGGGCCGATTATTCGTTTCAGCTCACGAGGAAATCCTGCAGTGTCTATCCGAGGTTCAGCCGTACTTGCCCGCCCTTACCGCGCCTTCCTGTTCGATATGGACGGAACCCTGCTCAACTCCATCGCCGCCGCCGAGCGTGTTTGGAGCACCTGGGCTGAACGCCATCGGCTGGATGTAGCGGCCTTCCTGACCACCATTCATGGTGCGCGGGCAATTGACACCATCACGCGCCAGGCATTGCCCGGTGTTGATCCGCAGGTTGAAGCGCAGTGGATTACCGAGGCTGAAATCAATGACGTGGACGGCGTCGTGGCGATTTCCGGTGCTGTCGAGTTTCTTAATAACCTGCCCGGTGATCAGTGGGCGCTGGTTACCTCTGCACCAAAGGCGTTGGCATTACGTCGGTTGCAGGCAGCGGGCATTACGCCGCCGGCGGTGCTGGTCACGGCCGAAGACGTGGCCATCGGCAAGCCGAACCCCGCCTGTTATGTGCTGGGTGCACAACGCCTCGGTGTACCGGTGCAGGACTGCCTGGTGTTTGAAGATGCGACGGTGGGGATTCGTGCGGGGGAGGCGGCTGGAGCGGATGTGCTGGTCGTGACGTCGACGCACCTCAAGCCCATGCTCACTGAGCATCCTTCGATTGAAGGGTATGAACAGGTGCAGGTGCAGCGCGGAACTGATGGCTTGTTGTACTTGCAGAGCGCGGTGGGCTGACACTAAAAAACCGAGTCGTGCCATTAACCCAAGAACAGTTCGAAAAGGTTTTCGCCAGCCGTTACATGAACGAAAGGGCTGGCTACTGAGGGTGCTTCAAGGCGTCTGGTTTTTGTCCGGGGCGGTCAGACCGGCCTGGATGCGCTGGTAGATCTCCTCGCGATGCACGGCAACATCCTTGGGTGCGTTGATGCCGATTCGTACTTGCTGGCCGCTGACGCCGAGGATGGTGATCGTAATGTCATCACCGATGTTTATGCTTTCACCGACTTTGCGGGTGAGTATAAGCATGGACTTCTCCTTGATTGCTTTTAGGACACATGTTTCAAACAGGGCAGGTGTCGGATGTGTGTAGCTTACTGCTAAGCGCTTCCCTGTGACTGCCTCTTTTAGGACGCATAGAGGCGACATTAATTCCCATGGCGGCATCATACAGGTCTGGGATACATCATTCGCATTGTTTAAGCCAACGTTTATGACGGCCAGAATAGACAGTGAATGATAAAGTTGCCTCTTTATCCTTAAAGGAGCAGGGCAGTGCGTAAAGTAGCGATGGCAATTGCGGTGTTGGCGTTGGCCGGTTGCGGTGAAGGTAAACCTGTCGACGCCCCCAAGGCCAAGCCTGCCGTGACCGAAAGCCAGCCACAGACCGGCGCGATTGCTGCTCAGGAGTGGGACCTGCGAGTCGGTCCGCCGGACCACAAGCTCCAGGCGATCACCGACCTGACCGCCTGGTTGCTCGAACATGGTTTCAATTTTTATATCGTGAAAGTCGACGGCAAGGACGACGTGCTGCTGGGGCCGTTTGCAACCAGGGCCGAAGCTGAGGCAAAGCAGACGCTGCTTAACGAAAAGATGGCCCGTGCCAAGAAAACCGACACGGTATCCGAGATCATCGAACACCAACCCGCACAGTAACGGGCCGCTTGGGCGGCCGTGCCGCCCAGGTTAACTGCAGGCTTTCAGATTGACCGGGCCGACAAACTCATTGCCACGCCCCATCACACACGCCACTGTCTGGTTACGCTGGCGCTCCCAGGCTTGTACCGGGTAGGTCTTGTTCCAGGCTTCGTACAACTGGCGATCCTGTTTCGACAGGCGCAAGCCGTATTGTTTGCTCATGTAGAAGTAGGTGCGCGCGATCATCCCGCGAATGGACGGGCGCGGCATCACCTTCTTGGCCTTGAAATCCACTTGGGTCAGGCATGAACCGTATTGCCCGTTTTGCACCGGCAGCCAGCCAAAACTGAAGTTGCTTCGGTCGCCGTTGACCTCGCCGATACTCGGTACCAAATTGTGCAGGTCTGCTTCGGCACGCTTGAACACGTCGTCATGGCGCGTGCAGTTCTTGCGCCCACCCTCCTGCCAGCACTGACGCTGGTGCCCAATCTGCCAGGCTGGAACAATGTGCTCCCACTCGATGCGTGCGGCGCGGCTGGCATTTTTGCGTGGGATATATCCGCAGGCTTTCAAGTCCACTCGGTTGCCGCTGTACTTGCAGCCGCAATAGAACTCGGTGGATTGCGGGGCGTAGAGTGTCCAGGCGACTTTCTTGGCTTCACTGAAGGTTCTGGGTGCCTGCGCATGAGCGGTAACGGCAAAAAACAGGCAACACACAGCAATAAAACGGGCACTCATTCAATCAATCTTCCTTCGGCACAACCCAGAAAATCTGCACGCCACCGTCATCTCGATAGGCGAGGGTGACGTTGTCGTTCTCCGCGATCTCTTCCAGCAAACGCTGCCACTCGTCCTCCGGTTCTTCCGGCAAACGGAAGAGCAAGGCTGCCTTGGCTTTTTGCGCGTTGGTGGAATTGATGATCTTTTGCACGCGAGTTGCCAGGCGTGTGTAGGCATCAGGTGGGGTGGGCGCTGCGGAAGAGGATTTTGCCACGGAATACTCCTTGGTAAGCTGTATGTGCATACAGTATTTAACTGTGGGCAATTTCGCAACTGCTTAAAATTCAAGAAGTTCGTCTGACAACGAATTAGGGAGTTAGGTGTAGGGCGGGGAGAGAGGAATAGGGAGGTTGCTGTGGCGAGGGAGCAAACTCCCTCGCCACCTGTACAGTCAGGAATCAATATTCCCAGAAGATCCGTTGCAGTTCTTTGCTGTCCTGGGTCTTGGTCAAGGCAACCATCGCCAGGATCCGCGCTTTCTGCGGGTTCAGGTCGAGGGCAGCAACCCAGTCATACTTGTCGTCTGGCTGCTCGGCATTACGCAGCACCATACCGCCGGCATTCACGTGGGAAGAGCGAATGATCTGCACGCCTTGCTTGCGCAGTTCCACCAGCGCAGGCACCACTTTGGACGACACCGAACCATTGCCGGTACCGGCGTGGATGATGGCTTTGGCGCCAGCCTGGGCCAGGGCTTTGTAGGCGGTGTCGCTTACGTTGCCGTAGCCGTAGGCGATTTCCACATCGGGCAGGCTTTTGATGGTCTTGATGTCAAATTCCGAATCCATGGTGTGGCGCTTGGCAGGCAAGCGGAACCAGTAGGATTTGCCTTCGACCACCATGCCCAGCGGGCCCCAAGGGCTCTTGAAGGCTTCGGTCTTGATATTGATCATCTTGCTGACGTCGCGACCCGATTGGATCTCGTCGTTCATGGTGACCAGCACGCCTTTACCACGCGCGTCTTTGCTGCCGGCTACAGCCACGGCGTTGTACAGGTTGAGCATGCCGTCGGCCGACATGGCGGTGCCTGGACGCATGGAGCCGACCACTACGATGGGCTTGTCGGTTTTTTCCACCAGGTTCAGGAAGTAGGCCGTCTCTTCCAGGGTGTCGGTACCGTGGGTGATCACGATGCCATCCACGTCTTTGTTGTCGGCCAGTTCGGCGACCCGGCGACCCAGTTGCAGCAGGTTTTCGTTGTTGATGCTTTCGGACGCAATTTGCATCACTTGCTCGCCACGCACATTGGCGATCTGGCTAAGCTCAGGAACACCGGCGATCAATTGCTCGATACCGACTTTGGCCGCCTGGTAAGTGGCGCTGTTGGCGGCGCTGGCGCCAGCGCCGGCAATGGTGCCACCGGTGGCGAGGATCACCACGTTGGCCAGCTTGGTCTTGGATTCGACTTCTTTTGCCTGAGCGGCAACGGGGAACAGCAGCAGCAGGGCTAACGCGCCCGGAACAAAATTCTTCAGTGCAGATTTCATTATTTTTCTCTCTGGTTTTTGATGAGTGCTGTAGCAGGTTCATCTAGAGCGCCCGGGCGATTCTGAATGCCACGAGGTGCTGGGTAAGAGCAGGATTTGTACCAGGCTTGTTGTGCTCGCGGATATAAAATAAATTATTGATTTATAACGATTATTGTCGTTGTCGAGACGGGTTGTATGAGGCGGCTGTCCGGCTTTCCGAACAAGCTGTGCGATTGCGTTCGGTTGTCCGAAAATTATCACCGGAAAATCCTGGGTCGCCTGCCGAAGTCTGATGTTTCAGAGGACGAAACGATGGGGGAAATGTTTAATAACGTCCTTTCGCCGCACGGGACGGCAGGAGCTAGAGGCCTTGCATGAAAGGAAGTGTTCTTCCGTTGACAAATCTCGACAAGGTTCTCATAGTTTGTTCAACGCAAACGTTTGCGAGATATTTCACGGCGTGCTTCAAAAGTGCTGTGAAAGCTCGTATCAGCCACCCGGGTGGAGGGTTGCCGAAGCATTCTTCGGTGCAAGCGTTGCTCACAATAATCATAAGATCGGAGTGAACCCATGAAGCTGCCATTCGCTGGACGTCTTCTTGCTGTCGCTGTGCTTGCTGCCGCATCCGCCGCTTTACCCCTGTCCTCTGCATTCGCTGACGACGCCGCCAAACCCAAGGTCGGCCTGGTGATGAAGTCCCTCGCCAACGAATTCTTCGTCACCATGCAAGACGGTGCCAAGGCGTACCAGAAAGACCACGCCGCCGATTTCGACATGATCACCAACGGCATCAAGAACGAAACCGATACCAGCGCGCAGATCGACATCGTCAACCAAATGATCCTCGCCAAGGTCAACGCCATCGTCATCGCGCCTGCTGACTCCAAGGCGCTGGTCACCGTGCTGAAGAAAGCCTCCGACGCCGGTATCAAGGTCGTCAACATCGACAACCGCCTGGACCCGGGCGTGTTGAAAAGCAAAAATCTCGAGATTCCCTTCGTCGGCCCTGACAACCGCAAAGGCTCCAAACTGGTGGGCGACTACCTGGCCAAGCAACTGACCGCAGGCGACAAGGTCGGCATCATTGAAGGCGTACCGACCACCACCAATGCCCAGCAACGCACCGCTGGCTACAAGGATGCGATGGACGCTGCCGGTATGAAGATCGTTTCCACCCAATCCGGCAACTGGGAAATCGACCAGGGCCAGAAAGTCGCCTCGGCCATGCTGAGCGAATACCCGGACCTGAAGGCCTTGTTGGCCGGTAACGACAACATGGCCCTGGGCGCCGTCTCCGCCGTACGTGCGGCAGGCAAGGCGGGCAAGGTAGTGGTGGTGGGTTACGACAATATCGAAGCGATCAAGCCGATGCTGCAGGACGGCCGCGTCCTGGCGACTGCCGACCAGGCGGCTGCCCAGCAAGCAGTGTTCGGTATCCAGAATGCGCTCAAGCTGGTCAAGGGTGAGAAAGTCGATGCCAAAGACGGCGTGATCGAAACCCCGGTCGAACTCGTCCTCAAGAAGTAATCCTGGCGGTACCCAACAGCGCCCGCTCGTTCTGAGCGGGCGCCTGGAGATTTTCCTATGTCATCTTCCGCCCCGAACGCTGTCCTCTCGGTCAGCGGTATCGGTAAGACCTATGCCCAACCGGTTCTGTCCGACATCACCCTCACGCTCAACCGAGGGGAGGTGCTGGCGCTGACCGGTGAGAACGGCGCAGGCAAAAGCACCTTGTCGAAGATCATCGGCGGGTTGGTCACGCCGACCACCGGGCACATGCAATTCAATGGTCAGGATTACTGTCCCGCCAGCCGTACCCAGGCTGAAGCACTGGGCGTGCGCATGGTCATGCAGGAACTCAACCTGCTGCCGACGCTGACCGTGGCCGAAAACCTGTTCCTGGATAACCTGCCCAGCCACTGTGGCTGGATCAGCCGCAAGCAACTGCGCAAAGCCGCGATCGAGGCCATGGCTCAGGTCGGCCTCGACGCCATTGACCCGGACACGCTGGTCGGCAGCCTGGGCATCGGCCATCAGCAAATGGTCGAGATTGCCCGCAACCTGATTGGCGACTGCCACGTACTGATCCTCGACGAACCCACCGCCATGCTCACGGCCCGGGAAGTCGAGATGCTGTTTGAACAAATCACCCGCCTGCAGGCTCGGGGCGTGGCGATTATCTACATTTCGCACCGGCTGGAAGAGTTGGCCCGCGTCGCCCAACGCATTGCGGTATTGCGCGACGGCAAACTGGTCTGCGTCGAGCCGATGGCCAATTACAACAGCGAGCAACTGGTCACCTTGATGGTCGGTCGCGAGTTGGGTGAACACATCGACCTTGGCCCGCGCAGCATTGGCGGCCCGGCCCTGACCGTCAAAGGGCTGAGCCGCTCGGACAAAGTCCGCGACGTGTCCTTTGAGGTGCGTGCGGGCGAGATCTATGGCATTTCCGGCCTGATCGGCGCTGGCCGTACCGAATTGCTGCGTTTGATCTTCGGTGCTGACCTGGCCGACAGCGGCACCGTGGCCTTGGGCTCACCGGCCCGGGTGGTGAGCATTCGCTCGCCGGTGGATGCAGTGGGGCATGGCATCGCCCTGATCACTGAAGACCGCAAGGGCGAAGGCCTGCTGCTGACCCAGTCCATCAGTGCCAATATTGCTCTGGGCAACATGCCGGAAATCTCTGGCGGCGGTGTGGTAAACAGCCGCGACGAAACCGCATTGGCCAAGCGCCAGATTGACGCCATGCGTATCCGCAGTTCCAGCCCGGCGCAACTGGTGTCAGAGCTGTCCGGCGGCAACCAGCAGAAAGTGGTGATCGGCCGCTGGATGGAGCGCGATTGCTCGGTGATGTTGTTCGACGAGCCCACCCGCGGCATCGACGTGGGTGCCAAGTTCGACATTTATGCCTTGCTCGGCGAATTGACCCGCCAAGGCAAAGCACTGGTGGTGGTATCGAGCGACTTGCGTGAACTCATGCTCATCTGCGACCGCATCGGCGTGCTCTCTGCCGGGCGCTTGATCGAGACCTTCGAGCGCGACAGCTGGACCCAGGACGAATTGCTCGCCGCCGCCTTTGCCGGCTATCAGAAACGTGATGCGCTGCTCAATGACGCAGTGCTTAGGGATACCCCATGAAAACCACAACGACCCCCGGTAAAACTGGCGGCAACTTCTACGGCCTGGGTACCTATCTGGGGCTGGCGGGTGCCTTGCTCGCGATGATTGCGCTGTTTTCGGTGCTCAGCGACCACTTCCTGTCCTATGACACCTTCAGCACCCTGGCCAACCAGATCCCGGACCTGATGGTGCTGGCGGTGGGCATGACGTTCATCCTGATCATCGGCGGTATCGACCTGTCGGTAGGCTCGGTCCTGGCGTTGGCGGCATCGGCCGTCAGCGTAGCGATCCTTGGATGGGGCTGGAGCGTATTGCCCGCCGCACTGCTCGGCATGGGCTGTGCCGCGTTGGCCGGCACCATCACCGGCTCGATCACCGTGGCCTGGCGAATCCCTTCGTTTATCGTGTCCCTCGGCGTATTGGAAATGGCTCGGGGCGTGGCGTACCAGATGACCGGTTCGCGCACGGCCTACATCGGTGATTCGTTTGCCTGGCTGTCCAACCCGATTGCGTTCGGTATTTCACCGTCCTTCATCATCGCCTTGCTGGTGATCATCGTTGCGCAGCTTGTACTGACGCGTACCGTGTTTGGCCGTTACCTGATCGGTATCGGCACCAACGAGGAAGCCGTGCGACTGGCAGGGATTAATCCCAAACCCTACAAGATTCTGGTGTTCAGCCTGATGGGCCTGCTGGCCGGCGTGGCCGCGTTGTTCCAGATTTCGCGCCTGGAGGCCGCAGATCCGAATGCTGGCTCCGGCCTGGAGCTGCAAGTGATCGCCGCGGTGGTGATCGGCGGCACCAGCCTGATGGGCGGGCGCGGTTCGGTGATCAGTACCTTTTTTGGTGTGTTGATTATTTCGGTATTGGCCGCAGGCCTGGCGCAGATCGGCGCCACCGAGCCCACCAAACGCATTATCACCGGTGCCGTGATCGTGATTGCGGTGGTCCTCGATACGTACCGCAGCCAACGCGCCAGTCGGCGAGCCTGAGCCATGGCAACGATCAAGGATGTGGCCGCGCTTGCAGGAATTTCCTACACCACCGTGTCGCATGTGGTGAACAAGACGCGCCCAGTGAGCGAGCCGGTACGGGTCAAGGTCGAAGCTGCAATCAAGCAGCTCGACTATGTGCCCAGCGCCGTCGCACGCTCGCTCAAGGCCAAGACCACAGCCACCATCGGCTTGCTGGTGCCCAACAGCCTCAACCCGTATTTTGCCGAGTTGGCGCGGGGTATCGAGGATTACTGCGAGCGCAACGGCTACTGCGTGATCCTGTGCAACTCCGACGACAACGCAGAAAAGCAGCGCAGCTATTTGCGGGTGTTGCTGGAAAAACGCATTGACGGCTTGATCGTGACTTCAGTGGGCGGCGATGACAGCGGCCTCGCCGCGGCTTGAGCGCGGTGCGCACGCCCATGGTGATTGTCGACCGGGCGCTGGACGGCATTGATGTCGACTTGGTGCGTATCGACCATGAGGAGGGCGCTTACCTGGCGACCCGGCACTTGCTGGAGCTGGGGCACCGGGACATCGCCTGCATCGGCGGCCCGGCCCATACCCGTGTCGCGCAAATGCGCCTGGCGGGTTACCACCGTGCGCTGCGCGAGGCAGGTGTGGAAGTCGTGGCCAATCGCACTCAGGAAAGCGACTTCACCAGCACCGGCGGTTATGCTGCTGCCGTGCAATTGCTGGCGGAAAACCCGCCCAGCGCGATTTTTGCCAGTAACGACATGATCGGCTTCGGCGTGTTGCGTGCCGCAGCCGAACGCAATATCCGCGTGCCGGGCGAGCTGTCGGTGATCGGCTTCGATGACATTCAAATGGGCCGCTACGTGTACCCGGCGCTGACCACGGTCGGCCAGTCGATCCTGCAACTGGGCGAGATGGCCGCCGAGCTTTTACTGCGACGCATTGCAACACCCCAACTGCCGATCGATCAACGCATCGTGACGCCGAGCATCGTATTGCGCGAGTCGACGGCGCCCGTCGCCGGTGTGTTCGCGCAATACCGCTGAACCGAATTGATGAGTACTGATGTATGCCAGCAAAAGTAGTGGTAGTAGGCAGCTTGAACATGGACCTGGTCACCCGCGCCAGCCGGCTGCCCCGTGCCGGTGAGACCCTGATCGGCCAAACGTTTTCCACGGTGCCGGGCGGCAAGGGCGCCAACCAGGCCGTGGCATCGGCGCGACTGGGGGCGAGCGTGGCAATGATCGGCTGTGTTGGTACCGATGCCTACGGCGCCGAGTTGCGTGGTGCATTGCTGGTGGAAGGTATCGATTGCCAAGCCGTCAGCACCGTGGACGGTTCCAGCGGCGTGGCGTTGATCGTGGTGGATGACAGCAGCCAGAACGCGATTGTGATTGTCGCTGGCAGCAATGGTGAACTGACACCCGCATCACTGCAGGCGTCTGATGCGGTGTTGCAGGCTGCCGATGTGATCATCTGCCAGCTTGAAGTGCCGATGGATACCGTGGCGTATGCCCTCAAGCGCGGCCGCGAGCTGGGCAAGACGGTGATCCTCAATCCGGCGCCGGCCAGCGCGCCGTTGCCTGCCGATTGGTACGCCTCGGTCGACTATCTGATTCCCAACGAAAGCGAAGCCACCGCACTGAGCGGTGTGACAGTCGATTCTCTGGACAGTGCCAAAGTGGCTGCCACACAACTGATCAAGGCCGGGGCGGGCAAAGTCATTATCACCCTCGGCGCCCAAGGCGCATTGTTTGCGGATGGCAAAGGCTTTGAGCACTTGGTGGCGCCCAAGGTCAAGGCGTTGGATACCACGGCTGCCGGCGATACCTTTGTCGGTGGTTTTGCCGCGGCCCTGGCCAGCGGTAAAAGTGAAGCCGAGGCCATCCGTTTTGGCCAGGTCGCGGCAGCATTGTCAGTCACCCGTGCCGGTGCGCAACCCTCCATTCCTACGCTGCATGACGTTCAAGGTTTTGTACCTTTATGAAAAAGACCCCTCTGCTCAATATCGCGCTGTCGCGGGTGATCGCCTCCCTGGGCCATGGCGACATTCTGGTGATCGGTGATGCAGGCTTGCCGGTGCCGCCGGGCGTCGAGTTGATCGACCTGGCATTGACCAAAGGTATTCCTGACTTCATCAGCACCTTGCGTATCGTGCTCAGTGAGATGCAGGTGGAAAGCCACGTGCTGGCGGAGGAAATCCTGCTCAAGCAGCCACCCGCGCTGTCTGAATTGAATGTGCTGAATGAGCAGGCCGCTCTTGGCGAGCGACGTCTGCTCAGTCATGAAGCCTTCAAGCAGCTGAGCCGCCAGGCGCGGGCCGTTGTACGCACCGGCGAATGCCAGCCTTACTGCAATATCGCGCTGGTGTCCGGCGTAACGTTCTAGAGTTCCCCAACGACAAGGAGTGTTTTATGCAACGTGGTATTCCAATCCTGAGAAATCTGTTTCGGAGTGTCCTGCTTTTGTCCGCGCTCACTGCTGCAAGCGCCCACGCGGCGGAAAAATCGACCTCATCATCGATACCGACCCAGGTGCCGACGATGTGGTGGCCTTGCTCTTTGCCATGGCCTCCCCGGACGAATTGAACATCCGTGCCTTGACCACCGTCGCCGGCAACGTGCGCCTGGACAAGACTTCGCGCAACGCCCGCCTGGCCCGCGAGTGGGCAGGGCGCGAGGACATCCCGGTCTACGCCGGTGCGCCAGCGCCGCTGCTGCGCAAGCCGATCTATGCCGAAAACATTCATGGCAAGGAAGGCATTTCCGGCGTCACCGTGCATGAGCCTAAAAAGGGCCTCGCCGAGGGCAATGCCGTCGATTACCTGATCAAGACCTTGCGCACCGCGAAGCCTCACAGCATCACGATTGCCATGCTTGGCCCACAGACCAACCTGGCGCTGGCATTGACCCAGGACCCGGAAATCACCCAGGGCATCAAGGAGGTAGTGGTGATGGGTGGCGCGCATTTCAATGGCGGCAATATCACGCCGGTTGCCGAGTTCAACCTGTTTGCCGACCCGATTGCGGCTGAGATTGTGCTCAAGAGTGGCGTCAAGTTGACTTATCTGCCGCTGGATGTGACCCACAAGGTGCTGACCAGTGAAGCGCGTCTGAAAAAGATCGCCGACCTCAAGAACAATGCCAGCAAGGTCGTCAGCGATATTCTCAACGAATACGTCAAAGGCGATATGGAGCACTATGGCATCCCCGGCGGCCCGGTGCATGACGCCACAGTGGTTGCCTACCTGCTCAAGCCTTCGCTGTTCAGTGGCCGCGAGGTCAATGTGGTGGTGGACAGTCGCGAGGGCCCGACTTTCGGCCAGACTATCGTCGATTGGTACGACGGCCTGAAACAACCGAAGAACGCGTTCTGGGTTGAGAACGGCGACGCCCAGGGCTTTTTCGATCTGTTGACGAGCGCCTGGCGCGTCTGAAGTAAACCGCTTGCCGGTCGACGTTCGTCGGCCGGTTCTTATTCGCGCTCGGGGTTGTGTGCCCCCATATGATCGGCCGGGTACTTCTCGAATACCTGGCCGATGAAGGCTTGTGCCGCCTGGGTGCCGAGTTCCTTGACCAGCAGGTCGATACCGATGATTGCCAGTTCCTCCGGGCTTCCGGGGCTGTAGGAGCTTTGTCCTTGTGGCCACTTGGCTTTGATGTCGGCTTGCAGCGTTACGGTGGTCATGGAAATCTCACGGGCTGAAATACGGGGGCAATGCGCTGGAGCGCGGTTCTACCGGGCGCAGTTAAGCATTTTGCGCGGTGTTTGGCACTGCTACTTAGGCATGAAGCGAGTGCTGTGCGACACTGTCCCTCTGTTTAATTGCCGGGGAAACCGTGTGCAAATCGATTTGAATAACCCCGATAACCTCACCTTGGCCGCCGTACGACAATTGATCGCCAGCGCCAGTGACGACGAACACACCCAACTGCGTGTGACCAAGGCCGGGATTGCCTACCTGTCTTCTGGAGTGGTGGGGGGCACTGACACGGATGGCCTGCTGTTTCGCCTGGAGACCTGGGCCAAGGGCTCCGGTTACGTTGGCAATGTCGCGGCGAGCGACGAGGTCTGGGTCACGCAGATTTTCAATGCCCTGCAGCAGAACTGGCCTAATCCACCGTTTGACTATATCGACATCTACTGATTGCGTTCATATCTGGTCACGATTGTCCGGGCGAACGCTCGTTGAGAGTCAGGCAGACTTGCCCAACGACGGTTTACGTCTTGAAACCAATCCGCCAGACCACTGTCGCACGATCTCTGTCCATTTTTAATCATAGGAGGCTTCATGCCTTGGAAGCTCGCGTCATTCGGTACTTTGTTGGCAGCACTCGCGTTGGCGGGTTGCAGCACCCCAGGTACCTCTGAGCCAGCCAAAGACACCGCCGTGACCGATGCCGGTCATAGCCGCTGTGAGTCAAAGGCTGCCGAGTTCACAATCGGCCAGAAAGCTTCGCCCCAGTTGCTGGAGCAGGCCCGTAGTCGCGCTGGTGCGCAGAATGCGCGGATCCTCAAGCCCAACGATATGATCACGCTGGAATACCGCTCCGACCGCTTGAATCTGAACACCGACGACAACCTGGTGATCACGCGCGTCAACTGCGGCTGATCGCTGCTTTTGCAGCGCCCATAAAAAACCCCGTCACATGGACGGGGTTTTTTTTAGCTCAGCGGAGAATTACTCGCCGCGAACCTGTGCAGCTTGCATACCCTTTTGGCCTTTCTCAGCCACGAAGGAAACGGTCTGGCCTTCTTTCAGGCTTTTGAAACCGTCGCTTTCGATAGCTTTGAAGTGTACGAACAGGTCGTCACCGCCACCTTGAGGAGTGATGAAGCCGAAGCCTTTTTCATCGTTGAACCATTTAACGGTGCCGGTTTGGCGATTAGACATGGTGTATCTCCAAGAAACATATATTTTCAGTAGTGCTGTGCTGCTCAGGCCAACTGGGCACACCGGGGTATCATAGTCGAAATGTTCGGCTTGGGAGCCCCCCCAAGGCATTGTTTGCTAATCAATAGCGTTGCGTTTAGCTGTTTTGTCGGCTGAAGGCCCCGATCTACGGGGCTTTGGCGCGAAATATCAGCTGGTAAAAAAAGCCTTAAAAGCTGCGTAATTTGTGCGAAATCGCAGTTTTCGGGCTGTTTTTAGCGCAAAACGGCCGTCTGATCGCCGGCCATCTTACTTTTTCTTCACGACTTTGCAGGACGAAATTGCCGCGACCGCTTTGTTTTTAAGGGGCGCGCTGGCGTTCGGATTGGTCATGAGTTCCTTGATCTCGGCAGTGGTCAATTCGGCATTGATCTTGTCGGCGCCACATTCGCAGTGCGCTTTGGCCGTTTTGCCGTCAACGTTCTGGCTGGCGGCGGCACTGCAATCGTTGACGAAGCTGTCACGTGCGCCGGCCGGCCAGTTGGATGGGGCAGCAGCCTGCGCGCCGAGGGACAAGAAGGTCAGGGAGGCGGCGAGCGCGAGAGTAGGGGTAAAACGCATTATGAAGTGCTCCTTTAATTCGAGGACGAACGGCGATTCTCAGTGGGTTTGAGGGCATGCGTACAGCCCAAGTTCACTTTCGCCGCTATTTTGTCTTTGCGTAAGAAGGCGTGGGCGCGATGACCGTTCATCTGTGCTAGCATCGATGCCCTGGCCATTTCCAGGCGCGCCATTTGCCGCCTTGCCGGTTTCTTTTTAGTTCACTCCAGTCACTCTGGTTCGATTATCGGTTGGCCGAAAGGCTCCTGCCGCTGTAAGGCAGGCGTTCATCACTGAACGGCCTGGTATTGGATCTTGTACTGGCTCATCCCAACCCACGTGACCTTTGGTAGGGGTCACCACTAGGAGAGGAGGCGCCATGCCAACTATTACTCTTCCCGATGGCAGTCAACGTTCATTCGATCATGCGGTTTCCGTAGCCGAGGTCGCCGCATCCATTGGTGCCGGTCTGGCCAAGGCCACCGTGGCAGGCAAGGTCGACGGCAAACTGGTTGACGCCAGTGACCTGATCACTTCCGATGCCACCCTGCAAATCATCACGCCCAAGGATCAAGAGGGGCTGGAGATCATTCGCCACTCTTGCGCGCATCTGATTGGCCATGCGGTCAAGCAGTTGTACCCAACGGCGAAAATGGTGATTGGTCCGGTTATCGAAGAAGGCTTCTATTACGACATCGCCTACGAGCGTCCTTTTACGCCGGACGACATGGCGGCCATCGAGCAGCGCATGCACGCGCTGATCGAAAAAGATTACGACGTCATCAAGAAAGTCACTCCGCGCGCCGAAGTGATCGACGTGTTCACTGCGCGTGGTGAGGACTACAAGCTGCGTCTGGTGGAAGACATGCCGGACGAGCAGGCCATGGGCCTGTATTACCACGAAGAATACGTCGACATGTGCCGTGGCCCGCACGTGCCGAACACGCGCTTCCTCAAATCGTTCAAGCTGACCAAGCTGTCCGGTGCCTACTGGCGCGGCGACGCCAAGAACGAGCAGCTGCAACGTATCTACGGCACCGCCTGGGCTGACAAGAAGCAACTGGCCGCCTATGTCCAGCGCATCGAAGAAGCTGAAAAACGCGACCACCGTAAGATCGGCAAGCGCCTGAACCTGTTCCACATCCAGGAAGAAGCGCCGGGCATGGTGTTCTGGCACCCGAACGGCTGGACCCTGTACCAAGTGCTTGAGCAGTACATGCGCAAGGTTCAGCGTGACAACGGCTACCTGGAGATCAAGACCCCGCAGGTCGTTGATCGCAGCCTGTGGGAGAAATCCGGGCACTGGGCCAACTACGCCGACAACATGTTCACCACCCAGTCGGAAAACCGCGATTACGCCATCAAGCCAATGAACTGCCCGTGCCACGTGCAGGTGTTCAACCAGGGCCTGAAGAGCTACCGCGAGTTGCCGATGCGCCTGGCCGAGTTCGGTGCCTGCCACCGTAACGAGCCATCGGGTGCGCTGCACGGCATCATGCGTGTACGCGGCTTCACTCAGGACGATGCTCACATCTTCTGCACCGAAGAGCAGATGCAGGCCGAATCCGCCGCGTTTATCAAGCTGACCATGGACGTTTATCGCGATTTCGGTTTCACCGACGTCGAAATGAAGCTGTCCACTCGTCCGGAAAAACGCGTCGGTTCCGACGAGCTTTGGGATCGCGCCGAAGCGGCACTGGCCGCAGCACTCGACAGTGCGGGGCTCGCGTACGACCTGCAACCGGGTGAAGGTGCGTTCTACGGCCCGAAGATCGAGTTCTCGCTGAAAGATTGCCTTGGCCGTGTCTGGCAGTGTGGTACCCTGCAGCTCGATTTTAACCTGCCGATCCGTCTGGGAGCCGAATACGTCTCCGAAGACAACAGCCGTAAACACCCGGTTATGCTGCACCGGGCGATCCTCGGCTCGTTCGAACGGTTCGTCGGGATCCTGATCGAGCACTACGAGGGTGCATTCCCCGCGTGGCTGGCGCCGACCCAGGCAGTGATCATGAATATCACTGATAAACAGGCAGATTTTGCCGCTGAAGTTGAAAAAACACTCAACGAAAGCGGATTTCGTGCCAAGTCCGACTTGAGAAATGAAAAGATCGGCTTTAAAATCCGCGAGCATACTTTGCTCAAGGTTCCCTATCTTTTGGTTATCGGAGATCGGGAAGTCGAGATGCAGACTGTCGCTGTGCGTACTCGTGAAGGTGCTGACCTGGGCTCGATGCCCGTCGCCCAGTTCGCTGAGTTCCTCGCGCAAGCGGTTTCCCGGCGTGGTCGCCCAGATTCGGAGTAATTATTATTAAGCGTGAAATGAGACAAGATAAACGAGCTGCACCGAAAGCCCCGATCAACGAGAATATCTCGGCACGCGAGGTTCGGTTAATTGGCGCTGACGGCGAGCAGATTGGCATCGTCTCGATTGATGAAGCGCTTCGTATTGCAGAAGAGTCCAAACTGGACCTGGTGGAAATCTCCGCCGATGCAATCCCACCCGTTTGCCGGGTGATGGACTACGGCAAGTCGATCTTCGAAAAGAAGAAGCAGGTTGCCGCGGCGAAGAAGAACCAGAAGCAGATTCAAGTAAAAGAAATCAAGTTTCGTCCAGGGACGGAGGAAGGGGATTACCAGGTAAAACTGCGCAACCTGGTACGTTTCCTGAGTGATGGGGACAGGGCCAAGGTATCCTTGCGATTCCGCGGCCGTGAGATGGCCCACCAGGAGCTGGGGATGGAACTCCTCAAGCGGGTTGAAGCTGACCTGCTCGAGTACGGTTCGGTCGAACAGCATCCTAAGATGGAAGGACGCCAACTGATCATGGTCATCGCCCCGAAAAAGAAGAAGTAATCAACAGGGCACGGCAGGCCTTCTGATTATGTTTATCAACTGAATGCGGAGTATCCGAACATGCCAAAGATGAAGACTAAAAGTGGTGCTGCTAAGCGGTTTCTTAAAACTGCTAACGGTATCAAGCACAAGCACGCTTTCAAGAGCCACATCCTGACCAAAATGTCGACCAAGCGTAAGCGTCAACTGCGCGGTAGCAGCTTGCTGCATCCGTCTGACGTGGCAAAAGTCGAGCGCATGCTGCGCCTTCGTTAATTTTTGGATCAAGACTAGAGGAAGTAACTCATGGCTCGTGTTAAGCGTGGCGTCATGGCCCGTAAGCGTCACAAAAAAATTCTGAAACTTGCTAAAGGCTACTACGGCGCGCGTTCACGCGTATTCCGTGTTGCCAAGCAAGCGGTAATCAAGGCAGGCCAATACGCCTACCGTGACCGTCGTCAGAAAAAACGTCAGTTCCGCGCTCTGTGGATCGCTCGTATCAACGCCGGTGCACGTGTTAACGGTCTGTCCTACAGCCGTTTCATCGCTGGCCTGAAAAAAGCGTCCATCGAAATCGACCGTAAGGTTCTGGCTGAACTGGCCGTGAACGAAAAAGCGGTGTTTGCTGCGATTGTCGAGAAAGCTAAAGCCACCTTGGCTTAAGTACCCCCGACAGTCACCCTGGGTTACTCCTGTAGCCCAAGGTGGTAAACGTCATAAATAGGGGAAGAGCCTTCAAGCTCTTCCCCTATTTTGTATCTGGAGTCTGTACATGGAAAACCTGGACGCGCTCGTCGCTCAAGCTCTTGAGGCTGTGCAAAGCGCTGAAGATATCAATGCCCTGGAGCAAATCCGGGTTCACTACCTTGGCAAAAAGGGTGAATTGACTCAGGTGATGAAGACCCTGGGGAATTTGCCGGCTGAAGAGCGTCCGCAAGTCGGTGCGCTGATCAACGTCGCCAAGGAGCGCGTCACAGAGGTGCTCAATGCACGCAAGGCGACGATGGAGGAGGCCGATCTTGCGGCCAAACTCGCCGCCGAGTCCATTGACGTAACCTTGCCTGGTCGTGGCCAGGCCTCGGGCGGCCTGCACCCGATCACCCGGACTCTGGAACGTATCGAGCAGTTCTTCACCCATATCGGCTACGGCATCGCCGAAGGCCCAGAGGTCGAAGACGATTATCACAACTTCGAGGCGCTCAACATCCCAGGCCATCACCCGGCCCGGTCGATGCACGACACCTTCTATTTCAACGCCAACATGCTGTTGCGCACCCATACCTCGCCGGTACAGGTCCGCACCATGGAAGCGAACAAGCCGCCGATCCGCATCGTCTGCCCAGGCCGTGTGTACCGCAGCGACTCGGATATCACCCACTCGCCGATGTTCCATCAGGTCGAAGGCCTGCTGGTGGATCGCGATATCAATTTCGCCGACCTCAAAGGCACCATCGAAGAGTTCCTGCGGGTGTTCTTCGAGAAAGAACTGGCGGTGCGTTTCCGTCCATCGTTCTTCCCGTTCACCGAGCCTTCCGCTGAAGTCGATATGGAATGCGTGATGTGCAGCGGTAAAGGCTGCCGCGTCTGCAAGCAGACCGGTTGGCTGGAAGTGATGGGCTGCGGCATGGTTCACCCCAACGTGCTGCGCATGTCCGGGATCGACCCGGAAGAGTTCTCGGGCTTTGCCTTCGGCATGGGCGTTGAGCGTCTGGCCATGCTGCGTTACGGCGTGAACGACTTGCGTCTGTTCTTCGACAACGACTTGCGGTTCCTCGCGCAATTTCGCTAGTCGTAACGAATCATTAGGAGAGCAGGATGAAATTCAGTGAACAATGGCTGCGTGGCTGGGTAAGCCCGCAGGTAGATCGCGACGAGCTGGTAGCTCGTCTGTCGATGGCCGGTCTTGAGGTCGATAGCGTTACGCCGGCCGCCGGTGTTTTCAGTGGCGTGGTCGTGGGTGAGGTGCTGAGCACCGAGCAGCACCCGGACGCCGACAAGCTACGTGTGTGCCAGGTCAGCAATGGCGCGCAAACCTTTCAGGTCGTGTGCGGAGCGCCCAACGTGCGCCCGGGCCTGAAGATCCCGTTTGCCATGATCGGCGCCGAACTGCCGGGCGACTTCAAGATCAAGAAGGCCAAGCTGCGCGGCGTTGAATCCAACGGCATGCTGTGCTCCCAGGCCGAGCTGCAGGTAGGCGAAGGTAACGATGGCTTGATGGAACTGCCGGCCGATGCGCCAGTGGGTCAGGACATCCGCATTTACCTGGAACTGGAAGACGCCAGCATCGAGGTCGACCTGACCCCGAACCGTGGCGACTGCCTTTCCCTGGCCGGTCTGGCCCGTGAAGTGGGCGCGCTGTACAACGCCCCGGTTACCCGTCCAGTGGTGGCCACTGTGCCTGCCGTACACGATGAAGTGCGGCCGATTGAGGTTTTGGCGCCAAACGCCTGCCCGCGTTACCTGGGCCGCGTGATCCGCAACGTTGACCTGTCCAAGCCAACCCCTTTGTGGATGGTTGAACGCCTGCGCCGCGCCGACGTGCGTAGCATCGACGCTGCCGTCGACATCACCAACTACGTGATGCTGGAGCTTGGCCAGCCGCTGCACGCATTCGATCTCGCCGAGATCAATGGCGGCATCCGCGTGCGCATGGCTGAAGAAGGCGAGAAGCTGGTATTGCTCGACGGCCAGGAAGTGGCCCTGCGCGCCGATACTCTGGTAATTGCCGACCATTCCCGCGCTCTGGCGATTGCCGGCGTGATGGGTGGCGAGCACAGTGGTGTCTCCGCGACCACGCGCGATATCTTCCTTGAAAGCGCGTTCTTCGATCAAATCGCTATCGCTGGCAAGGCCCGTTCCTATGGCCTGCACACCGATGCATCGCACCGCTACGAGCGTGGCGTGGACTGGCAACTGGCCCGTGAGGCCATGGAGCGCGCCACTGGCCTGCTGCTGGATATCACGGGTGGCGAAGCCGGTCCGATCACTGAGACCGTCAGCGAACAGTATCTGCCGTCGGTGGCACCGATCACCCTGCGCGCCAAGAGCGTCGAGCAAATGCTCGGCCTGGTTATCGAGCCTGCTGAAATCGAGCAGCTGTTGTCGGCCCTCGGCCTCGGTATTTCTGCCGGTGGAGAAGGGCAGTGGCATGTTGAAGTGCCAAGCCATCGCTTCGATATCAGCCTGGAAGTCGACCTGATCGAGGAGCTGGCTCGCCTGTACGGCTACAACCGCCTGCCGGTTCGTTACCCGCAAGCGCGCCTGGCACCGCAACCCAAGGCCGAGGCGCGTGCGCACCTGCCTGAGTTGCGTCGTCTGCTGGTTGCCCGTGGTTATCAGGAGGCGGTGACCTACAGCTTCATCGACCCGAGACAGTTCGAACTGTTCAACCCTGGCGTCGAGCCGCTGCTGCTGGCCAACCCAATCTCCAACGACATGGCCGCCATGCGCTCGTCGCTGTGGCCGGGTCTGGTGAAAGCGCTTTCCCATAACTTGAACCGCCAGCAAGACCGCGTGCGCATGTTTGAAAGCGGCCTGCGTTTCGTGGGTCAGCTCGATGGCTTGAAGCAAGAGCCGATGCTGGCTGGTGTGGTTTGCGGCAGCCGTTTGCCTGAAGGTTGGGCACAGGGCCGCGACGCCGTGGACTTCTTCGACGTCAAGGCTGATGTGGAAGCCGTGCTGGGCTTTGCCGGTGCCTTGGATGCGTTCACCTTCGTGCCAGGCAGCCACCCAGCGTTGCATCCGGGCCAGACAGCACGTATTGAACGTGACGGTCGGCTGGTCGGCTTCGTTGGCGCTATCCATCCAGAACTGTCGAAAACCCTCGGCCTTGACCGTCCGGTCTTCGTTTTCGAGCTGGTCTTGGCTGAAGTGGCCTCGGGCAAGATGCCTAAATTCAGCGAGCTGTCGCGCTTCCCGGAAGTGCGCCGCGACCTGGCCCTGATCGCCGACCGTGAAGTCGCCGCCACTGCTGTTCTGGATGTAATCCGTGAAAATGCAGGGGAATGGCTGACAGACCTCAGGCTATTTGACGTCTATCAGGGTAAAGGCATTGATCCGCATAGAAAAAGCCTTGCAGTTGGCTTGACCTGGCAGCATCCATCGCGCACTCTTAATGACGATGAGGTGAATACCACGACACAAAATATCCTCACCTCGCTCGAACAAAGGTTGAACGCCACGTTAAGGAAGTGACGTATGGGGGCTTTGACGAAAGCTGAGATGGCGGAACGTCTGTACGAAGAGTTGGGTCTGAACAAGCGCGAGGCCAAGGAATTGGTCGAGCTGTTTTTTGAAGAAATCAGACACGCTCTGGAAGACAACGAACAGGTCAAATTGTCCGGTTTCGGCAATTTTGACCTGCGGGACAAACGCCAGCGGCCTGGCCGCAATCCAAAAACGGGAGAAGAAATCCCGATCACGGCTCGCCGTGTGGTCACCTTTCGTCCAGGGCAGAAGTTGAAGGCCCGAGTTGAGGCTTATGCTGGAACCAAGTCATAACGACGAGCTACCCGTCATCCCAGGCAAGCGCTACTTCACCATCGGTGAAGTCAGCGAGCTCTGTGCGGTAAAACCGCACGTGCTGCGCTATTGGGAGCAGGAGTTTCCTCAACTCAACCCCGTCAAACGCACCGGGAACCGTCGGTATTATCAGCGCCAGGATGTGCTGATGATCCGACAGATCCGTGCGTTGCTGTACGACCAGGGGTTCACCATCAGCGGCGCGCGCCAGCGCATGTCCGGTGATGAAGCCAAAGACGACACTACCCAATACAAGCAAATGATCCGCCAGATGATCTCCGAACTCGAAGATGTGCTGGTGGTTTTGAAGAAGTGATACAGGCTTTTAAAATACTTCCACATTTCAAAAGCTTGCGGTATATTCCTGATCGCTTCGTTGCGAAGCAAACCCAGTAACACGCCTAGTCGGGGCGTAGCGCAGTCCGGTAGCGCACTAGCATGGGGTGCTAGGGGTCGAGTGTTCGAATCACTCCGTCCCGACCATTATTTCTGAGTGAAATCAGACAGTTGAGCCGATCAGATAGATCGGCTTTTTTGTGTCTGCGCAAAACCCGCGCAAAACTACCCGGTGATTTCGGTGATATTTAGGTGTAAGGAGCAGCCCTTTCAAGGTCTTTTGAGCTTAGCTGCCTTGAGCACCCGATCCGTCGACACGTGAGCATTCGCGGCTTTGCCTTCCAGCCACTCTTTGGGTTTAGGCACCTTCGACCCCCGTTTGCTCTTGGCGACCGCTTTAGGTAGGACGTTTTTCGCCAGCGTCAGTAAGTACGGAGCCAATCCTGCTTCAGGGATTGGGATCGATAAGGGCTCTGGCGGCAAGGCAATCTGCATGCCCTCATATCCGCTGCGTACCTGCAACCTCAAGCAGATCGCCCGCGGCTTTCGCCGAGCAGGCCCAGGCCTCGCTATCAACCTTGAGCGGGAGTCGAGCAGGGCGGTGACCTGTGAGGAACTCCGACCCGATGGTGACTGGGCCTATCTCCGCAACTCAGGCCATGAGCCGAATCTTTAATCTCGATTAAAGCAGCCTTGATCGAGGGCGCATATCTTCGCTCCGAGCTTGACGTTCCGCCACGACAACCACGAAGAGGTTTCCCGAAATGGAACAGGTACATCGCGCAATACATGAGGCAGTTCTGGAGGCGGGGCCAGAGCAACTGGCTCACCTTATGGGCATGAGCCATACCGCGCTGCTCAATCGCAGCAACCCCAACGATGACTCGCACCGGCTGCCCTAACGCTGGAAGACACCCACCTCCCTGCCAAGTACGACGAGCAGTCGCATGTGCTTATCGAGAGGGAAGAAGCCGCGAGCAAGATTTACGCTGCGCGGTTTGCCCGTTCAGATGATGCGCTCAGCATCATCGCCCGAACGACTATGGCCGTTACCACCTTGGAAGATTCCATTTCACGCACGACGGCCTATGAAAAAGCCGGGGCCGACGCGATTTGCCTCGTCGGGGTGAAAGACTTCCACCACTTGGAAGCACTCACGGCACATCTCAGTGTGCCGATCATGCTGATCAATTATGGAAATCCGGCTCTTAGTGATGTTGAGAAACTGAGTGCTGCCAATGTACGGATTGTGGTCAATGGGCATGCACCGTACTTGTCCGCAATCAAAGCCACGTACGAGGCGCTGCGCGAACAAAGCGGCACAGAAGGAAGCGAGCTTTCGCTTCCTGATCTGCTTTCTAAATACACACTCTCGGACAATTACCGTGAGTGGGCGAAAACTTATTTGAAGTCAGGAGATGATTCAAATTGAATTTGAAACAGGTGAAATAAAGCGTCATGAGATCCTGGCCTTCAACCGCGTCTCGCCGACGCGTGTCCTGATTTTGGTGCTAGGCGTTATTCTTTTTCAGGCTTTCGGGGCTGCCAGCGCACAGACCATCCATCACCAGATTCATCAATCTGGCGAGACGCAAGCGCCATTCGCTTTGGGCATCCATTTGCCATATTCCCGCGATGGCTAGAAAAAAGTCGTCGTTTGTAATCCCGCTACGAATCGTTCCTGCCTGTTCATTTGCCCTCAAAAGCAACTCGGCAGCTCCTTGGACAGGAGCGTATCCCGACTTCCCAGGGAACTCGTAAACGGAAGCAGCTTGTTGGATCGCAGCAGCGAGTCCTGCCTTTGTCATTGCATATTCAGCGAGGCAGTCCATCCATTCTCGGAGGGCTTCCTTAGGTGGTTTTGTCGCCAGTAGCTCCTCCGCCAACGCGGCCACCTGCTGCATTTCGAATTGATAGACCTCGAATACCAACTTCTCCCTAGTAGGGAAGTGACGATAGAACGTGCCTTGGCCTACCCCTGCCTTCTTCGCAATCGTACTTAACGCAATCGTAGGATCACTTGTCAGTTCTATTACTGCGACCTCCAGAATCCGTTCCCGGTTTTTCTTGGCGTCAGAACGCATTACCAACTCATCAGGCATGAGCAAAATATTCCTTCATTGTATTGCTAAGCGGACAGTTGTCCGGTACGGTTTGGAAGTGGACAGTTGTCCGCTTAGGCATCGTTTCTGGAGTTTACTATGAACAGCACTGGCAACACGATTCTGGTTACTGGCGGCACCTCAGGCATCGGCCTCGGTCTGGCGCTAAGATTTCACAAGGCGGGCAACAAAGTCATCATCGCGGGACGTCGCAAGTCTCTGCTCGACAAGATCGTGTCGGAACATCCTGGCATTGAATCAGTATTGCTGGACGTCTCTGATGCCCAATCCATCCAACGCACCAGCGAAGCGCTTGCGATCAGCCATCCGAATCTGAACGTTCTCATAAACAACGCTGGGATCATGCACTGGGAGGATCTGACCGATCCGGAAAGCCTGAACACCGCCGAAGATATCGTGACAACGAACTTACTTGGCACGATTCGCATGGTGTACGCATTCACTCCCCATCTGATCAAGCAGACCCGTGCAACGATAGTGAATGTCAGCTCGGCGTTGGCATTCGTACCGCTGCCTGCCACACCGACCTACAGTGCAACTAAAGCGGCGGTTCACTCGTTCACTCAAAGTCTTCGAGTGCAGCTAGAAGCCTCGCCAGTCGAGGTCATCGAGCTTGCGCCACCAGGGGTACGTACCACCTTACTTGGGCAGGAAAATGACGAGCACGCGATGCCATTGGAGGATTTTTTGGATGAAATCTTCGAACTGCTCAAGACTGTTCCGACCCCACTGGAACTCGTAGTCGAGCGCGCCAAGCCATTACGGTTTGCTGAAGCGAGCGGTTCACATGATGAGGTGTTGAAAATGCTTGCCGGATACAAACCACCAGCAGAGTAACGTTTACCTTGTGGGCACACCTGATGCGTCCAAAAAAGTAGCTAGCATCTGCCTGCTGGGCGCACAGTTTTTTTGTTGCTCCTATTCATCTTGGGAAAAGGGCGGCACAGCTGATCAGCCAATTGGAGCGCATCCATGGATGCGGTGCGCAATCTCACGCCCATAAATTTGGCCGACAGCGGAGCAGTCCGATACAGCCTGAAACGCTGGCCTGCGCATCTGGCAAGTGGGATTGGCCATCCCTACCGCATGACCAGGCGTCCGCCTCAAATCACAGTAACTGTAAGGCATATTCTACTTAGCTAAATGAGCCATTCGTCGAGCGCCGACGGCGTCGGTTGACAGGGTAACTCTCCTTCTAGAATATATAGCGCACTATATAATAGTGAGCTATGAAATGACCTCAAGCCGGAAGCGAGTGGGTACCCAGCTGTCTTTTTCACTCTACGCGGCGGCAAATCGGGTCGTGCGATTGCACAAGCCCTATCTGGATCCGTTGGGCCTAACCTTCCCTCAGTACCTGGTCATCCTGGAGCTTCTAAACGGTTCGCCACTCACTGTGGGAGCACTCGGAACCCGGCTTGCGATGGACGCTGGAACCATAACGCCATTGCTGAAAAGGCTTGAGGTTGCCGAACTCGTCAGCCGCACACGGGATCCTGCCGACGAGCGCCGCGTGATGATCGACCTGACGCCTAATAGCCGCATGTTGGAAGCTGAAATTCGGGGAATCACTAGCAAAATTAAGTCAGCTTGCCAGCTTGATGAGCGGGGTATCGATGAGCTTCGACAAACACTCGATGCGCTCGGTTACCCAGACGAAAGCGCTCCGGACAACCGCATGCATATGGATCGTGTGCCGATTACTGACAGCGATTCTTAAATAGCCTGATTTACCTGAGCCAGTCGACATGCGGGCCCCCTCAAGGCTGTGTGACACGCTTAATTCATTCGCATATCCAACCAAACAGTCACTTGAGTATTGGTTGTAGTAAAGGAGGTTGAAGTGAAAATCGGTATTATCGGCGCCGGCAATATTGGGGCTACCCTTGCCCGTAAGCTCGCTGCGTGCGGCCATGAAGTTAAGCTGGCAAACTCGAAAGACCCTAGCAGTATCCGGAACCTTGCCAATGAAATCGGCGTGAACGCAGTAACCAAGGAAGATGCGGTTTCCGGGGTAGACGTTGTTGTCCTCTCAATCCCCTTCGCAAAATACCCGGATCTCAAACAGACGTTGAGCAGTGTTCCGGCGAAAACCGTCGTCATTGACACGTCCAATTATTATCCTGGGCGCGACGGGGCGATCAAGGAAGTTGACAACGGCAAGCCTGAGAGCATCTGGGTAAGTGAACAGATTGGCCGCCCGGTGATTAAGGCTTGGAACGCTGTTCTCGCAGCGACTCTTGCCGACAAGGGTCAACCAGCGAGGTCTTCAGAGCGCATCGCCTTACCTGTTGCCGGAGATGATATTAATGCTGAGGCAATCGCCCAGGATCTTGTCGAGGATACGGGCTTTATCGCGCTTGCCGCAGGCACTCTTGAAGACTCATGGCGCCAGCAACCAGGTACACCTGCCTACTGTACCGAGTTGACATTGCCCGAATTGAAAGTGGCGCTGCAGGCAGCAGACAAAGCACGAGCGCCACAGAACCGCGACGCACTGATCGCCAGGTTCATGGCTCCCGGCAGTCAGTTCACTCACGCGCAAATTGTTGCCACGAATCGCGCCATGACGATCTGACTATCGGATTTAGGGGGATTCTTATCTAGAATCACCCTTAACTGATCAAGTTGTCGAATTCAACTGTTCACTTAAAAGGGGCAGAGCAGAAGAGTACCAAGCTCAGCGTCCGGATAAGAGCGGTGGATGTCGCACCTTTCCTGGACTCGGCGCTGAAAAAAGCAGCCCGACACGCCGTCCCTACAAAATGAGATTCGACCGGCGAGATTGCCATTCTTCCTGAGGGTCGGGCCGGCATCATTGGCGAACACCACCTTCAGCTCGCGCGCCCGGTTTCCCCGCCACTGATCCCAGGCCTTCGCCTCCGCGCCTGAGTAAGCGTCCGGCGAAGTCACCTACCCGATCCCTGCGATAAGGGCGATGTTCTCCACTTAAAAATACGTGGACACCATCGCCCTTATCTTCAGGATTGCCATGCGCCAAAGAACTTCTTATCCCAAACTTTTCAAAGCCCAAGTCGTCCAGGAATGCCTGCAACCTGGCGTGTCCATGGCCAGGGTAGCCCTGCGCCATGGCATCAACGCTAACTTGGTTCGAAAATGGATACCCGTTTATCATGATCGTCAGGCGCCGGCGTTGCCCGCTTTCGTCCCGATGAAACTAGAGCCCGCGACTCGGCCTTATCAGCAAATGCCTGTCAGTATCGAGATCCCTTTCGGGCAGCAAAAATTAACCGTGCACTGGCCATCTTCAGACCCTGAAGGGTGCGCCCGTTTTATCCGTGAGCTTGCCCAGTGATCCGCATCGACTCTATCTGGCTCGCCACCGAACCCATGGATATGCGCGCCGGTACCGAGACTGCACTGGCCAAAGTGATCGCGGTATTCGGTGCGGCGAAGCCGCACAGTGCTTATCTCTTTGCCAATCGCCGCGCTAACCGGATGAAAGTCCTGGTGCATGACGGCGTGGGCATCTGGCTTGCAGCGCGACGATTAAACCAAGGCAAGTTTCAATGGCCCGGCATCCGTCACGGATCGGAAGTCGAACTCGATAACGAGCAACTTCAAGCCTTGGTACTGGGTTTGCCGTGGCAGCGGGTCGGCGCGGGTGGTTCGATCACAGTGCTGTAGCACCGGCTATTAGCCTATCGGTTTATCGTCGCTGAAGGCCTGCTCTGGCAGAATCAGCGGCATGACTTCCTCTCCCAATCTCGACCAGATGACACCGGAACAGCTGCGCGCCTTGGCCGAACAGGCCATTCAGTTGCTGTCCCAAGTCGACTCCATGGGCCAGAAAATCCACCGCCTGGAAACGGTCAACGAGCAACTCGCACATGAGATCGCCATCCTCAAGCGGCACAAGTTTGCCAAGCGCAGCGAACAGCTCAATCCTGACCAGGGCAGCTTGCTAGATGACCTGCTCGATGCTGATATTGCAGCCATCGAAGCAGAGCTAAACGCGGTCAATCCGCGACCTGCACCGACCGAGCCACGCCAAAAACCCAAGCGTGCGCCGCTGCCACCACAGTTCCCACGCACCGTGATCCGTCACGAGCCAGAAAATACGCAGTGCACCTGCGGCTGCCAGCTTCAACGCATCGGCGAAGACGTCAGCGAGAAGCTCGATTACACACCCGGCGTGTTCACCGTCGAACAGCATGTGCGTGGGAAATGGGCCTGCCGGCAGTGCGAAACGCTGATCCAGGCGCCGGTGCCGGCCCAGGTAATCGACAAGGGCATCCCGACCGCAGGCCTGCTGGCGCATGTGATGGTGGCGAAATTCGCCGACCACTTGCCGCTGTACCGCCAAGAGAAAATCTTTGGCTGAGCAGGGCTGATGATCGCACGCTCAACGCTGGCACAATGGGTTGGACAAACCGGCGTACAGCTTCAGCCTTTGGTCGATGCGTTGCGCGAAGCGGTGCTGGCCGAAAGCGTAATTCATGCCGATGAAACTCCGGTGCAAATGCTGGCACCCGGCGAGAAGAAAACCCACCGATCGTATGTCTGGGCCTACAGCACGACACCGTTTTCGGCGCTCAAAGCCGTTGTTTACGACTTCAGTCCAAGCCGAGCGGGCGAGCATGCGCGCAACTTCCTCGGCTCCTGGAACGGAAAATTGGTGTGCGACGACTTTGCCGGCTACAAGGCAGGCTTCGAGAAAGGCATGACTGAAATCGGCTGCATGGCTCATGCCCGCCGCAAGTTTTTTGATCTGCACGTGGCGAATAAAAGCCAGTTGGCCGAACAAGCACTGCACTCAATTGGCGGCCTATATGAAGTTGAACGCCAAACACGGGACATGAGCGATGAGGATCGTTGGCGAATACGGCAGGAAAAGGCTGCTCCGATAATCGCAACGTTACATGACTGGATGTTGGCCCAGCGCGATCTGGTGCCCAACGGATCAGCAACGGCCAAAACTCTGGATTACAGCCTTAAACGCTGGGTAGCGCTGACGCGCTACCTTGATGACGGAGCTGTGCCCATCGACAATAATCCAGTCGAAAATCAGATCCGACCATGGGCTCTCGGGCGCTCGAATTGGTTGTTTGCCGGGTCGCTTCGCAGTGGTAAACGAGCGGCGGCGATCATGAGCTTGATCCAGTCTGCACGGCTGAATGGGCATGATCCGTATGCCTATCTCAAAGATGTGCTAACTCGGTTGCCGACGCAGCGGGTGAGTGAGATCGGCCAGTTGCTGCCGCATCAGTGGAGACCGGTGTAGTGGCAAACAGTGTGTCCATACAGGATTGTATCAGTTGATTTTCTTGGCTTTATGCGGCAGATTCATGCCATGAACAGTTACAGTTTCCGTTGCGCAAGTTCAATTATTATCGCCTTCACATAGTTGGTGGGGCTGCGTACGATCTGCCGAACCCCGCCTCAAAAGCGGGGTTTTTCATTCCTGCTTCTGAGGCTCATACAGGAGCACAGGAATGGACGCACTTACCCGAACTCTCAAAGAAACAATCGAGGCCGCTGATCGCGCTATCACAGCCGAAGACTTCGACGAACTGATGAAATTTTATGCGGATGACGCCAGTCTCGTGGTCAAACCAGGATTGACCGTCTCAGGCAAAGAGAGCATCCGCCGAGCTTTTGTCGCCATTGCGGATCATTTCAATAACAGCATCGTTGTCACACAGGGGGAGATCCAAGTTATACAAGGAGGTGATGTAGCTCTCGTTATCATGGAGACCTTGCTACAGGCCACGGATAAGGCCGGTGTGAAAATTGAGATTTCGCGCAGGGCGACCTACGTGTTTCGACAAATCACGGAAAAGTGGCTATGCGTAGTGGACAACTCCTATGGGACGACGCTACTTGATAGCGTCGTCGGATCGTAGGACGTCAAAAGGGGTAGTGCCTATCTCCTGCAAGTAGGCTCCATCACACACAACGAAAGGCGGCAGTTTAGCTATCAGCAAGGTGTGTCTGCCAGACGCTTACGCGCCTGACACTCATGACTATCTGTGACTGCTCTGGCTGGCAGGTCAATCATCAGCCTGCCTATCTAAAGTCGCTCAAGTCTTCCAGTGCGCCTGGTGGTCAGGATTGGGCTGCATCGGTATCGGACAGCTGCCGAGAGCCAGGCTGCGCAGGTCAGCCCATCTTCCAATCACACGCACAAAATTTCTGGGTATGAGGAGAACTCATGCCCCCATGACTTTTAATGGTTACAGCCCCTCTAGTCCACGGTGTTAAAAAATCGCAAACACAGCTCATCAACAACAAAAAAGAGCGTTTGCAATCATGACTAAGCCCCACTGCCGCGTCCTCGCCAGCCCTGTGCTGCGCTCTTCGTACCCCGACGGTTACCACCCGATCTTCACGATCCGCGTGCGCTTCTGATCACCCAAAAAATCCAAAAAGAGTAACGACTCATGAAAGAACTCGACCTGTACATCGGTGAAGGTTTCGAAGGCCCGGGCGTGAACGCCGCACACATCAACATTCTGATCGGTCCGCGTAACGGTCCGGCGGGGCAGGCGTTTGCCAACAGCCTGGCGTCGCCGAGCCAGGGGCATTGCCCTTTTATGGTGATCGCCCAGCCGAACATTCCGGTCAAGCCGATGACCCTTTACGTCAACAAAGCCGCGATCAGCAGCGATTTGCACGGCAACGCCACCTGGGGCGCGTCCCAGGCGGGGATCGCTAAAGCTGTTCTGGAGGCGCTGCTGGACGGCACCTTGCCGCCGGAAGCCGAGGACGAGTGGGCGATTGTAACGGCCAACTGGGTCAACCCGGCCTGTGATGACCTGGATGCGGTGTACCTGAACAACTACAACGCCTGCCGCACCGCGATCCGTGCCGCCCTGACCGGCAAACCGGAAACCGCGCAACTGGCTGACGTGGTCGGTCACATCAGCAACCCTTTCTACACGCCAAAAGCCTGAGGTCTGCGCCATGCAATACATTCGTTTGGGCAACTCCGGCCTGCAAGTCTCCCGCCTGTGCCTGGGCACCATGAACATGGGCACTGCGGACTGGAAACCCTGGATCTTCGATGAAAAGCAAAGTGAGCCCATCGTCGCCCATGCACTCGATAATGGGGTGAACTTCATTGACCTGGCAGACTTCTATTCCGCTGGTGTCGGTGAAGAAGTGGTCGGGCGCATCGTCAAGCGTCTGGCCCGTCGTGAAGACGTGGTCATCACCACCAAGGTTGGCTACGGCACCCGCAACGGCATCAATGCCAGCGGCCATTCGCGCAAGCACATCATGGACAGCATCGACGCCTCGCTGAAGCGCTTGAAGATGGATTACGTCGATGTGTTCATGCTGCATTATTTCGATGTGAATACTCCGGTTGAAGAAACCATGAGCGCGATGAATGACATCGTGCGCTCCGGCAAGGCCCGCTACATCGGCGTGTCGACCATGCTCACCGGACAACTGGCGAAGATCCTCATGGCCTGCGAGCGCAATGGTTGGGTCAAGCCGATCAACATGCAGTTGCAACTGAACTGCGCCTACCGCGAAGAAGAGCGCGAGATGATTCCGTTCTGCCGCGACCAAGGCATCGGCGTCTCGGTGTTCAGCCCGCTTGCTCGCGGCTTGCTGACCGGAGACGTGCAATCGACCCGCAACCAGACCGACTTTTTCACCCAGCAGATGTACAGCGACGAAGCCTCGTTCGAGATTGCTCGTTCGGTGCAACGCGTGGCTCGCGCCCGTGGCGTTTCGAATGCTCAGATCGCCCAAGCCTGGGTCGCCAACCATCCGGGCGTCGATTGCATGCTGGTCGGAGCCGACACCACTGCGCAGTTCGACAGCGCCCTGGCTGCGCTGGAGACCAAACTTGATGCCGAAGAACTGCAGGAACTGGAGCGCAACTACACCCCGTGCGACGTAATCAACGATTACACCGCCGGCAAACGCATCCTGCGCTCGGCCCGCCCGGGTCTGGAACGCTTTACTCTGACCGAGGCTGTCGCATGAGCACGCTGATCCGTAATGGCAATTTCATCGATGGCCAATGGTCGAGCGGTGGTGTCACCTATCCGGTGTTGAACCCGGCCAATGGCGAACTGATCGCCGACGTGCAAAGGGCCGGCGCCGAAGAAACCAACCTCGCCATCGCTGCGGCCAATCGTGCCCTGCCGGCCTGGCGAAAATTGACCGCCAAAGAACGCAGCCAGCGCCTCAAGCGCTGGAGCGAACTGATGCTGAGCAACCAGAAAGACCTGGCCACTTTGCTCAGCCGTGAACAGGGCAAACCGCTCGCCGAAGCCATGGGTGAGGTGGTCTACGCCGCAAGCTTTCTGGAGTGGTTCGCCGAAGAGGCCAAGCGCGCTTACGGTGACGTGATCCCCAGCCACAAGGCCGACGCGCGAATCATCGTGGTCAAGGAAGCCATCGGCGTGGTCGCAGCGATCACCCCTTGGAACTTCCCGCTGGCGATGGTCACGCGCAAGGTCGGTCCGGCGCTGGCGGCGGGTTGCACGATGATTCTCAAACCGTCAGAAGAGACGCCTTTGTCAGCCTTCGCTTTGGCGGTGTTGGCCGAGCAGGCGGGCATTCCGGCCGGGGTGTTCAACGTCATCTCAGGTGACGCCGTGGCGATTGGCGGGGCGCTGCAAGCGTCCGGCATCGTGCGCAAACTGTCGTTTACCGGCTCGACACGCACCGGCAAGCTGCTGATGCGCCAAGCGGCCGATACGCTGAAAAAAGTCTCGCTGGAACTGGGCGGAAACGCGCCGTTCATTGTGTTTGACGATGCTGATCTGGACGCCGCCGTCAAAGGCGCCATGGCCTCAAAATTCCGTAATACCGGACAGACCTGCGTCTGCGTGAACCGCTTCTTTATCCAGGACGGCGTTTACGAAGCGTTCACCGGCAAACTCGCCGAAGCGGTCGCCGCGATGCGCGTCGGCAGTGCGCTGGATGGTGAGACCGAGCAAGGTCCACTGATCAACGCGGCGGCGTTGGCCAAGGTTGAGTTGCACGTGAGTGACGCCTTGGCGAAAGGCGCCACGCTGTTGTGCGGCGGCCGCAGACATGCGCTGGGCGGCACGTTCTACGAGCCGACCATCCTCACCGACGCCAACAGCGACATGCTCATCGCCCAGGACGAAACCTTCGGCCCGGTAGCCGCATGCTTTCGCTTCAAGGACGAAGCTGAAGTATTGCAACGGGCGAATGACACACCTTACGGATTGTCGGCGTACTTCTACAGCCGCGACATCGGCCGTGTCTGGCGCATGGCCGAAGGCCTGGAAGCAGGCATGGTCGGGATCAACGAAGGCATCATCTCCACGGAAGTCGCGCCGTTTGGCGGCATCAAGGAATCGGGTCTGGGGCGCGAAGGCTCCAAGTACGGTCTGGAAGATTACCTGGAAATCAAATACCTGTTGATGGGCGGCCTCTAGCCCCCCAACCGTAACCTCTGTGGGAGAGCAAGTCAGCTCCCACAGATTCAAGCGCTATCGGTTTCATTTCTCCGTCAATAACAACAACTGGAGACGAACATGTCCGCTCAATCGATAAAGATCGACGACCTGCCCATCGGGCGCTTCCACCTCAAAATCGCCGGTCTCACGTTCGGCGCGCATCTCACCGACGGCTACATCCTGGGCCTGATCGGCATTGCTTTCACATTGCTCAGCCCGCAGATGCAGCTCGATGCCTTCTGGCAAGGCCTGATCGGCGCTTCGGCACTGATTGGCCTGTTTGTTGGCAGCCTGTTCTTCGGCTGGATTTCCGACAAGGTCGGTCGGCAGAAAATCTTCCTGGTCAGTTTTGTCCTGATCACCATTGCTTCGGTCATGCAGTTCTACGCCGAAACTGCGATGCAGCTATTCCTCTGCAGGGTGATAATCGGCATCGGCCTGGGCGGCGACTTCAGCGTCGGGCACGCGATGCTCGCCGAATTCTCACCGAAAAAACATCGCGGCGTATTGCTCGGTTCATTTAGTGTCATCTGGACCTTCGGCTACGTCGCCGCGACCTTCGTCGGTACGGCGATGCTCAGTCTGGGGGATGACGCCTGGCGCTGGATGCTGGCCTCGTCGGCGATCCCGGCAGCGTTGATCCTGATTGCGCGGATCGGCACCCCGGAATCACCGCGCTGGTTGGTCAATCAGGGGCGAATCGCCGAAGCACGGGCAATTGTCAAAAAACACCTGGGCGATAACGTCGAACTCGATGAAACCCGCTCCACCGAAACCCGCTCCGGCTACGCGGTGCTGTTCAGTCGTGAGTACCGTAAACGCACTGCATTTAACTGCCTTTTCTTCGTCTGCATCGTCATGCCGTACTTCGCTATCTACACCTTCCTGCCGTCGATCCTGCAGAACATGGGCCTGGCGGAGGGCTTTGGCACCGAATTGATGCTCAACATGCTGCTGATCCTCGGCGCGTTGATCGGCATCTGGTGCACGGTGAAGTTCTCGCGGCGGGGCTTCCTGATCAATTCGTTCATCATCCTTGCGGTAGCCTTGCTCCTACTGGCGGTATTGCCGGGCAGTGCGGCGTTCCTGATGGTGCTGGTGTTCGGCGTGTTCACGCTGGTGTTGTCGGCAGTGAGCAACCTGGTGGGCGTGTTCCCGGCCGAGAGCTTTCCGACCGAAGTGCGAGCCAGCGGGATTGGCCTTGCTACGGCTGTGAGTCGCTTGGGCTCTGCGGTCAGCACGTTCCTGTTGCCGGTCAGCGTGGCCGGTATCGGCTTGAGCCCGACCATGGGCATATTGGCGGCGATTCTGGCGTTGGGGGCGATCATTTCCTGGGCTTGGGCGCCGGAGACCAAATCCCTGACGCTGAGCCAGGCGTGCAAGGCGCAGAGTCCAGTGGAGAGCGGGGCGCCTGTGGCCACAAAAGTCGCAGCCCCAATCTAAAACCCACCACACACCCAATGTGGGAGCGGGCTTGCTCCCACATTTGAATGTCGGTGTTTCAGGGATTGCTGACCAATCCCAACCAATCCGTAAACAACCGCACTTTCGACAACCCTTGCTTATCATTCGCCACATCCAGCCAATACCCATAAGGCCCAAGCACTTCCACCGCAGTGATCGGCAACAGGCTGCCATTCGCCAGTTCCTTTTCAATCATCTGTCGGTCAATCACCGCCAATCCACCACCGGCCAGTGCCGTATGAATCACCTGGTCCAGCGTGCTGAATTCCAGCCCTTGCGCGGCATCGACATCCTCGCGACCCATCGCCGCCAACCAGTTCTCCCACACCTTCAAGCGTTTGCCGTCATGCAGGATGTGCAGCAGCGGAAACCGCCGCAGATCCGGCGGCTGGCCGTTGACGAACAACTCCGGGCTGGCCACCGCGATGTGCCGTTCCATCACCAGCAACTGACTGTTGCAATGGCTGACCGCTTCGAGGCCGAAACGAATGTGGCAGTCGATTTCCGCGAGGCTCTCGTAGCCGTTTTGGTGGGTCACGCTGAGGCTGATGTCCGGGTAGCGTTGACAGAATGCGCGCAAGTGCGCCGACAACCAGCGAGTGGCCCAGGTCGGTGGTGCGACGATGCGCAGGCGTTGGCGCAGGTTGGGCACGCGCACTGCTTGCAGGGCGCGTTCTACGTGGTCGAAGGCGTCGCTCAGTTGCGCTGACAGGGCGCGGCCGGTTTCGGTCAGTGACAGGCCTTGGGGCGTACGGATGAAAAGCGTCACACCGAGATAGTCTTCAAGCTGCTTGATCTGACGGCTGACTGCGCCTTGGGTGACGTTCAACCCCAAAGCCGCCTGGCTGAAACTGCGATGCCGTGCGACTTCTTCAAAGACGCGCAGCATGTTGAGCGAGGGCAGTTGACGCATGAAAGGGTGACTCCGTACCCGCCTTCGACGCTGTAGTGCGCGGGCAGGTTTATTATTTTTGGTGAGTATTGTTTAGGGTGTATCTGACTCCTGTGGCATGGGTTGATGCAAGTGTTGTTTGGGCCGACGTCTTCGCGAGCAAGCCCG
>NZ_JADDUM010000159.1 GCF_015163715.1 Pseudomonas cyclaminis
CTCGGCTGTGCCCAGTGGCGAGATCGGGCGCGTGTCCGTACTCAAGAATTGGCGCGGCCTGAAGGTCGGTGACAAGCTGATGGAAGCGGTGATCGGCGTGGCCGAGCAACGTGGCCAGGCCAAGCAGTTCCTCAGTGCGCAGGTGTATGCGGCGCCGTTCTATGAGCGATTGGGCTTCAAGATCGTCAGCGAGGAGTTCCTTGAAGTCGGGATTCCCCACGTGGATATGGTGCGCGGGGGCTGATCCATAATCGAGTCGCCGCTATCGGGGGCAAGCCCCCTCCCACATTTTGACCGAGTTAGGCCCCAGTTTTTGGTGCCAATCCATCCGCCCGGAACATCCCGCGAATCCCCCGCACCGCCTGGCGAATCCGGTCCTGGTTCTCGATCAGCGCAAAGCGCACATGGTCATCGCCATATTCACCAAACCCAATCCCCGGCGACACACACACCTTCGCTTCCAGCAGCAGCTTCTTGGCAAATTCCAGCGAGCCCATGGCCGCATACTGCTCGGGGATCTTGGCCCAGACGTACATCGACGCCTTGGGATTCTCCACCATCCAGCCCAATTCATGCAGGCCCTTGACCAGCACATTGCGGCGCTGGCGGTACTGTTCGGCGATGTCTTTCACGCATTGCTGATCGCCTTCCAGCGCGGCAATCGCCGCCACTTGCAGCGGTGTGAAGGTGCCGTAGTCGTGGTAACTCTTGATCCGCGCCAAGGCGTTGACCAGTTCCGCGTTGCCCACCATGAAACCGATGCGCCAGCCGGCCATGTTGTAGCTCTTGGACAGGGTGAAAAACTCCACCGCAATGTCCTTGGCGCCCGGCACCTGCATGATCGACGGAGCTTTCCAGCCGTCGTAGACGATATCGGCGTAAGCCAAATCGTGGATCACCAACACGTCGTACTGCTTGGCCAGCGCAATCACGCGTTCGAAGAAATCCAGCTCCACACACTGCGCGGTGGGATTGGACGGGAAACCCAGAATCATCATCTTCGGCTTGGGGATCGAACCGCGAATCGCCCGTTCCAGCTCGGCGAAGAAGTCCACGCCCGGCACCAGCGGCACCGAGCGCACCTGGGCGCCGGCAATCACGGCACCGTAGATATGAATCGGGTAGCTCGGGTTGGGCACCAGCACGGTGTCGCCCTGGTCCAGGGTAGCCAGCATCAAGTGCGCCAGGCCTTCCTTGGAACCGATGGTCACGATGGCTTCCGACTCGGGGTCGATGTCCACTTCATAACGGTCTTTGTACCAGCGCGAAATCGCCCGGCGCAGACGCGGAATGCCTTTGGAGGTGGAGTAACCGTGAGTGTCTTCACGCTGGGCGACTTGTACGAGTTTCTCGACAATATGCGGCGGCGTGGCGCCGTCGGGGTTGCCCATGCTCAAGTCGATGATGTCTTCGCGCGCCGACGCGCAGCCATCTTCAGCTCGGCAGTGATATTGAAAACATAAGGGGGGAGTCGATCTATGCGCGCAAAGCGGCGCGGCGAACCTTGGTCGGCCATTGTTGCCTCGAAGTACGTAAGCGCCCGGAACCGTCCGAGCGACGTCGGCCACTGCGGTGGCCTGCGGGGCAGACAATACGGCGCGTGATGGCCAGTTGTCCAGATGCGTAGGAAAATTTTCTGCGTGGAGCGAAGCGTGGATATGCCCCTATACTCGATGCGGGTTTGTTCCCTTATAAGAAGGAGACTGTTCGTATGGATCAGCAGACAAAACAACCGTTAGAGCCACGCATGGAAGCCGGCAAGGCGCTGGTAATTGCCGGGGTGAAGGGGCGTTATTCCAAGGCGACGGTGGGCGATATTCCCAGGTTGTGGGAACTGTTCGACACCTGCATCAAGGACATCAAAAAGCGCATCGGCGGGGTGACTTACGGCGTTTGCCATAACCCCCAGCACGGCGAATTCGACTACATGGCCGGGGTTGAAGTGCCGAGCAAAAGCGACGTGCCGAGCAACTTCGAAGTGATCGAAATTCCACCGCTCAACTACGCCGTGTTCGCGCATTACGGCCCGGTGCAGGCGTTGGAACAGACCTACGAGCGCATCATGTTCGAGTGGCTGCCGCACTCGGGCTACAAGGTGATGGGGGCGGATTTCGAGCGCTACAGCGCGGATTTTGATGCGAGGAAAGGCACGGGGGCCGTGGAGATCTGGTTGCCGGTACAGACCGTCATTTCGCCCCGTGCCGGGTCTGAGGCACGTGGCAGTGGTCAGCCCCCAAAGCTGGTTTGGTAGCCCTGCGCAGATTGCCGGATAGCTTTGGCGACATCAGGCGCTAGCCTGCAATATTCGTCTTCGCGCTTGAGCACGACTTCCAGGGTTTGAAGCAAGGCCTGGATGCGTGCTTCGGGGTTTTCGACTTCGCAGGTTCGCGCAAACTCAAGGATGCCCAAGCGTGAGGCAAACATAGATTTGTTGCCGCTCAAGTCCAGCGCGAGTGAATCTTCGGGGATATAAGCAGTGGTGTTCGCGATATCGTATGCCGGGGCAAGTCGTGCATCCGATTTCACCAAATCACTGTAAAGCACGCCGAAATTCTTCAAGTGGGCATCGCCATTTCCTACGATGCAACTGAGTGCCACGCTATCAAACAACTGATCGAGCGAGCTGCGTATATGCTCTGGCGAGCAGAACACACGTACGGCTTTGGCAATGGTGGCGTAGCTCTTCGTGTACTTTTGTTCGGCAGTCAGGCCCATCAGCGTGGTCATGTCTTCGAAGCCCAGCGGGTTGAGTTGTTCGTCCCGGTCAAAGCGCCGCATGATGAACAGCTTATGGTTCTGTGAAAGATAAAAAGGGGGCACGGGCAGGCCTGCGTCCCGGGCAACCGACATGCACAGGTACTCATTGATGGCCAACCCCGGAAACTCGTCGCGTCCGCTCTTGATAATCAGATCATTGGTTTTCGAGGTGAATTTCGCCTCGGATCCCTGAGGCTTTTCCGGGACGAGTACCTTGGGCTGCACTCCAGAAATCCCTGCCCGCAGGATGTAGCGTTCCACAAGCTCGGCAAACAGATCTTGCGCGCCGTCCCAAGCAAGAATTTCGTCGAGTTTTTCTCCAGATGCGGGCGTGCTGTTACGTTGGATCAGTTCGTTCACTTGATCCGAAGAAACGAATACCCGGCCTATAGGCGCGCTGCTACCCGACAAGGCCAGCAGCAGCATCGGGTCGACCTTGACCGTTTTGGCGAGACGATTGCGCAGTTGTTCCAGAACATATCCTTCCGGCAGATTCATCTGGAAGATGGGGTGCAGTTCTCGGCGTCGATATTCTTCCGCGCGAGCCGGCATTGTGAGACTGATTGCGCAAGCTGGACCCGCAGTATCGACGTAGCGAAACAGGTAGTCGTCAGCACTCGTCAACACGCTGCCGCTGTCACCTTGCGGGGTGTCGACTCGCAAACTGCCACTAGTAGTCATTGAACACGTCCCTGAGCTCTTCCAGTGTTGGCTTGGAGGCGGGCGTCAATTTCACTTCGCTGTCCAACGCCGCAATCACGCGAGCATAAGCATTCATGGAAACCGACGGGCTTCCTTGTTCAATTTCGATCAGTTTTTGCCGGGTAACCCCTGCGAGCTGGGCCATATATGCTTGCGTATAGCCACGGTTAAGACGCATAGAGCGGACTTGTTCGGCGAGGCGTTGGGTAATTATTGAAGTGTCCATGTCACGTATTCATTACTTTTGAAGAGGTATGTCATGTATACATTACATTTTTGAGGTGTCAAGGTTGCTCTGACCAAACGCCCGGCTCAGCCGTCTTTCATAACCAACCCGTCCTTTGTACGCCTCCCCGCTATCCATCCATCCCGATCCCAGATACAACGCCATTGCTGCCACATTGGCTGTATCCACCGACAACTCCAGCCCCTTGATCTGCGGCCACGTCTCCAGCGCTACCGCCGGCAGCGCCTGTAGACACGCTTTACCAAACCCCATGCCCTGTTGCCGCCGATCCACCTGCAGCGCATGCAGCGTGGCGCTGTGTTCATCCGCCCAATGGGGCAGGCAGGGCGGGCGTTTGAGCAAAAGGAAGGCAACCGGGATGTCATCGGCCAACAGGGCAAAGCCTTTGACGCCGGGGCTGGGCTTGGCCAGCAGCGAATTGAGCGCGCAATACATGTCGCCGCAAAACGGCAGTTGCTCAGGGTGGACCTCGATGGCGCTGACCTGCTGTTGTTGCACGGCATTCAGCGCCTCGTAGGCGACAAGGCGGGTTTGCATCGGAGGGTCCGAACGGCTGCAAAGAAGGGCACAGTCTATCGGGTTTACCGCAGGCGAAATTATTTTTCAGTGGGCTGTCGATTTGCTCCGAGCGCATTCGACCAAGGGTGTCTTCCATGATTTTTTCACCCCCAGGAGTATCGCCATGAGCACTGCAATCAACACCCTGATCGAACAATGGAAACAGGCCGTCGTCGGTGGGGATATCGATAAAATTGTCAGCTTTTACGCCGACGATATCGTCTCGTTCGACGCCGTCACCGCCCTGCAATTCAAAGGCAAGGCGGCCTACCGCGCACACTGGGAGGAATGCATGAAGCATTGTCCTGGCCCCGGTATTTTCGAGTTCCACGAACTGCGCATTGTTGAGGCCCAGGACAGCGCCTTCGCCCACTGGCTGGCCCACTGCGGCGGTGCAGATAAGGCGTGCTGGATGCGCGTCACCGCCGGTTATCAACGTATCAATGGCCAGTGGCGCGTAGTGCATGAACACTGGTCGGCCCCCTTCGACATGCAAAGCGGCACTGCGCTGTTCGACCTGAAACCTTGAGCGTCGCGAACTATAGTCAGTAGTCCGAAACGGAGAACGCCATGAAATACCTGTGCCTGATCTACAGCAACGAACAGGTGCTGCACACCTCGCCTGACAGTCCGGCCGACCCGGAGTGCTTCGCCTACGCCCAGTCCGTGCAGGCCAGTGGCCGCATGCTCGCCGCCGAGCCGCTGGAATCGGTGAGCACCGCCACCACGGTGCGCATGCGCAACGGCAAGCTGTCGATCACCGACGGGCCGTTTGCCGAAACCAAGGAGCAGCTCGCCGGGTTTTACCTGATCGAAGCCCGTGACTTGAACGAAGCGATCCAGGTGGCTGGCGGCATTCCGGCCGCCAGGGTCGGTAGTGTCGAAGTACGCCCCGTGCGTGAATTGAATCTCTGACAACAACAAAACCACTACAGGAGGTTTATCCCATGTCCAAGCAACCTGCCGAATTTGCACTGTCCATCAGCCGCTTGATCGATGCCCCGCGCAGCCGGGTATTCCGCGCCTGGACCGAGCCCGCCTTGCTGCAACAATGGTGGGGCCCCCACGGCATGACCACACCCGAGTGCGAAATGAACCTGTGGGTCGGTGGGCTGTTTCGCACCCTGATGCGCGCACCGGATGGCAGTGAGTACCCGACCCAGGGCGTGTTCCTGGAGATCGACGCGCCCAATCGCCTGGTGTTCACCGATGCCTTCATGCCGGGCTGGATCCCGTCGGGCAAGCCGTTCATGAGCGCCGAAGTCACCTTTGAAGAACAGGACGGCAAAACCCTCTACACCGCCCGCGCCATGCATTGGAGTGTCGAAGACAAACAGGCCCACGAAGCCATGGGTTTCCATGAGGGCTGGGGCCAGAGCCTCGACCGCTTAGTGCAACTGGTGACCGAAGAGATGCGCGATTGACGCCGCCAATCGAGGCGATCTACCGCAGCGAATCGCGGCGTGTGCTCGCCACCCTGATCCGCCTGCTTGGCGATTTCGACCTCGCCGAAGAAGCCCTGCATGAAGCGTTCTTCGTCGCGGTCGAACGCTGGCAGCAGGATGGCATGCCAGCCAATCCGCGCGCCTGGCTGGTCTCCACCGGGCGCTTTAAAGCCATCGACCGCCTGCGTCGCCAGGCACGATTTACCCCGTTATTGCAGGCGCAGGCCGACGCCTTGGAAGCCGCTGATTGGAGCGATGAGGACGTGGAAGACGACCGCCTGCGCCTGATCTTCACCTGCTGTCACCCGGCGCTGGCGGCCGATGCCCAGGCGGCGCTGACCTTGCGTGAGATCTGCGACCTCACCACCGAGGAAATCGCCCGGGCGTTCCTGGCCGCGCCCGCCACCATTGCCCAGCGCATCGTACGGGCCAAGGGCAAGATCCGTGAGGCCAGGATTCCCTATCAAGTGCCATCCCTGGCCGAACTGCCCGAGCGCCTCGACAGCGTGCTGCGGGTGATCTACCTGGTGTTCAACGAGGGCTATTCGGCGTCCATCGGCGCAGACCTCACCCGCGAGGATTTAACCCGCGAAGCCATTCGCCTGGCCCGCTTGCTCATGGAGTTGTTGCCCGAGCCGGAAGTGATGGGCCTGCTGGCGCTGATGCTGCTGCACGAATCCCGGCGGGCGGCGCGCACTTCGGCCAGCGGCGAACTGGTGTTGCTGGAGAAACAGGATCGTTCGCTGTGGGACAAGTCCTTGATCGCTGAAGGCTGCACGCTGGTGGAACAGGCGCTTACCACACAAAGTTTTGGGCCGTATTGCCTGCAAGCCGCGATTGCCGCAGTGCATGCCGAAGCGCCGAGCGCCGGGGCGACCGATTGGCCGCAGATTGTCGGGCTCTACGACGTATTGCTCAGGGCGTGGCCGTCGCCGGTGATTGAACTGAACCGCGCCGTTGCCGTAGCCATGCGCGATGGCCCGCTGGCTGGATTACAGCAGGTGGAGGCGATTCTGGCGCGGGGCGAGTTGCTGGATTACCACCTGGCGCATTCGGCGCGGGGCGAGTTTTGTCGGCGCTTGGGACGGGGCGAAGACGCGCGCGTCGCCTACGAAAAAGCCCTGTCCCTGACCCAGCAAATCCCCGAAAAACGCTTCCTCGAAAGCCGGCTGGCCGAACTCAAATCTTCCTCCCGGCATTAATCTCCAGTGTCGCCAGGGCGGGCTCGTCACTCCAGCATCTTGCCCAGCAACCAACTCCCCGCCGGGCCCGGTGGGTGGTGGCGTGACCACAACGCATCCACGGCCACCGAGCGCGGCCAACTGCGGGCTTTGAGCTCCACCAACTGGCCTGCGTCAAACCGCTCCACCAGCCAGCGCGGCAGGGGTGCCCAGCCGAAACCCAGCTGCGCCATCTCCATCAGCATCAGGTAACTGGGGGCTGACCACACGCGGCCGCTGGCGCGGGTTTCATTCGGGTTGATGATGCTGGCCAGGCGCAGTTCGCGGTGTTGCTGCAAGGTATCGGCGGGGATGCTGTCCAGTCGGGCCAGCGGGTGGCTGGGCGCGACGAACAGCGCGATTTCCGTGCGCTCTTCCACCGGGGCGCCGGTGAGGTCCGGCGGATAGGTGTCTTGTTGTTCGATAAACGCAATCTGCGCCCGGCCGCTCTGCACCAGGGCGATCAAGTCTTCGCATTCGGCAATCAGGCATTCGAGTTCAAGGTCCGGGTAGCGCTCGTCGAACGACCGGAGGGCGATCTCGAAGCGGTCCGACTGGTAGGTATCGGACATGGCGATGGTCAGCTTCGGCTCCAAGCCCTGGGCCAACTGACTCGCCGCCAGCTCCAGGCGGCTGCTGGCCTCCAGCACTTGCTCGGCCCGTTGCAGCAACACGTGGCCGGCCTGGGTCAGCGTCGGCTTGCGGCTGCTGCGATCAAACAGCACCACATCCAAGTCAATCTCCAGGCTGGCCACTGCCGCACTGACCGTGGATTGGCTTTTGCCCAGCTTGCGCGCCGCTGCCGAAAACGAGCCTTGGGTGGCCGCTTGGACAAACGCCTGCAGCACTTCATTGGAGGCCATGACTATCGCCTTGATCGATGGTTATTGGTTATGAAGTATCGAGTCAAAGAGTAATGATGGCAACCATCCTCACTCACGGAGACGGCTCATGAGCCCTACCAAATCCCTCACGGAACGCGTTTGCCAAGCCATTGGTTTCGAGGCCCTGGCGTTGTTGATCTGCACCCCGTTGCTGGCGTGGATCATGGACAAGCCCGCCCTGGAAATGGGCATGGTCACCCTGGCGATCAGCCTGATGGCGTTGACCTGGAACGTGATCTTCAACGGCCTGTTCGACCGCCTCAAGGCACGCCTGCAACTGGCCAACAACGGCTGGACCCGCGTGTTGCACGCCCTCATGTTCGAAGGTGGCTTGATCCTGGTGTGCGTCCCGCTGATTGCGGCGTGGCTGAATATCACCCTGATGCAGGCGTTTATCCTCGACATAGGTGTGCTGCTGTTTTTCCTGCCGTACACCTATGTGTATCACTGGGCCTATGACGTAGTGCGCGACAAGCTCCTACAGAAACATGCCGCCCGACGCCTCGATGCGCTGGCCGGTGATCCACTGGCTGCCGTCTGCAAGCAGGCTGGCAATCGCGCCACCGATATCGTCCGGTAAGCCGGCGCGGCCCAGGGCGGTGTTGTTCGCGACCATGGCGTTGAGGTTGGCGTTGTCACGCACGGCGCCGCCGCCGAAGTCGGTTTCAATCGCACCCGGGGCCAGGATGTTGACGCTGATCCCGCGGCCACCCAGCTCTTTGGCCTGGTAGCGGGTCAGCACTTCCATCGCGCCTTTCATCGCCGCGTAGGCGGCATAGCCAGGCAGGCTGAAACGCGCCAGGCCACTGGAGACATTGAGGATACGGCCGCCGTCGCGGATCAACGGCAACAGCTTCTGCGTCAGGAAAAACGGGCCCTTGAATTGGATCGCCACCAGTTGGTCGAACTGGGCTTCGGTGGTCTCGGCAAAACTGGCGTGAATGCCAATGCCGGCGTTGTTGATCAGAAAGTCGAAGTGTTCTTGTGCGAAAACATCCTTGAGCACGCCGGCAACGTCGCCGACAAAACCTTCGAACGTCGCGCTTTGGCTCACGTCCAGCTGCAGCATGGCGGCGCGGCCACCCAATTGTTCGATTTCGGCCACCAATGCCTGCGCCTCGTCGGCCTTGCTGTGATAAGTGCCGATGATGTCCACGCCTTGCGCCGCCAGGTGCAAGGCAGCGTTTTACCCAAGCCACGGCTGGCGCCGGTGATCAATGCGATTTTACGGGTCATGGTGCAGTCCTCTTCAGATGTGAGCGTGGGATTGAGTGTATTTGTCCGCGGCTAACGTGATAAACAGGGCTGAACCGGAATCACTGGCCGGATAAGGCGAACAATCCCATGAACAAACTTGAGCTGCTGCGCACCTTCGTGCGGGTTACCGAACTGTCGAGTTTCACCCAGGCGGGCGAGAGCCTGGGGCTGCCGCGCTCCACCGTGTCCGAGCACGTGCAGGCGTTGGAAGAACTGCTCGGCGCGCGCCTGTTGCAGCGCACCACACGCAAGGTGCAGGCGACCCAGGACGGGCGTGTGTTGTACGAGCGCAGCAAGGACCTGCTCGCGCATATGGAGGAGCTGGAAGGGCTGTTTCGCCAGGATGAGACTCAACTGGCCGGGCGTATTCGCGTAGATATGCCCAACGTCATGGCGCGGGACTTGATCCTGCCACGCCTGCCACAGTTCCTGGAACGCCACCCCCTGATCGAAATGGAGATCAGCACCACCGACCGCCAAGTGGACCTGCTCGCTGAAGGCTTCGATTGCGTATTGCGCGTGGGCGCGCAGCCCGACCAGACAGTGGTGGCGCGGTTGCTGTGCAGCATGCCGATGATCAACTGCGTGAGTGCCACCTACCTGCAACGTTTTGGTGTGCCGCAGACACTGGCCGACCTGGCCGACCACCATCTGGTGCATTACGTGCGGCCGTTGGGCTCGCGCTCGGCGGGGTTCGAATACCAGCAGGGCAACAAGGTGCAGCGTATTCCCATGGCCGGGCGGATCACGGTCAACAGCACCGATGGCTACAAGTCAGCGTGCCTGGGCGGCTTCGGGATCATCCAAGTACCGGCTCTGGGCATGGGCGATGAGTTGGCCAGCGGCGAGTTGGTGGCGATACTGCCGGACTACCCGGCGCCGGCGCTGGATGTGTCGCTGCTTTACGCGGGGCAACGGCATTTACCGTTGCGGGTGCGGGTGTTTATGGATTGGCTGGCGGATACGTTGCAGTCACAGCTTTAACGCCTTGCCGACAACTGCTGCGGTGCCAGGAACGCATCGTGAAAGTAATCCCGGAACGCCTGCATTGCCGGCGTAAAGGCCCGCTCGCGGTGCCATGCCAGGCCGACGCTCATGGGCGTGACCGGGTCGGTGACCGTCAGGGTTTCGATGCGCTTGCCTTCCAGTGACCAAGGGCGGTGCACCAGGTCCGACAGAATCGCCACGCCGCTGCCATTGGCGACCATGCTGCGCACCGCTTCCACCGAGCTGGTGCGCAGCCGCACCTTGGGCGCTTGCCCGGCCTGCTCCCAATAGCGCATGGCGCTGTGTTCGGCTTCATCGACGGTCAGCAGGATGTAGGGCTCCCGGGCCACATCGGCCAGGCTCACGGCGCCGCGTTCGCACAACGGATGATGGCTGGGCAGCCACAGGCGACGTTCCGAGTTGAATAGAATCTCGGAAACGATCGCGGGGTGAGTCAGGTTGGCGGTAAGCACCACGGCCATGTCGAACTGGCCGTCGAGCAGGCCTTGCTCGATGGCCTGGCGCTCCTGCTCGAAGACCTCGATGGTCACGTCCGGGTGCCAGTGCTCCATGCGCTGCAAGTGATGGGGCAGGAAGTAACCGAGCACCGTGTAACTGGCCGCCACCCGCAGCACACCGCTGGCGCGGTAGTCGGGCAATGGGCTGTTCAGCGCATCGTCCACACTGCGCGCAATCACATAGGCGCGGTTGAGAAAGTGCCGCCCGGCGTCGGTCAGGTTCATGCCTTGGGCCGAGCGCACAAACAACTGCACGCCAAGCATCGCCTCCAGCTCCTTGATCGCCGTGGTCACCGCTGACTGAGAGATATTCAAGTGGATCGCTGCCTGGGAGATCTGGCCGATCTCGGCGGTGGCGACGAAGTAGCGAATTTGGCGCAAGGTGAGGGACATGAGCGATATCTGTTTTTCAGAAGATAGGGCATCTGATAATAGATCTTCCCAAGGGGTCAAGCGCCAGCCTACTTTTCAACATGACCTTTTGCGGAGCGACCCCGATGCAGGCAGTGGATTTCAATTCGGACATGGGCGAAGGCTTCGGGCCCTGGACCATCGGTGATGGCGTCGACGCCGAGCTGATGGCCTACATCAGCTCGGCCAATATCGCCACCGGCTTCCACGCCGGCGACCCTGGCACCATGCGCCGCACCGTCGAGCGCGCCAAGCAATTGGGCGTGGCTATCGGTGCCCATCCGGGCTTTCGTGACCTGGTGGGTTTTGGCCGTCGGCATATCAATGCACCGGCCCAGGAACTGGTGGACGACATGCTCTACCAACTCGGCGCCCTGCGGGAAATCGCCCGCGCCCAAGGCGTAACGCTGCAACATATCAAGCCCCATGGCGCGCTCTACATGCACCTGGCCCGCGACGAAGAAGCCGCCCGATTGCTGGTGCAAAACCTGCAACTCATCGAGCCAACGCTGTTGCTCTACTGCATGCCCAACTCGGTGATCTGGCGGGTGGCCAAGGAACTGGGGCAACCGGTGGTGCGCGAATTTTATGCTGATCGTGAGTACGACCTGACGGGCTCCATCGTGTTTACGCGCAATGTGCGTGCACTGGATCCTGCGACGGTGGCGGCACGTGTCCTGCGTGCATGTCAGACCGGACTGGTACGCACCGTGGAAGGCGAAGACCTGTTTATCGAGTTCGATTCCATCTGCCTGCACAGCGACACGCCAGGTGCGCTGGAGTTGGTGGAAGCTACCCGTGAAGCCCTGGACCAAGCGGGCATCACAGTAAAGAGTGGGCTCCTGTAGTGAGCGGGCGGTGCGACGATTCGACAAGCCCGCTCACCACAAGGAACCGCTAATCACGCATCAATTTTTGCCTGCCTTTCTACAGTGATTCCAAGAGGAACAGACATGGCTGAAACGTCCCCCATCCGCTACAGCTTCGGCGGTGATGAGCACCTGTTTGCCGAGGTCAGCGACAGCATGTCGTTGGAGGCCTTTTTCAAGGGCATGGCGGTGACTCGTGCGGTGGAGCGCCTGGCGCTGGAAGGCGTGCTGGATGTGTGCCTGGCCAACGCCTCGTTCCAGATCCGCTTCGACCCCGACCGTATCGCGCCCCACGTCTTGCTTGATGCCGTGCAAAGCGCCGAAGCCCAGGCCGTTGCCGAACGCACCTTGCACACGCGCATCATCGAGATCCCAGTGCTCTATAACGACCCCTGGACCCACGAAACCCTGATGCGTTTTCGCGACCGCCACCAAGACCCCACCGGCACCGATCTGGAGTACGCCGCACGCATCAATGGCCTGGCGGATGTGGATGCGTTTATCGCGGCCCACAGCGGCGCGCCGTGGTTTGTGTCGATGGTCGGGTTTGTCGCGGGCCTGCCATTCATGTTCCAGATGGTCGAGCTTGAACGGCAGTTGCAGGTGCCCAAATACCTGCGCCCGCGCACCGATACGCCGAAACTCACCCTCGGCCACGGCGGCTGCTTTGGCTGTATCTACTCGGTGCGCGGCGCGGGCGGTTACCAGATGTTCGGTGTGACCCCGGCGCCGATCTACGACCCGGCGCAGCAGTTGGCCTACCTCAAGGAACACATGGTGTTCTTTCGCCCCGGCGACATCGTGCAGTTCAAGCCTATAGAACGTGATGCCTACGACCTGGCCGTCGCCGAGGTGGACGCAGGACGTTTCGACCTGCGCATGCGCCCGGTGGAGTTTTCCCTCGACGCCTTTCTCGCCGACCCGGTTGGCTATCCGAAAACCCTGCAGGAGGCGCTGGCATGATCAAAGTCCTCAAACCCGGCCTCGCCACCTCCGTGCAGGACCTTGGCCGCGAAGGCTATTACCACCTGGGCATTCCGCCCTCGGGCGCGCTGGACCAGTATGCGCTCAGCGCGGCCAACCATCTGGTGGGCAATCCGGTCGATGCGGCGGGCCTGGAGTGCACGTTGATCGGGCCTGAATTGGCGTTCCAGCAGGACGCGTTGGTGGCGCTCAGCGGCGCCCTCATGTCGCCGCGCCTGGACGGTGAAGTGGTGCATCAGGACACCGCGTTCCAGGTGCGTGCCGGGCAGGTGCTGCGTTTCGAATTCCCCAAGGCCGGTGCGCGGACGTACCTGGCGGTGGCCGGTGGCATTGATGTGCCAGTGGTGCTTGGCAGTCGCTCCACTTACACCCTTGGCGCGCTCGGTGGGTTTTACGGGCGACGCTTGCAGGAGGGCGATGAGCTGCCTATCGGCAAGCCCTGTGGGCAGGCAAGGGCAGGCAACAGTCTGCCCATGGCCTTGCGCCGCTCGGTGGGCGGCGATGTCACCCTGCGCGTCGTGCCTGGCCTGTATTACGAGCGTCTGACCGCAGCCGCCAAAAGCAGCTTTTTTGCCGAGCCCTGGACCGTGGGCTCCGAGGCGGACCGCATCGGCTATCGCTTCAAAGGCGGCAGCGCGTTGAGTTTTGAACCACGGGAACAGCCATTTGGCGCGGGCTCGGATCCGTCGAATATCGTCGACAGTTGCTACCCCATCGGCTCGATCCAGGTGCCGGCGGGGTTGGAGCCGATTGTGCTGCATCGGGACGCGGTGTCGGGCGGTGGCTACGCGATGATCGGCACGGTGATCAGTGCGGATCTGGATTTGATCGGGCAGATGCAACCGAACCAGCGGGCGGGGTTTGTGGCGGTGACGTTGGAGGAGGCCCTGGAGGCGCGGCGTATCTACAAGAAGCGGCTGAAGGCGATGGCTGGTTTGTTCGCAGGCTAAAAATGTAGGAGGGGGCAAGCCCCTCCCACATTTTTACAGGGTTGTGTCAGAACAGTTGGGTGAACAGCCAGTAGAGGCTGCCCGACAAAACAATCGCCGCTGGCAACGTCAGCACCCACGCCATCGCCAGGTTGCGGATAGTGCGCATCTGCAATCCACTGCCATTGGCCACCATGGTCCCGGCCACACCCGATGACAGCACATGCGTCGTCGATACCGGCAAGCCATACATATCCGCCGCGCCGATGGTCAGCATCGCCACCGTTTCCGCCGCGGCACCCTGGGCATAGGTCATGTGGGTCTTGCCGATCTTCTCACCCACCGTCACCACGATGCGCCTCCAGCCGACCATAGTGCCCAGGCCAAGCGCGATGGCCACGGCGATCTTCACCCACAGCGGAATAAAACGCGTGGCGTTGTCTATCTGTTGCTTGAACAGTTGCAGCTTGTCTTGGGTGTCGGCGTCGAAGTTGCCGACCTTGCCCTTGTCCATCAGGCGAATGGTTTCGCTGGTCAGGTACATGTCATTACGCACGTTGCCGACCGCTTCGGCGGGGACTTTGGCCAGTGAGCCGTAGCCTTTGACTTCTTCACCGATATGCCCCGTGAGCGAGGCGAGGGCCGGTACCAGTTCCGGCGTGGCTTCCTTGGTGCGCACGTAGGTCGACAGGATCGGGCGCGGGTCGCCCGGCAACGTCTGCGGTGCGGTTTTCATCAGGGCGGCCTGGGTCACTTCGGCCACCGCCGCGAACTGCAATGACTGCTCGGCGGGCATGGTGCGGTTCAGCGCGTAGGCCATTGGCAATGTGCCGACCAGGATCAGCATGATCAGGCCCATGCCTTTCTGGCCATCGTTGGAACCGTGGGCGAACGACACGCCGGTGCAGGTGGCGATCAGCATGCCGCGAATCCACCACGGCGGCGGGGTGTCGCCCTTGGGCGCTTTGTACAACGAGCGGTTTTTCACAAAGGCGCGCAGTGCCAGCAGCAACAAGGCTGCAAACGCGAAGCCAATCAGCGGCGACAGCAGCAACGCGTAACCAATCTTGGTCGCCTGGGCCCAATCCACCCCGCTGGTGCCGTCACGCCCGTGCATCAAGGCATTCGCCACGCCGACGCCGATGATCGAACCGATCAGCGTATGAGAGGACGAGGCCGGCAAGCCCAGCCACCAGGTGCCGAGGTTCCACAGGATTGCAGCGATCAACAGCGCGAAGATCATGGCGAAACCCGCCGATGAACCCACTTGCAAAATCAGCTCTACCGGCAGCAATGCAATGATGCCAAACGCTACCGCGCCGCTGGAAAGCAGCACACCGAGGAAATTGAAAAAGCCCGACCAGACCACCGCGAAATGCGGCGGTAGCGAGTGGGTGTAGATCACCGTCGCCACCGCGTTGGCGGTGTCGTGGAAACCGTTGACGAACTCGAACCCCAGGGCGATCAACAACGCCACGCCCAGCAGCAGGAACGGCGTCCAGGTGGTGACCACCGTGCCCAGTTCGTGCATGTCCTGCATCAGGCTGTAGGCGGTGAACAACAGGCCCATGGCGAGCACGGCGAAGAAAATGATCACGGTGACCAGGCCGGGTTTCTTGTCCAGCCTGGGTTTGGGTTCGGTGTGTGAGGCGGTCAGGGAAGGGGTAGCCATGCCGGAGCATCCAGGTAATGAAGGATGCCGTTCATAGTCATTGCAGAATGTTACAGAGGTGCTGCCGCAGGTCAGTGTTTAGAGTATTGGATTGGCCATTGGTCTATTAAACACGGCGGGTCAAAATGCGGGAGGGGCAAATCCCCTCCCACAATCACCGGTATTTCAATTTGAAAACTTTCGGAACGCCCAGCGGCCGGCAATCAAGGTAAACGTCGCCACCAACGCCACCAGTATCCAGAACCCCTCCGGGTCCTGGGAGAGCGGCACACCGCCCACGTTCATGCCGAAAAAACCGGCGATGATGTTGATCGGCAGCGCCAGTACCGTCACCACCGTCAGGGTGAACAGCGTGCGGCTGCTTTGCTCGTTGAGGTTGGCGGCGATCTCTTCCTGCAACAGTTTGATCCGTTCGCCCAGGGCCATCAGGTCGTTGATGATCAGCGCGAACTCCTCGGTGGATTTGCGCAACTCCTTCACGTCTTCTTTTTGCAGCCATTGAGGCGGGCGGTTGAGCAGGCGCAGCAATGAGCCCGGCTCCAGCGCCAGCAGGCGTTGCAGGCGCACCAACACCCGGCGCGCTGCACCGAGTTCGGCGCGGTTGGTGGACAGGCGCGAGGAGAGCAACTGGTCTTCGATATGGTCGACGCTGATGCTGGTCTTGCGCACGATCTGCGTCAGCACTTCGCCCTGGTCCCGCAGTAAATGCACCAACAGTTCCAGCGGCGAGCGAAAGTGTTCGCCGGCCTTCACCGACGAACGCAGCTTGTCCACCGAGTGCAGCGGTTGCAAACGTGCGCTGATCAACAGACGGCTGCGGGCGCACACCCACAGCGTGGAAATGTCCGACGAGACCATGCTGCTGAAGTTGAACACCACGTCGTTGACCACCGCCAGCAAGGCCGAGTCGACGTGTTCGATGCGCGTGGAACGCGAGCCCTCGTGCAGGGCTTCGAAGAACTCTTCCGGCAGCTCCAAATGTGCCTGCATCCAGCGCTCGCAAGCGGCGTGGGCCAGGTTCAGGTGCAGCCACAAGAACTCGTCCGGGTCTTGCGGTTGCTTCAATGCCGCCAGGGCGGCGGCGGAATCAATCTGCTCGCCCTTAACACCTGGGCGAAAACGAAAACCGTAAAGCAAGCCAAACAGATCGGAGTCCTGATGGCTGTGGTCGAGGCTGTGGTTCATGGAGGCTCGCAGAGAAAGCGCCTGTAGGACGTTTCACAGGTTCGCGTGCTCGAATCATTGCAAGGCTCCGTGACGATTTTGTGACAGTTTTGAAGCGAATCAGAGAGTTTTCAAGGTGAAGCTGAAGAGCGTGCCTGTTTGCGCGCAGGACGACACCTGCAAATGAGCGCCATGGGCATCGGCAATCTGCTTGACGATATACAGCCCCAGGCCGAGCCCCGCTTGGGGCGCGTGTGAGGTGGGGCGTGAGTAAGGTTGGAACAGCCGGGGCAGGGCCTGATCGTTGATCTGCCCAGCGTTCTTTACCGTCAGCTCGAAACGATCGTGCTCAACCTTTGCGCTGACTTCCACGGGGCCATCAGGGCTGCCGTGATGGAGCGCATTGGCAACCAGGTTAGAGAGCAATTGCGCCAACCGATCCCGGTCGCCTTTGACACCTTGAAGATCGCCGATATCGGCCCGAACCTCGCGTTGCGGGTGCGCGCTCTGGACTTCTGAAACCACATGAAGCAATGCCGCCTGCAAGTCCTGGCAGTCGGTGATGCTCAGCGGGATGCCGTTGCCCATACGGCCCCGCGCAAAATCCAGCACATCTTCGACCAATTGCGCAGCGCGGCGCCCGCTGGTGAGGATGTGACGTATGAGCGTGTCGGTAGCGGGGTGCGGGTGTTTGCGCAGCAGCCGCTCGGCGCTGAAATTGATCGCGAACAGCGGGTTGCGCAGGTCGTGCCCGAGCACGGCGATGAACTGCTCGCGCAGTTCGGCGGTGCTGCGTTCTTCCAGCAGGTCGGCTTCAGTTTGCTGACGGCTTTCTTCGGCTTCGATTTGCAACGACAGCACGCGGGCGAACGATTCCATGGTCGATTGGATCGTGCTGCTGCGCAGTGACGCCGGTATGGGGTCGAGGGCGCAAATGGTGCCGAAAAAACGCCCGTCGGTGCGGAACACCGGCACCGAAATGTAGCTTTCAAACTGGTAGAGACGCGGGGTGTGGTGGTCGTGGTAGATCGGGTCTTCGCTGGCCTTGTCGATCACAACGGACACATGGGAACCGCGAATCTCGTGGCAGATGGTGGTGGTCAGGTCCAACTCGCCACCGACGCCAAGGCCGAATTCGAGCTGGTCAAGCACGGCGCAGGCGGTCCAGGTGTCGTCGGTCACCCGCGCAACGGCGGCAAAGCGCAGGCCAGTCATGTCGCTGATCACTTGGAGCATTGCGGGGACAGCACTGATTCGGCCGATGGTGGCAATGTCGGCGGCTTTTTGCTCCATGACGGGGTCTCGGTGTGCTGTGCAATGGCGTAATGCCCTGGCTGATGCTGGGAAGTCTAACGACCTTGAATTGAGTAGGGGGAATTTGATTCATCGCGGCCACGCTTTTCTTGGACATTGCCGTCGAGCGCCCATAAAAAAACCGCGCCACCCGAAGGTGGCGCGGTTTTGGGGGATTCAACTCAGGTGTCTTGTTTGTTTTCCAGTACAGCACCGGTCTTGGCGTCGAGCTTGACTTCAAACCTCTTGCCAGCGGTATCCGTCAGGTCGACTTCGTAGACATATTGATTGGCTACACCGTGTTTGTTGTCCAGCTCAGTGTCGGTGATCGTCGCGCCAGGGTGAGTGGCTACGGCAGCGGCGTTGAGCTTGTCGAAAGACATCACTGCGCCGGATTTGACCAGGCCTTCAATATGATCCGGACGAACATCTGCCTGGGCCAGGCCGGCAGTCAGGGTCAGGGCAGTGGCGGCGAACAAAGTGGTCAAGGTTTTCATGGTGTGTCCTTCTTGGGTGAGCTGTTTAAGTGGGTTCAGATTAATCGTCGCAACTTAATTCACCCTTAATTAGTTCAAGCAGTTGCGCAGTTCGTTCAATTCGAGCAGCACGGAACATTTCATGCTGAGGGCTCACATGATGGGAGACTCGGATGAAGCAGTTAGTGAGCGGGATCTATGCGCCTGTGTTCTGGACAGGGTTTATCGGCTGGGCGCTCGCGCAGCCAGACTGGCTGGTGCTGGTGTTTGCGACGGCGGTGGTGGTGTCATTTGCCGTGGAGCAGTGGTTGCCCTACGAACCGCAGTGGAATCGCAGCCTGGGTGATCGCTGGCGTGACAGCGTGCATGCCTGTGTCAATGAAGGCCTGAACGTCCTCGGCTTGCTGGTCCTGCCGGGGCTTACGGCGTTGCTGGCGTTCGACGGGATTTGGCCGCGTGGCTGGCCATTGTGGGAGCAACTGCTGCTGGCCATCGTCCTCGCCGATGCGGGCATCACCCTGATGCATTACGCCAGCCACCGCATTGCGCCGCTGTGGCGCTTGCATGCCGTGCACCACAGCGTGCAGCGGCTCTATGGGTTCAACGGGTTGATGAAGCATCCGTTGCACCAGATGCTGGAAGCCACGGCAGGCCTGCTGCCGTTGATCCTGCTGGGGATCCCGCTGGAGGTGGCGCAGTTGCTGGCCCTGGCCATCGGCATTCAATTGCTGTTGCAGCACTCCAATGTGGATATGCGCCTGGGGGCGTTGCGCTGGGTGTTCGCCTGGGCGCCGGTGCATAGGTTTCATCATATGAAATACGGCCGTGCCGGGGATGTGAATTTCGGGCTGTTTTTCAACCTGTGGGATTGGCTGCTGGGCACCGCGTTTTATCGCGAGGGCTATCGCATGGGGCCTGGGGATTTGGGCATCGGCAGCGGCCGGATTTTCCCGTGGCGTATGGAGCGCAACTGCGTGATCCATTTGTGCCGGTACGCGTGGTCAAGGAACCGCCGCTGCCCGGCGATCTACGCTAGCAGTTGCACCTGCAACTGACGTAACGACGCAGCGGCCGTCACGCCGAACAACTGCTTCATGGTCCGCGAAAAGTGCGCCGAATCGGCAAAGCCCGCAGCGTGGGCGGCCTCGGTCAGTGTGCTGCCGGCGAGGGCCAATTGCAGCGCGACACGTAATCGCCGCCACAGCACCAGGCGGCGTACGGGCAGCCCGAGTTGATCGGTGAACAGCCGCTCCAGCTGGCTCAATGACAGGTGCGCCACCTCGGCCAGGGCCTGGGCCGACACTTTGCCGGTGAGCCGCTGATCAAGCGCACTGAGGGCGCGCTCCAGGCGAGGGTCGACAAGCTGGCGCCTGGGGAGTTGCTGCACGGCTGTCAGGGACAAATCGCCAGCGCTCAACAGGTGCTGCAAGGGGGCGATCTCAAAGACTGCAGGTTCGGCATACAACACGGTCACTTCACCGTGCGTATCGAGAATGGCGTGGGTTTGTCGCGAGGGAATAAGCAGGCGATGGGCCGTGATGACCTGCCCCTCCAGGCTGACCGTGATGGGCTCGCCCAGGCACTGCATCAACTGATGGGCGTAGTGCGCATGGGGCGCGGTGCGCCCCAGCTCGCCGATGATCAGGCCGTAGTCAGGCCCCAACCACAGGCGGCCTGACCATTCGGGCTTCACTCAGTACTTATAGTCGTTGAGCAAATCCTGCACGCTGGACGACGGCCAGCGCTTGTAGAACTTCAGCAACTCGGCGGCGCGGTTGGTGAAGATGCCGTCGACGCGGCCTTCATCACTTTCTCGAAATCCACCGGCTCATCCACGGTGTACACATGCACCAGCAGGCCTTTGTCGTGGGTCAGCTTGTTCATTTCGGGCTTCACCAGGTCCGAATAGCTCTGGTCGCCGTGGTCGGTCAGCTCGGCCGAAGGGCCGGTGCCGATGGCGCCGAGGCTCTTGGCTTCGTCGACCCACTTTTCGAACTCGGCGGCGTCTTTCGGCTCTTGCTTGGCGTAGTAGGCGGCCTTGGTCGGCTCGCCGGATTCGGCGAAGGTCTGCTTGGATTTCGGCTCGATGCTGCCTTCACCTACCCACAACAGCAGGATCTTCGGGGTGTTCGGCATTTCTTTCTGCAGCTCTTTGAGGCTGGCGGTCTCGAAGGTTTGCAGCACGACGCGGCCCTTGCCCTGGCCGACGCCGGTGTTGCTCTTGCCCAGCTTGGAACCGGCGGAACTCAACCAGCCTTTATCCAGCAGCTTGTTTTTCAGGTCGGCTTCGATGCCCGGGAACTGCTTGGGCTCCTTGGTCTCGATGTACAGGCCGGGTTTGTGCTGCGGGTTGCCTTCGGCGATCTTGATGATGTCATCCAGGCTCAGGATCTTCAGGCCGACGAAGCCCGGGCGTGCACGGTCCGGGTACGCGGCGTTGAACCAGCTGCCCGCGTCGAGGCTTTGCAGTTCTTTCCAGGTGAATTCGTTGGCCGGCGCGTCTTTGCGCTCAGGGAACTTGGTGGCCACGTCTGTGGTGCGCTGCAGGTTGTTGTCGTGCAGGGCGAACAGCACGCCGTCCTTGCTGCGCTGCAGGTCCAGTTCCAGGTAGTCGGCACCCAGGTCGCGTGCGACCTTGTAGGCAGCGGCGGTGGACTCCGGCGCGTCGTAGGAGGCGCCTCGGTGAGCGATCACGGCAGGGTGTGGAATGCCTTCGTTAGTTGCCAATTCAGCCGGGCTGATCGGGTCGGCAGCCTGCGCCTGGCCAAGGCCGAGCATCAGGGCCAGCAGCAAGGCGCTCTTGGTAAACGTGACAGGCATATGCGAAGTCCTTTCGTGGAGGTAGCTTTGAGAAGGCCTCCTTTTTAACAATTGATTGCGAAAGGCGCTATCACCAAACCGACATTAACGTGCGTACCCGTCAATTTTCTCGGTTTTTTTGCCAGGCATTGCAGTACTCTTGACCGCAGCCGCCCCGCTAGAGGGCAGTACTTTCCGCCACGCGTGTAAACCATCTTTCCAGTCCCTGTGGGACTTTTCAGTGAGGTTTACCATGCGCATCACTTCCGAGCTTATCTGCCAGGCCGCCGACCAACTCCACGGGTTTGTGGGCCTCAACCGCAAGACTGGCCAGTACATCGTACGTTTCAGCGAAGACTCTTTCGGCATGGACGTGGCCGATGACGGCATCATCCCTACCGCCGAATTTGTCTGGCTGCCCGCGCCCGAGCAGACCATGACCCTGTCGCGTGAACGCCTTCAGTTGCTGTTGGACCAGAACATCGACGACCGCATCAACATCACTGAGCCGCTGCGGGTCTATATGCGCCGGGTGGAGATTCCACAGATCAGTGCGTTGCGCAGTCTGGTGAGCTAGTTCGCTTCAAAACCGTAGGCCCGCTCCACCTTGCACACCCGTGTCTGAAACGCCGAGTACCAGGTGGCGCGGCCCTGCTCGCGCACGTCGCGGTGCTCGGCCTGCCGCTTCCACGCCAGGATCGCCGCTTCGCTGCTCCAGTACGACACCGTAATCCCCAGACCATCTTCCCGCGCCGACTCCACGCCGAGAAAGCCAGGTTGTTGCCGCGCCAGTTCCAGCATGCGTGTGGCGGCCTCGCCGTAGCCGTGATCGCCGTCGGTGCGCACTGAGCTGAAAATGACCGCGTAGTAAGGCGCCGGGGGAGTCTTGGCGATCATGCCGATTGCTCCTGGCAGGCCTTGAGCAGGGCGAGTGCCAAGGGCGGTGTGATGCCCTTGAGCGCTGCGCGTTCGGGCTGGAACAGGGTGGCGACGAAGAACGGATGGTCGAGCAATTCCACCGCACGCAGGTCGCCTGCGCTGTCGTGGCCGCTGGCGATCAGATCGCGCTCCAGCAACGCGCTGGCAAATTCGGCGTTCATCCCATAGCGGCAGCGATAACCTTCCTCAAGATCAAGAATGCCGTAGGCGTCGGCGATGCGCGTGTAAGGCACTAAACGTACGGTGTCGGTTGCTTCCACCAACGCGCAGGTCAAGGGTGTGATCACGGCGCGTTTTGCGTTGGGGGCCATTTCGCCGTGTTCGGCGTCGGCCCAGCCCAGTACGTTGCGGGCATATTCCAGCAGCGCATGTTGAAAACCACCGCAGGTGCCAAGGAAGGGGCGGCGCTGCTCGCGGGCAAAACGGATGGCCCGCAGTGCGCCGTCGGTATCCCGGTAAGGGGTGGCCGGTACGCACCAGAAACCGTCGAAGTCGTGCAGGGGGGCGGGCAGGGTGTCGGTGTCGAGCCATTGCATATGAACCGTCAGGCCGAGGGTGTCAGCCGCCCGTTGCAGGGCCACGGGGATCGCCTGGTGCGCGGTGACGTCCGGGTTGTAATCGCCAATCAGGGCGAGGCGTAGGGCGTTGGCTTTCATCGTGTGCGTCCATGGCTTGTTGTGGGCTGAGGCGCACTATAGATTGGCGTCCACGCAATCTATATTGGCGTTTGCCCACATGCTCAATGCACCGACGCACTATGCAATTGATTACCCCGATCTCTCGCTGATCCTCGCCCTGGTGCGCGGCGGCTCGCTGGCGCGGGCGGCGGCGCTGCTGCGGGTGGATGTGTCCACTGTGTTCCGGGCGATACGGCGCCTGGAGGCGGCACTGGGCCAGACGTTGTTTGAAAAGAGCCGCGCCGGCTACCTGCCCACCAGCCTGGCCAGCAACTTGGCACAGCAGGCAGAGCGCGCAGAGCTGGCTCTGGAAGCGGCGCGTATCGGGGTGGAGCAGGGCGGCGAAGTGATCAGCGGCACGGTGCGCCTGACCTGTACCGACTCAGTGCTGCAAGGCTTGCTGTTGCCGGCGTTGGCGCAGTTCATGCCGGACTACCCGGCGCTGATCCTGGAACTGAGTACTTCCAATGATTTTGCCAACCTCAGCCGCCGCGACGCGGATATCGCCCTACGCCTGACCAAGACACCGCCGGAGCATCTCGTAGGACGTTGCCTCGGCACCGTGTCGTACCAAGTCTGTGGGAGCGCCGACTATGCCCGCCGCCATGCAGGCCGTGAGCTGGCGGAACTGGCCTGGATCGCACCGGATGACTTCCTGCCCGACCACCCCACCGTCGCCTGGCGCCGCGAACACTTGCCGGGCGTACGGCCCGGTTATCGCTGCAACAGCATGTTGTCGGTGACCGAACTGGTGCGGGCGGGGCTGGGTGTGGCGGCGTTGCCGGACTTTCTACTGGATGGCGGACTGCAACCGCTGGGCCCTGCACTGGCAGGGCATGACACGGCGCTGTGGTTGCTCACGCGTCCCGATTGCCGCGCATTGCGCTCGGTGGTGACGTTGTTCGATGAGTTGGGCCGGCATGTGCGACTGCCGAGTCGTTAGGTTTTTCGTACGAACTGCTCATGCATTTCGCACGTCAGGCTCTCGATATGTTCGGTCAGTTGTTTGGTCATTTCTGTCAGGCGGGTGTTTTGCTCCAGCAATTCCAGCAACTGTCTGGTGGTCTGTGCGGCCTGGGCCTGGCGTTCGGTATTGGCAATCGCCAGGGCTTCGCGATGTTGCGCATCGGCGTCTGACTGGGCCTTGTCCCGCGCCGCCTGGCGGGTCTGGGCCAGCAGGATCAGCGGCGCGGCGTAGGCCGATTGCAGGCTGAACGCCAGGTTGAGCAGGATGAACGGATACACGTCGAAGTGAGTAATGCCGGTCGCATTCAGCACCACCCACAGCACCACGATCGCGGTTTGCGCGCCGAGGAAGGTCGGGGTGCCGAAGAAACGGGCAAAGGCTTCGGCCTTGAGCGCAAAGGTGTCGTTGCCGAACGTCGGCGCCAGGTGAGCGTGGGGGCGGTGGAAGCGCAGGTGGTCAACAGGTGCGGTTTCAGGCTTCTCTGGGGTCATGGCGGGCTCGGGTTATCAAGGTTAAGACGTAGGCTCACTATAGTCCTGGCGACCTGTCTTACACATGAATAACCCAAGCCCCTACTCAGTGGCCGCCACGGTCATTGGCAAACGCACTCACCGCCTGTAGCGCTTCGTTTGTACCCTGGCGAATTTGCAGGATCACGGTACCGGCGCGGTTGGCCAGGTCCACGCCTTGGGCTGCGCGGTCGCGGGTGCCGTCCATGCTGTTGATGGCCTGGCGGGTTTCGTCTTGGATCATCGCGATCATGCTGGAAATTTCTGCTGTCGAACCGCTGGTGCGTGCGGCCAGTTGCCGGACTTCATCGGCCACCACGGCAAACCCACGCCCTTGCTCACCCGCACGCGCTGCCTCGATGGCCGCGTTGAGGGCCAGCAGGTTGGTCTGGTCGGCAATGCCGCGAATGGTGTTGACGATGGTGGTGATCTGCTGCGAACGCTCACCCAGCTTGGCAATCAGTTGCGATGATCCGTCAATGTCGGCGGCTATTTCGCGCATGCCGCTGGCACTTTGCTGAATCACCTCTGCGCCTTTTTCCGCGATGTCCTGGGTGTTCAAGGAGATGTGATACGCCTGGGAAGCGCTCGCTGCATCGGCGGCATGTTGCTGCACCTTGGCGGTCACGTCCGAGGCGAACTTGACCACTTTGCACAGGCGCCCGCTGGCGTCATACACCGGGTTGTAGTCGGCTTCCAACCACACCGATTCACCAT
>NZ_JADDUM010000016.1 GCF_015163715.1 Pseudomonas cyclaminis
CAAGTGTGGAGGGGGGCTTGCCCCCGATGACTATCTCAGCAACACCCCAAGATGCCCTGCCATGCCAGGGCATTTTGCCGTCTACGATTCAACTTGCACCCCGCCAGGCCGACAAACTGGCACTATCAAGCCTAAACGCCTCGCAGAGATAACGGACATGTCCCTACGCACCCTGCTCACCGCCCTTCTCCTGGCCGCCAGTTGCTCGGCAGTCGCCGACACCGAAGTCGTCAACCTGAGCAACCGCACCAGCGCTGACCTGCTGCCGGTGGCGCAGAACTTCATCGGCAAGGACGGTACCGTCAGCGCCTACGGTAACCAGCTTATTGTCAACGCCGACCCTGGCAAGATCGAAGCTCTGCGCGCCCTGCTCGCCCAACTCGACACGCCCGCCAAACGCCTGCTGATTACGGTCGACACCAACGAAAGCAACCAGCAAAACACCAGTAGCGACCAGACCCGCATCATCAGCTACGGCACCGCCAGCCGTGACGGCGGCATCCAGCAGATCCAGGCCAGCGAAGGCGTGCCCGCTCTGATTCAGGTTGGCCAAAGCGTGCCACTGACCACCACCCAACCCGATGCTTATGGCCGCCCGCAAAACCAGACCCAATACCGCAACGTGACCCAGGGCTTTTATGTGACTGCAAGCGTCACCGGCGAGACCGTACACCTAGCAATCAGTACCAACCGTGACCGCATGAGCCAGGAACGTCCCGATGTAGTGAACGTGCAAAGCACCGACACAACCGTCAGCGGCCGACTGGGCGAGTGGATTCCCCTGGCAGGCATCAACCGCCAAACCCAGGCTGACAAATCCACTACAACCCGCAGCTACTCTACTCAGGGGCGCGATGACCTGACTTTGCGGGTCAAGGTCGACACCCTGAACTGAAGCACCAAAAACTGACTGATGAGTCGTATAAGACTAAAGATGTAGTGCTCGAAAAAAAGCACTACAAAACATTTGACGATCCAAAAAAGCATGGGCATGATGGCCTCGCTCCCGCTAATCAGGGGCCCTGGCAAGGGCCTTCGGATCGTCGCTCCAAGTTACCCACCTGAGCCGATTCGTTTCTGTACCGCCCACAAGGTGTGTTTGACGAGGTTGCGACTGGAACGAAGTTGTCCCGAGGGACGGAAGCTAACCAGGTAACCCGGCAACACGCTGCAGAATGCCCAAGGGCCCACGACGCCCGAAGACTGTTCTCGGCCAGCCTTTACCTGCCCCCCTCTCGATCATCGCTCATCCCGTCGCCTGCCCCGTCGAACCTGACTTGACCGCCTATGCTTCTGGTCAGCGAGCAGCCATACCCCGCAACGATTGCGCGGCTGGCAAATGGATCTTTCCACCTAGACCTATGCGACGAGGTTTTTCCCCATGGCACTGACACGCGAACAGCAAATTGCAGCCCTTGAAAAAGATTGGGCTGAAAACCCACGCTGGAAAGGCGTGACCCGCGCTTATTCCGCTGCTGACGTCGTCCGCCTGCGTGGCTCGGTTCAACCTGAGCACACCTTTGCAAAACTCGGCGCCGAGAAGCTGTGGAACCTGGTCACCCAAGGTGCCAAGCCTTCCTTCCGTCCCGACAAAGATTTCGTCAACTGCATGGGCGCCCTTACTGGCGGCCAGGCAGTCCAACAGGTAAAAGCCGGTATCCAGGCGATCTACCTGTCCGGCTGGCAAGTGGCAGCGGACAACAACTCCGCTGAATCCATGTACCCCGACCAATCGCTGTACCCAGTTGACTCCGTACCGACCGTGGTCAAGCGCATCAACAACTCGTTCCGTCGTGCCGACCAGATCCAGTGGAAAGCCGGTAAAGGTCCGGGCGACGAAGGCTACATCGACTACTTCGCGCCAATCGTGGCTGACGCCGAAGCCGGTTTCGGCGGCGTACTGAACGCTTATGAGCTGATGAAGAGCATGATCGAAGCCGGCGCCGCTGGCGTTCACTTCGAAGACCAACTGGCTTCCGTGAAGAAATGTGGCCACATGGGCGGCAAGGTACTGGTTCCGACCCAGGAAGCCGTACAGAAGCTGACCGCTGCCCGCTTGGCCGCTGACGTTGCCGGCACGCCAACCATCATCCTGGCCCGTACCGACGCCAACGCCGCCGATTTGCTGACCTCGGACTGCGACCCGTACGACCAGCCGTTCGTGACCGGCGAGCGCACCCAGGAAGGCTTCTATAAAGTACGCGCCGGCCTCGACCAAGCCATCGCCCGCGGCCTGGCCTATGCGCCGTATGCCGACCTGATCTGGTGCGAAACCGCCAAGCCGGACCTGGACGAAGCCCGTCGCTTTGCTGAAGCGATCAAAAAGGAATACCCGGACCAACTGCTGTCCTACAACTGCTCGCCTTCCTTCAACTGGAAGAAGAACCTGGACGACGCGACCATCGCCAAGTTCCAGCGCGAGCTGTCCGCCATGGGCTACAAGCACCAGTTCATCACCCTGGCCGGCATTCACAACATGTGGCACAGCATGTTCAACCTGGCGCACGACTACGCCCGCAACGACATGACCGCCTACGTGAAGCTGCAGGAGCAGGAATTCGCTGACGCCTCCAAGGGCTACACCTTTGTGGCGCACCAGCAGGAAGTCGGCACCGGCTACTTCGACGACATGACCACCGTGATCCAGGGCGGCTCCTCGTCCGTGACCGCGCTGACCGGCTCGACCGAAGAAGAGCAGTTCCACTAAGCACCGCGTACACGGCCACTGCGGCCCCAAGGAAGACCTAACCGCAGTGCCGCACAGCAATCACGCCCCGACTGGTTCGGGGCGTTTTTTTGCCTGCAGAACCCCCCCCTCCCACACGGGAAATGTGATCTGCCTGAAGATTTTGCGCAAAACATTGATCCAGAGCGGTATGCACATCCGCAAAAGCGGTTAAAAGATGCACACCCACAACTAAGCAGCAATCAAGCAAGTAACGGCAACTTCCCCCGCTACACGAGAAACATTCGCTTAAACCTCTCGCAAACAATATTCATTATCATTTAGCCAGGGAAAACTTCGTTACCAGCCAAACAAAACTTAATTGTTCAAATGCCCGCTAATGCCCGTCCAGCAAGGGCTACAGCCCCACAAAGGTGCACTATGTCCTTATTCCATCGAATAATTTCGCTATAGGAATTTTACTTGCCCGGTGTTTAGCCATAAAATCACCGCGATTGACTGCGCTGCGACATATCGTCACTGCATCATTACTTTTTCGAGCTCAGAGACCTTTGCTCTCTGTTAAGGATTTCCAGCATGACCGAAGCGACAGGACTCATAGCCCACAACTGGGGCTTTGCCATTTTCCTCCTCGGTGTTGTAGGCCTTTGCGCCTTCATGCTCGGCGTCTCCAGCCTCCTCGGGTCAAAAGCCTGGGGCCGCAGCAAAAACGAACCGTTCGAGTCGGGCATGCTACCTACAGGTGGCGCCCGCCTGCGGCTCTCAGCCAAATTCTATCTGGTCGCGATGCTGTTCGTGATCTTCGATATCGAAGCCCTTTTTCTCTTTGCCTGGTCTGTGTCCGTCCGCGAAAGCGGCTGGACCGGATTCGTCGAAGCTCTCGTTTTCATAGCAATTCTGTTGGCAGGCCTTGTCTACCTATTCCGAGTGGGCGCCTTGATTGGGCTCCGGAAGCTCGTCGTAAGCGGCAAGCGAAGCTGAAACAATGAGGCTTTGGCGATGCAATACAATCTCACCAGGATCGACCCGGATGCTCCTAACGATCAATACCCCATCGGCGAACGGGAAACCGTCTCCGATCCGTTAGAAGACCAAGTCCACAAAAACATCTACATGGGCAAGCTGGAAGACGTGCTGAGTGGCGCGGTCAACTGGGGGCGTAAAAACTCCCTGTGGCCGTACAACTTCGGCCTTTCTTGCTGCTACGTGGAAATGACCACCGCCTTCACGGCGCCCCACGACATCGCACGCTTTGGCGCCGAAGTTATCCGGGCATCACCGCGCCAGGCGGATTTCATGGTTATCGCCGGGACCTGCTTCATCAAGATGGCGCCGATCATTCAGCGTCTCTACGAGCAAATGCTCGAACCAAAGTGGGTTATCTCCATGGGTTCGTGCGCCAACTCCGGTGGCATGTACGACATCTACTCCGTGGTTCAGGGGGTGGACAAGTTCCTGCCCGTGGACGTCTACGTGCCTGGCTGCCCGCCCCGCCCCGAAGCATTCCTGCAAGGCTTGATGCTGTTGCAGGAATCGATTGGCAAGGAGCGTCGCCCGCTTTCCTGGGTCGTTGGCGATCAAGGCGTATACCGCGCCGAGATGCCTTCGCAAAAGGAACAGCGCCGCGAACAGCGAATCGCAGTCACCAACCTGCGCAGCCCTGACGAAGTCTGATCCAGCCCCGCTTCTTTTATAGAACGAAAAACTGGCTTCATTCTTTACGTTGACCGAAAGCGATAAAAAACCATGACTACAGGCAGTGCTCGACGCATCCCGCCTTATAAGGCAGACGACCAGGATGTGGTCGTCGAACTCAATAACCGTTTTGGCCCTGACGCCTTCACCGCCCAGGCCACACGCACCGGTATGCCGGTGCTGTGGGTGGCGCGTGCCAGGCTCGTCGAGGTCCTGACCTTCCTGCGCAACCTGCCCAAGCCGTACGTCATGCTTTATGACCTGCATGGCGTGGACGAGCGTCTGCGCACCAAGCGCCAGGGCCTGCCGAGCGGCGCCGATTTCACCGTGTTCTACCACCTGATGTCGCTGGAACGTAACAGCGACGTGATGATCAAGGTTGCCCTCTCCGAGAGCGACCTGAGCGTCCCGACCGTGACCGGTATCTGGCCGAACGCCAGCTGGTACGAGCGTGAAGTGTGGGACATGTTCGGTATCGACTTCCCGGGTCACCCGCACCTGACGCGCATCATGATGCCGCCCACCTGGGAAGGTCACCCGCTGCGCAAGGACTTCCCTGCCCGCGCCACCGAATTCGACCCGTTCAGCCTCAACCTGGCCAAGCAACAGCTTGAAGAAGAAGCGGCGCGCTTCCGTCCGGAAGACTGGGGCATGAAACGCTCCGGCACCAACGAGGACTACATGTTCCTCAACCTGGGCCCGAACCACCCTTCGGCTCACGGTGCCTTCCGTATCATCCTGCAACTGGACGGCGAAGAAATCGTCGACTGCGTGCCGGACATCGGCTACCACCACCGTGGTGCCGAGAAGATGGCCGAGCGCCAGTCGTGGCACAGTTTCATCCCGTACACCGACCGTATCGACTACCTCGGCGGCGTGATGAACAACCTGCCGTACGTGCTCTCGGTCGAGAAGCTCGCCGGCATCAAGGTACCGGACCGCGTCGACACCATCCGCATCATGATGGCCGAGTTCTTCCGGATCACCAGCCACCTGCTGTTCCTGGGTACCTATATCCAGGACGTCGGCGCCATGACCCCGGTGTTCTTCACCTTCACCGACCGTCAGCGCGCCTACAAGGTCATCGAAGCCATCACCGGCTTCCGCCTGCACCCGGCCTGGTACCGCATCGGCGGCGTGGCCCACGACCTGCCGAACGGCTGGGAGCGCCTGGTCAAGGAATTCATCGACTGGATGCCCAAGCGTCTGGACGAGTACCAGAAAGCCGCGCTCGATAACAGCATCCTCAAGGGCCGTACCATCGGCGTCGCCGCCTACAACACCAAAGAGGCCCTGGAATGGGGCGTCACCGGTGCGGGCCTGCGTTCGACCGGCTGCGATTTCGACCTGCGTAAAGCCCGCCCGTACTCCGGCTACGAGAACTTCGAGTTCGAAGTCCCGCTGGCGGCCAATGGCGATGCCTACGACCGTTGCATCGTGCGCGTCGAAGAAATGCGCCAGAGCCTGAAGATCATCGAGCAGTGCATGCGCAACATGCCGGCCGGCCCGTACAAGGCGGATCACCCGCTGACCACGCCGCCGCCCAAAGAGCGCACGCTGCAACACATCGAAACCCTGATCACGCACTTCCTGCAGGTTTCGTGGGGCCCGGTCATGCCGGCCAACGAATCCTTCCAGATGATCGAAGCGACCAAGGGTATCAACAGTTATTACCTGACGAGCGATGGCGGCACCATGAGCTACCGCACCCGGATTCGTACTCCAAGCTTCCCGCACTTGCAGCAGATCCCTTCGGTGATCAAAGGCGAGATGGTCGCGGACTTGATTGCGTACCTGGGTAGTATCGATTTCGTTATGGCCGACGTGGACCGCTAAGCATGAACAGCACGCTTATCCAGACAGACCGTTTCACCCTGAGTGAAACCGAGCGCTCGGCCATCGAGCACGAGCTGCATCACTACGAAGACCCGCGCGCGGCGTCGATCGAAGCCTTGAAGATCGTCCAGAAGGAACGTGGCTGGGTGCCGGACGGCGCCCTGTACGCCATCGGCGAGATCCTCGGCATCCCTGCCAGCGACGTTGAAGGCGTGGCCACGTTCTACAGCCAGATCTTCCGCCAGCCGGTGGGCCGTCACATCATTCGCGTGTGCGACAGCATGGTCTGCTACATCGGCGGCCACGAATCGGTGGTCGATGCGATCCAGGGCAAGCTGGGCATCGGCCTCGGCCAGACCACCGCCGACGGCCGCTTCACGCTGCTGCCGGTGTGCTGCCTGGGCAACTGCGACAAGGCGCCGGCGTTGATGATCGACGACGACACATTCGGTGACGTGCAAGCATCCGGCGTGACCCAATTGCTTGAGGGCTACCCATGACCCTTACATCTTTCGGCCCGGCAACCTGATCAAGCGTTCGCCCGAGACCCATCCCCTGACCTGGCGCCTGCGTGACGATGCCGAGCCGGTCTGGCTCGACGAGTACCAGTCCAAGCACGGCTACGCCGCAGCGCGCAAAGCCTTCGCCGACATGGCCCAGGACGACATCGTCCAGACCGTGAAGGACGCTGGCCTCAAGGGTCGCGGCGGTGCAGGCTTCCCCACGGGCGTGAAGTGGGGCCTGATGCCCAAGGACGAATCCATCAACATCCGCTACCTGCTGTGCAACGCGGATGAAATGGAGCCGAACACCTGGAAAGACCGCATGCTGATGGAGCAACTGCCCCATCTGCTGATCGAAGGCATGCTGATCAGCGCCCGTGCACTCAAGACTTACCGGGGCTATATCTTCCTGCGTGGCGAATACACCACCGCCGCCAAGCACCTCAACCGTGCCGTGGAAGAAGCCAAGGCTGCCGGCCTGTTGGGCAAGAACATCCTCGGCTCCGGTTTTGACTTCGAACTGTTCGTGCACACCGGCGCCGGGCGTTACATCTGCGGTGAAGAAACCGCGTTGATCAACTCCCTCGAAGGCCGTCGCGCCAACCCGCGCTCCAAGCCGCCCTTCCCTGCCGCCGTGGGCGTGTGGGGCAAGCCGACCTGCGTGAACAACGTCGAGACCCTGTGCAACGTGCCGGCGATCATCGCCGACGGCGTGGACTGGTACAAATCGTTGGCCCGTGAAGGCAGCGAAGACATGGGCACCAAGCTCATGGGCTTCTCCGGCAAGGTCAAGAACCCTGGCCTGTGGGAACTGCCATTCGGCGTGACCGCACGCGAGCTGTTCGAGGACTACGCCGGCGGCATGCGCGACGGCTACACCTTGAAAGCCTGGCAGCCAGGCGGCGCCGGCACCGGTTTCCTGTTGCCCGAGCACCTCGACGCACAGATGTATGCCGGCGGCATCGGCAAGGTCGGCACCCGGATGGGTACTGGCCTGGCGATGGCGGTGGACAACACGGTGAACATGGTCTCGCTGCTGCGCAACATGGAGCAGTTCTTTGCCCGTGAGTCGTGCGGCTTCTGCACCCCGTGCCGCGACGGTCTGCCGTGGAGCGTGAAATTGCTGATGGCGTTGGAAAATGGCGAAGGCCGCGAGGGTGATATCGAAACCCTGCTGGGCTTGGTCGGCTTCCTCGGCCCAGGCAAGACTTTCTGTGCTCACGCACCGGGCGCCGTGGAGCCATTGGGCAGCGCAATCAAATACTTCCGCTCGGAGTTCGAAGCCGGCATCGCGCCTACCAGCGCCGCCGTCCCGCCTCTGGCAAGGCCGATCGTAGTCGGCGCGTAACGCTTACCCAGGCGAAGGGTCCGTGCCCTTCGCCTGCTCATGGGCTGACGCCGTAAAGGCTGTGTTGATGCCCATGAATAACAAGATTCCATTAGCCACGCCCGCTGACAACGGGCCAACGAAGAACTTTGAACCATGGCCACTATCCACGTAGACGGCAAAGCGCTCGAAGTCGATGGGGCGGACAACCTGTTACAGGCGTGTCTGTCACTAGGCCTCGACATCCCGTATTTCTGCTGGCACCCCGCGCTCGGTAGCGTCGGTGCCTGTCGCCAGTGTGCGGTCAAGCAATACACCGACGAGAACGACACCCGTGGTCGTATCGTCATGTCCTGCATGACCCCAGCCACTGACAACACCTGGATCTCCATCGAAGATGAAGAATCCAAGGCGTTCCGCGCCAGCGTTGTCGAATGGCTGATGACCAACCACCCCCACGACTGCCCGGTCTGTGAGGAAGGCGGTCACTGCCACCTGCAAGACATGACGGTGATGACCGGCCACAACGAGCGCCGTTATCGCTTCACCAAGCGTACCCACCAGAACCAGGACCTCGGCCCGTTCATTTCCCACGAGATGAACCGCTGCATCGCCTGCTACCGTTGCGTGCGTTTCTATAAAGACTACGCCGGCGGCACCGACCTGGGCGTCTTCGGCGCCCACGACAACGTGTACTTCGGTCGCGTTGAAGACGGCGTGCTGGAAAGCGAGTTCTCCGGCAACCTCACCGAGGTCTGCCCGACCGGTGTGTTCACCGACAAGACCCACTCCGAGCGCTACAACCGCAAGTGGGACATGCAATTCGCCCCGAGCATCTGCCATGGCTGCTCCAGCGGTTGCAACATCTCCCCGGGCGAGCGCTACGGTGAACTGCGTCGTATCGAAAACCGCTTCAACGGTTCGGTCAACCAGTACTTCCTGTGCGACCGTGGCCGTTTCGGCTATGGCTACGTCAACCGCAAGGATCGCCCGCGCCAACCGCTGCTGGCCGATGGCGCCAAGCTGAGCCTGGACGACGCGCTGGATAAAGCCGCCGACCTGCTGCGCGGCCGTAACATCGTCGGGATCGGTTCTCCCCGCGCCAGCCTCGAAAGCAACTACGCGTTGCGCGAGCTGGTCGGTGCCGAGCACTTCTACTCCGGTATCGAAGCCGGTGAGCTGGAGCGCATCCGCCTGGTCCTGCAAGTGTTGAACGACAGCCCGCTGCCTGTTCCGAACATGCGTGACATCGAAGACCACGACGCGATCTTCGTGCTCGGTGAAGACCTGACCCAGACCGCCGCCCGCGTGGCCCTGTCCCTGCGCCAGTCGGTCAAGGGCAAGGCTGAAGCGATGGCCGACGCCATGCGCGTACAGCCGTGGCTCGACGCCGCCGTGAAAAACATCGGCCAGCACGCGCTGAACCCGCTGTTTATCGCCAGCATCGCTGAAACCAAGCTCGACGACATCGCCGAAGAATGCGTCCACGCAGCGCCCGACGACCTGGCCCGCATCGGTTTTGCCGTGGCCCACGCCCTCGACGCCAGCGCGCCTGCCGTCGAAGGCCTGGACGCGGAAGCCGTTGAACTGGCCCAGCGCATCGCCGACGCCCTGCTCGCGGCCAAGCGCCCGTTGATCATCGCCGGCACCTCGTTGGGTTCCAAGGCGCTGATCGAAGCCGCTGCCAACATCGCCAAGGCCTTGAAGCTGCGCGACAAGAATGGCTCCATCAGCCTGGTTGTGCCGGAAGCCAACAGCCTTGGCCTGGCCATGCTCGGTGGTGAGTCCCTGGACGCCGGCCTGCAAGCCGTGATCGACGGCTCTGCCGACGCCATCGTGGTGCTGGAAAATGACCTGTATACCCGCACCGATGCCGCCAAGGTTGACGCTGCGCTGAACGCCGCAAATTGCTGATCGTCGCCGACCACCAGAAGACCGCCACCAGCGACCGCGCTCAGTTGGTACTGCCAGCGGCGAGCTTCGCCGAAGGCGACGGCACCCTGGTCAGCCAGGAAGGCCGCGCCCAGCGCTTCTTCCAGGTGTTCGATCCAAAGTACATGGACGCCAGCATCCTGGTTCACGAAGGCTGGCGCTGGCTGCATGCCCTGCGCGCAACCCTGCTGAACCAGCCGATCGACTGGACCCAGCTTGACCACGTGACCGCCGCCGTCGCTTCCAGCGCACCGCAGCTTGCGCGGATTGTCGACGCCGCACCGTCCGCCGCGTTCCGCATCAAGGGCATGAAACTGGCCCGTGAACCGCTGCGTTACTCCGGTCGTACTGCCATGCGCGCCGACATCAGCGTGCACGAACCGCGTACACCACAAGACAACGACACCGCGTTCGCCTTCTCCATGGAAGGTTACTCGGGTTCGGTCGAGCCCCGTCAACAGGTGCCATTCGCCTGGTCGCCGGGCTGGAACTCGCCGCAAGCCTGGAACAAGTTCCAGGACGAAGTCGGTGGTCACATCCGCGCTGGCGACCCGGGCACCCGCCTGATCGAAAGCACCGGTGATTCGCTGAACTGGTTCGCTGCCGTACCGCGTCCGTTCAACCCGGCCCAGGGCACCTGGCAGGTTGTCCCGTTCTTCCACCTGTTCGGCAGCGAAGAGAACTCTTCCAAGGCCGCGCCGGTGCAAAGCCGCATCCCAGAAGCCTACGTGTCCGTGGCCAAGTCCGAAGCCGACCGTCTCGGCGTCAACGACGGCGCCCTGCTCAGCGTGACCGTGGCCGGCCAGACCCTGCGTCTGCCGCTGCGCATCAATGAAGAGTTGGGTGCCGGCCTGGTTGCACTGCCTAAAGGCCTCGCCGGCATCCCGCCTGCGATCTTCGGCAAAACCGTTGACGGTCTGCAGGAGGCAGCGCAATGACTTGGTTCACGCCGGAAGTAATTGACGTGATCATTTCGGTGGTCAAGGCCATCGTGATCCTGTTGGCCGTGGTTGTTGCGGGCGCCCTGCTCAGCTTCGTCGAACGTCGCCTGCTGGGCTGGTGGCAGGACCGTTACGGTCCGAACCGCGTTGGCCCGTTCGGCATGTTCCAGATTGCCGCCGACATGCTGAAAATGTTCTTCAAGGAAGACTGGACCCCGCCGTTTGCCGACAAGGTGATCTTCACCCTGGCACCGGTCGTGGCCATGAGCGCCTTGCTGATCGCCTTCGCGATCATCCCGATCACCCCGACCTGGGGCGTGGCGGACCTGAACATCGGCTTGCTGTTCTTCTTCGCCATGGCCGGTCTGTCGGTCTACGCGGTGCTGTTCGCCGGTTGGTCGAGCAACAACAAGTTCGCCCTGCTGGGCAGCTTGCGGGCCTCGGCCCAGACCGTGTCCTACGAAGTGTTCATGGGCCTCGCGCTGATGGGCATCGTGGTGCAGGTCGGCTCGTTCAACATGCGCGACATCGTCGAGTACCAGGCGCAGAACCTGTGGTTCATCATTCCGCAGTTCTTCGGCTTCTGCACCTTCTTCATCGCTGGCGTGGCCGTGACTCACCGTCACCCATTCGACCAGCCGGAAGCGGAACAGGAACTGGCCGACGGTTACCACATTGAATATGCCGGCATGAAGTGGGGCATGTTCTTCGTCGGTGAGTACATCGGCATCATCTTGATCTCGGCCCTGCTGGTCACGCTGTTCTTCGGCGGCTGGCACGGTCCGTTCGGCATCCTGCCGCAGTTGGCGTTCTTCTGGTTCTTCCTGAAGACCGCGTTCTTCATCATGTTGTTTATCCTGCTGCGCGCTTCCATCCCGCGTCCACGGTACGACCAGGTGATGGATTTCAGCTGGCGCTTCTGCCTGCCGCTGACCCTGATCAATTTGCTGGTGACGGCTGCCGTTGTGTTGTTGAACACGCCCGCCGGCGCGGTTCAGTGAGGATTTGACCCATGTTCAAATATATTGGCGACATCGTTAAGGGTACCGGTACCCAGTTGCGAAGCCTGGTGATGGTTTTCGGCCATGGCTTTCGCAAACGCGACACCCTGCAATACCCGGAAGAAGCGGTGTACCTGCCGCCGCGCTATCGCGGCCGTATCGTGCTCACCCGCGACCCCGATGGCGAAGAGCGTTGCGTAGCCTGCAACCTGTGCGCCGTGGCGTGCCCGGTGGGTTGCATCTCCCTGCAGAAAGCTGAAACCGAAGACGGTCGCTGGTACCCGGACTTCTTCCGTATCAACTTCTCGCGCTGCATTTTCTGCGGCCTCTGCGAGGAAGCTTGCCCGACCACCGCGATCCAGCTCACACCGGATTTCGAGATGGCCGAGTTCAAACGTCAGGACCTGGTGTACGAGAAAGAAGATCTGCTGATCTCTGGTCCCGGTAAAAACCCTGATTACAACTTCTATCGTGTTGCAGGTATGGCCGTTGCCGGTAAGCCGAAAGGCGCCGCACAAAACGAAGCCGAGCCGATCAACGTGAAGAGCTTGCTGCCTTAAGGAAGAAAGATGGAATTCGCTTTCTATTTCGCATCGGGTATTGCAGTGGTGTCCACGCTTCGCGTGATCACCAACACCAACCCCGTGCACGCCCTGCTCTACCTGATCATTTCGCTGATCGCCGTGGCCATGACCTTCTTCAGCCTCGGCGCACCGTTCGCCGGTGTCCTGGAAGTGATCGCCTACGCCGGCGCCATCATGGTGCTGTTCGTGTTTGTGGTGATGATGCTCAACCTGGGGCCGGCTTCGGTCGCCCAGGAACGTGTCTGGCTCAAGCCCGGCATCTGGCTCGGCCCGGTTGTCCTCGCAGCCCTGCTGCTGGGTGAACTGCTGTATGTGCTGTTCGCGCACCAGAGCGGCCAGGCCATCGGCCACACCACCGTCGACGCGAAGGCCGTGGGCATCAGCCTGTTCGGCCCGTACCTGCTGGTGGTCGAACTGGCTTCGATGCTGCTGCTCGCCGCAGCCATCACCGCCTTCCACTTGGGCCGCAACGAAGCCAAGGAGCAATGACGATGCCTGCTATCCCTTTGGAGCATGGTCTGGCGGTTGCCGGCATCCTGTTCTGCCTTGGCCTGGTCGGCCTGATGGTTCGCCGTAACATTCTGTTCGTGTTGATGAGCCTGGAAATCATGATGAACGCCGCGGCACTGGCTTTTATCGTGGCAGGCGCACGTTGGGGCCAGCCGGATGGACAAGTCATGTTCATCCTGGTGATCAGCCTGGCAGCCGCCGAAGCCAGTATTGGCCTGGCGATCCTGCTGCAACTGTATCGTCGCTTCCACACGCTTGATATCGACGCTGCCAGTGAGATGCGCGGATGAACATGATCTTTCTGACTTTCGTATTTCCCCTGATCGGTTTCCTGCTGCTGTCGTTCTCCCGTGGACGCTGGTCGGAAAACTTCTCGGCCTTGATCGGCGTGGGTTCCATTGGCCTGTCGGCCATCGTGACCGCCTACGTCATCTGGCAATTCAACGTCGCGCCACCGGAAGGCGGCCATTACACCCTGGTGCTGTGGCAGTGGATGTCGGTGGAGGGCTTCAAGCCCAACTTCGCCCTCTACGTCGACGGCCTGTCGATCACCATGCTCGGCGTGGTGGTGGGTGTCGGCTTCCTGATCCACCTGTTCGCGTCCTGGTACATGCGCGGCGAAGCGGGCTACTCGCGCTTCTTCTCGTACACCAACCTGTTTATCGCCAGCATGCTGTTCCTGGTACTCGGCGATAACCTGTTGTTCCTGTACTTCGGTTGGGAAGGCGTGGGCCTGTGCTCGTACCTGTTGATCGGTTTCTACTACAGCAACCGCAACAACGGTAACGCGGCACTCAAGGCATTCATCGTTACCCGGATCGGCGACGTGTTCATGGCCATCGGCCTGTTCATCCTGTTCCAACAGGTTGGCACGCTGAACATCCAGGAACTGCTGGTGCTGGCACCGCAGAAATTCCAGGTCGGCGACTTCTGGATCACCCTGGCGACCCTGATGCTGCTGGGCGGCGCTGTCGGTAAATCCGCGCAACTGCCGCTGCAAACCTGGCTGGCGGACGCGATGGCCGGTCCTACTCCGGTGTCGGCACTGATCCACGCCGCAACCATGGTTACTGCCGGTGTCTACCTGATCGCCCGTACCCACGGCCTGTTCACCCTGGCGCCGGACATCCTGCACCTGGTGGGTGTGGTCGGCGGCGTGACCCTGGTGCTGGCCGGCTTTGCCGCGCTGGTGCAGACCGACATCAAGCGGATCCTCGCCTACTCGACCATGAGCCAGATCGGCTACATGTTCCTGGCCCTGGGCGTAGGTGCCTGGGACGCGGCGATCTTCCACCTGATGACCCACGCCTTCTTCAAGGCCCTGCTGTTCCTGGCCTCCGGTGCGGTGATCGTGGCCTGCCACCACGAGCAGAACATCTTCAAGATGGGCGGCCTGTGGAAGAAACTGCCGTTGGCCTACGCCAGCTTCATCGTCGGTGGTGCCGCATTGGCTGCCCTGCCACTGGTGACCGCCGGTTTCTACTCGAAAGACGAAATCCTCTGGGAAGCCTTTGCCAGCGGTAACCAGAACCTGCTGTACGCAGGCCTGGTGGGTGCGTTCATGACCTCGCTGTACACCTTCCGCCTGATCTTCATCACGTTCCACGGTGAAGCCAAGACCGAAGCGCACGCAGGCCACGGCATCTCCCACTGGTTGCCCCTGTCGGTACTGATCGTGCTGTCGACCTTCATCGGCGCCCTGATTACGCCGCCACTGGCCGGTGTACTGCCGGAAAGCGCCGGCCATGCCGGTGGCGCCGCCAAGCACAGCCTGGAAATCGCCTCGGGGGCCATCGCCATCGCGGGTATCCTGCTGGCGGCCTGTTGTTCCTCGGCAAGCGTCGCTTTGTCACCGCCGTGGCCAACAGTGGCATCGGCCGCTTCCTGTCGGCCTGGTGGTTTGCTGCCTGGGGCTTCGACTGGATCTACGACAAACTGTTCGTCAAGCCTTACCTGGCCATCAGCCATGTACTGCGCAAAGACCCGCTCGACCAGACTATCGGTCTGATCCCGCGTGCCGCCAAGGCTGGTCACACCGCCCTGAGCCGCAGCGAGACCGGCCAACTGCGCTGGTATGCAGCGTCCATGGCGGTCGGTGCCGTGCTGGTGATCGGCGCCATCGTTGTCGTGGCGGTCTGACTATGTCCATGCGCATTGCGTACATTGCGAACTTTGCAAACCTGCGAAAGGAAACGAGCCTGTCATGATTCTGCCCTGGCTAATCCTGATCCCCTTTATCGGCGGCCTGCTCTGCTGGATGGGTGAACGCTTCGGCGCCACCCTCCCCCGCTGGATCGCGTTGCTGACCATGTCCCTGGAACTCGCGCTCGGCCTCTGGCTGTGGGCCCATGGTGACTATTCATTTGCTCCGGCACCGGGTGTCGATCCAACCTTCGCGCTTGAATTCAAGCACGTGTGGATCCAGCGCTTCGGCATCAACGTGCACCTGGCCCTCGACGGCCTGTCACTGTTGATGATCCTGCTGACCGGCCTGCTGGGTATCCTCTCGGTACTCTGCTCCTGGAAAGAGATCCAGCGTCACGTGGGCTTCTTCCACCTGAACCTGATGTGGATCCTGGGCGGTGTTGTCGGCGTGTTCCTGGCGCTGGACCTGTTCATGTTCTTCTTCTTCTGGGAAATGATGCTGGTGCCGATGTACTTCCTCATCGCGCTCTGGGGTCACAGTTCTTCGGACGGCAAGAAAACCCGGATCTACGCGGCGACCAAGTTCTTCATCTTCACCCAGGCTTCCGGCCTGATCATGTTGGTGGCGATCCTGGGTCTGGTACTGGTCAACTTCAACAGCACGGGCGTGATTACCTTCAACTACGCCGACCTGTTGAAAACCAAGATGTCCCTGACCACCGAGTACATCCTGATGCTGGGCTTCTTCATCGCGTTCGCGGTGAAGCTGCCGGTGGTGCCGTTCCACTCCTGGCTGCCGGATGCCCACGCCCAGGCGCCGACTGCTGGCTCCGTGGACCTGGCCGGTATCCTGCTGAAAACCGCTGCCTACGGCCTGCTGCGTTTCGCCCTGCCGCTGTTCCCGAATGCCTCGGCCGAATTCGCGCCGATTGCCATGACCCTGGGTCTGATCGGGATCTTCTACGGTGCGTTCCTGGCGTTCGCGCAAACCGACATCAAGCGTCTGATCGCCTTCTCGTCCGTTTCCCACATGGGTTTCGTACTGATCGGCATCTACTCCGGCAGCCAGCTGGCGCTGCAAGGCGCAGTGATCCAGATGCTGGCCCACGGTGTTTCGGCCGCCGCACTGTTTATCCTGAGTGGTCAGCTGTACGAGCGCCTGCACACCCGTGACATGCGTGAAATGGGTGGCGTGTGGTCGCGCATTGCGTACCTGCCGGCGATCAGCCTGTTCTTCGCCGCCGCGTCCCTGGGCTTGCCGGGTACCGGTAACTTCATCGGCGAGTTCCTGATCCTGATGGGTGCCTTCGTGCAGACGCCGTGGATCAGTGCGATTGCCACCTCCGGCCTGGTATTCGGTTCGGTCTACTCGTTGATCATGATCCACCGCGCCTACTTCGGCCCGGCCAAGTCCGACACCGTCCTGCAAGGGATGGATGCGCGCGAACTGATCATGGTGCTCGGCCTGGCGGTACTGCTGATCTACATCGGCGTGTACCCGCAACCGTTCCTGGACACTTCTGCCGCAACGATGCATGGCGTGCAGCAGTGGTTCGGCACCGCCTTCTCTCAACTCGCTTCGGCCCGGTAAGAGCGCTATGGAATTCACGATCCAACACTTTATCGCGCTTGCGCCGCTGCTGATTACCAGCCTCACCGTTGTGGCGGTGATGCTGGCAATCGCGTGGCGCCGCAATCATTCGCAAACGTTCCTGCTGTCCTGCGCCGGGTTGAACCTGGCCCTGCTGTCGATCATCCCGGCCCTCAAGGTCGCGCCACTGGCGGTCACGCCATTGATGATGGTCGATGACTTCGCACTGCTGTACATCGCGCTGATCCTGGTCGCGACCCTGGCCTGCGTCACCCTCGCCCACGCCTACCTCGGCGAAGGCGGCACCGGCTACCCCGGCAACCGCGAAGAGCTGTACCTGCTGATCCTGCTGGCTGCGGCCGGCGGTATCGTGCTGGTCAGCGCACAGCACCTGGCGGGCCTGTTCATCGGCCTGGAACTGCTGTCGATCCCGACCTACGGCCTGGTGGCCTATGCCTTCTTCAACAAGCGCTCCCTGGAAGCCGGCATCAAGTACATGGTGCTGTCGGCCGCCGGTTCCGCGTTCCTGTTGTTCGGCATGGCCCTGCTCTACGCCGAAGCCGGCAGCCTGAGCTTCACCGGGATCGGCCACGCCCTGGCCGCCACCAACAGCCCCGCGCCGATTGCCCAACTGGGCCTGGCGATGATGCTGATCGGCCTGGCGTTCAAGCTCTCCTTGGTGCCATTCCACCTGTGGACCCCGGACGTGTACGAAGGCGCCCCGGCGCCGGTGGCTGCGTTCCTGGCCACGGCGTCCAAGGTCGCGGTGTTTGCGGTGATGGTGCGTCTGTTCCAGATCTCGCCTGCCGCCAACACCGGCGTGCTGAGCAACGTGCTGACCGTGATCGCCATTGCGTCGATCCTGTTCGGTAACCTGCTGGCCCTGACCCAGAACAACCTCAAGCGTCTGCTGGGTTACTCGTCCATCGCCCACTTCGGCTACCTGCTGATCGCCCTGGTGGCGAGCAAAGGCCTGGCCGTGGAAGCCATCGGCGTGTACCTGGTCACCTACGTGATCACCAGCCTCGGCGCGTTCGGCGTGATCACCCTGATGTCTTCGCCGTACAAAGGTCGAGACGCGGACGCCCTGTACGAATACCGCGGCCTGTTCTGGCGCCGTCCGTACCTGACCGCCGTACTGACCGTGATGATGCTGTCCCTGGCCGGTATCCCGCTGACTGCAGGCTTTATCGGCAAGTTCTACATCGTCGCCACCGGTGTTGAAGCTCACGAGTGGTGGTTGGTTGCATCCCTGGTCCTGGGTAGCGCCATCGGCGTGTTCTACTACCTGCGCGTGATGGTTACCCTCTACCTGATCGAGCCCAACCTGCGTCGTGTGGATGCCGAGCTGCATTGGGAACAGAAGGCAGGCGGCGTGATGCTGCTGGCCATCGCCCTGCTCGCGTTCTTCCTGGGCGTGTACCCACAACCGTTGCTCACCCTGGTGCAGCACGCGGTACTGGGCGTTTGATCGCTTAGCGGTATGTGAACCAACAGAAACGGCGCCTTCGGGCGCCGTTTTTGCGTTCTGGGCTGACCAGCAGTAGCCCTGAAAAAAACGCCCCGGATGTTCGGGGCGTTTTACATGGCAACCGCGTTAGAACGCGATGCCTACCTTGACCCCGTATTCATCCCGCTTGAGCCGAGTGTTATCGGCCACTTCAGAATCCCCGTCGAGCTTGTATTCGGTGCGGGTGTAGTAAAGGCCCGCCATCACCGGCAGGTCACCCTTCTGGTTCATCAGCAAGCTGACTTCGGCGTAAGGGTTGGTGCGGTCCTTGAGGTCTACGGTGTCGCTGCCCACGCCGTCCACCTTGAGCTTCGTACGACCATCAATGGTGCGACGTGCGCCGGCTTCGAAACGCAGCGTCATGTCATCGAACTGATGGTTGTAGCCCAGGGCTGCCTTGGCGAACGGCGACTTGTTGGTGAGTTCCATGTCGTAGTCGTTCGAGTCCAGCTCATAGCGGGTCCAGCTGTAACCGCCGCCAACGATCACATCGACGAAGTTGCGCGCATCCAGCGCGGCACGCCAGCCGAGATCCAGATCAGCCTGGCCTTCCTTGAGTTTGTTATCACTCTTTTTACCGTACTTGGCTTCCACACCTGCCTGGTAGATAAAGCCCGACTCGGCGGTGAGCTTGTTGCCGAAGTTGTAGAAAAGGCCGGCTTCGGGCATGTGGTCCTTATCACTTTCACTACCGCCTTCGAGCTTGAAGTCGTTGTAGCTGCCCAGAATCCCGAAGGTGGAAATCGGGTCAGTGGACGGTGCGGCGAACACCACGGCTGGAGCGGCGACCAGCGCCAGCAGTGAGGAATTCTTGAGGAAGTTTCCGAATAGTTTGGACATCGTTTACATCTCCTTGTCTGGTGGGCAAATTATTCAGGCACCGCTTCGAGCCCAGGCTGGCACCAAAGGTTCGAAAAAATTTGCCCCCACCTGGAAGTAAAACGGTTCAGCGATGGCTCTAGGTCAAGACTCCTGGCGCGCAGCCGTTACCAAGCCATCAAGGGTTGAATCAAGCTGAGGGTGAACCGGCACGCGAATCCCGAAGGCAGTGCCCAGCACGTCCAGCAGCTCCTCGCTGCTCCGGATCACGCGCTTGTCACTCGGTCGATCCAGGTAGTGAATCGCATAGTGGGCGTTGTTCAAGGTGTGGCGTTCGCCCGCTGCCAGCCGTGCGACTTTCAATTGGCCCAGGAACGGCGAACCTGGATGGGTCGAGACGTACCAGTTGCCGATTTCGTAATCGATGACCGCCTGCACTTGCAGGTCGAACACATACAAGCCACGCCACTCCCCCGCGACCTCGGCCCACAAGGTGTAGCTGCCCTCCTGCTCATTGAGCGTCAGGCGATACGGCTCATGGGCCGTGGCCTGCACGGCTTGCGTGTCCAACAGCAACGGACTGCTGGGCACCATGCCGCCAAAGCCCACGTCGGTGATGTAGCGCACACCGTCCAGGGTGACCAGGCTCAGGCGGTGGGTGCGCGCCGTACGTGCGTCCGGCGGGCCCCCCATGACCACCCGCCCGGTAATGCCGCGCGCGTCAAAGCCCAGTTCCTGCAACAGCGCCAGGAACATCTGGTTCAGTTCATAGCAATACCCGCCGCGCCCATCGAACAAGACTTTGTGCTCGACACTCGGCAAGTCTATCGGCACCGGCAAGTGCAGCAGGGTCGACAGGCTTTCAAACGCGAAGGTGCACACATGGCGCAGTTGCAGATCCCGCAGGGTCTGCAGGGTGGGCGGCGGCGGCGAATCGTAACCCAGGCGTTGCAGGTACAGACGGCTATGGTTCAGGCGGGGCATGGCACGGTCCTTGGGCACACGAAGAGAGCGCCACTATGCCGCGCCGGTGTGCAGGTTGTCATTTTGAATGAACCTTTTTGAACGCTCCAGCCTCCATTTATAACAAGACAGGGAGGCAACATGAGTACCGCAAAAATCTACACCATCCACTACCAACTGCACGGTCAACCGAAGTCCTTTGTCGTACGCGCCGAGGTGATGAACAACGCCGAAGCCTGGCACTGGGCTGCGGTCGATGCTGATATTGCCCATGTCAGCCGCATCGGCCGCGTTGGCCACGAGCAGGTGAAAAAAACCACCCGGCCCTGGGCCGAAAAGTACGGCATCACTGATGTCAGCTGGACACCCCCCAAATAAACAAAGGCCCCGCTCGATGGCGGGGCCTGATTACCGATGACGCTGTTATTTCTTCAAGTCGCCCAACGGATCGTAGGGCGGCTTTTTTTTCGCTTCGTCGTTGTGCTTTTTATCCAGCGGGGCGATGGCCGGGCCTACCGGATCAACCTGCGGATCAGCCACATCCGGCGAGTCTGGATCAAATCCCAGCTCATCCTTGCCGCTGGCGTGTTCGTTGGAAGGGGGCCCATCCGAGTGCTTGTTCATCGTGGTCTCCTGTTATAGCGGGCGAGCTTTGTCGTGGAGGTTTTCCAGGTCTTCTTCGACGCGCTGCACATCATCATGATCGTCACGTTCTTTCGGATCATTGGGGCGCAAGGCATCGTTGTCGCGCTCTTCTTCACCGGGTGTGCGGTCAGGGTCGGGTGTACCGGGTGGTGGTTGCTTGTATTCGGGCATGGTCGTTCACCTCAAGGGGACTTCACCGATTTAGAGAAACTGCCACAGATCATGGTTCAACTTGATTGCCCCACTGCTGACCGCTGACCATGAGAAGATGCCCCACCCTACCCGCTCTGGAGACCTGACCCGGATGTTCGAGCTCAAACCCTGCGACCCCGCTGTCTACCGCCAACAGACCCGCCGCAGCACGCTGATTGTGGCCGTGGTGTTCCTGACCCTGGCCATGGTGCTGTCGAGCCTGGCAGTGATGCTGTTCGGCGAGCCCGGCGGCGATAACTTTCGCTTCAATGTCGGCGGTGTGTTCGCTGGAGTGTTGATCACCGTCGCCCTGGTGCGTGGCCCGTTCTGGTCCCAGTCGTGGTTGGCTGCGGCGGTGTATGGGTGGCAGCTCAAGCGCAACCTGATGCGCGTGACCAATGTGATGCACAAGGTCACCGAACACGTGCAGGCCAATGATCCGACGGCCATGAAAGTGCTGCGTTTCTACCACCTGGGGCTGACGCAGATGCATGCCCTGGACGCCAACTCCAGCGCCCAGGCGCAACTGGTCGGCGAAATGGATGCGCATCAAGCCAGGATGCAGGCGCTGGGAATCGACACCGAACAGACCCGTTTCGACCCCACGTGGCTGGACGGTTTCAAAAACACTTGAGTCATCTGCCCCGCCAGCAGAACAGCGCACTCACCGCAATCGCCGCCCCTGCCACGCCAAACACCAGCGGCGCCGAGGCCACCGGCAACAGCAAACCCGCCAGCAGCGGCCCCAGGCCCGCGCCGATGTCGCGCCAGACCGCATTCGACGCCAGCGCCGAGACCCGCATCGAACCGGGGTTGCGCTCGGCGACCAAAGTGGTCACCAAGGGCAGTTGCAACGCACGCAGCACCAGCACCGCTGCCGCGCCGACAATCACCCAGTAGCTGCCGAATGCGCTCAAGGCCAGGGCGCTCATAAACGAAAACAGCAGCAACATCGAGGTGGCGCCGAACCGCTGCGCCGCACGACCGCCCAGGGGGCTCAAGAGCATTTCCGAGACGTAGCGCAGTGCCATCAAGCCGCCAGCAATCAGTACCGCGTCACCGCCGAGGATTTTCTGCGCCTGGATCGACAGGCCAAAGATAAACAGCCCGTCCAGCGCCACGCCCTCGATAAACGACCACAGTGCCACGCTGTCCGGCCACTTGAAGCGCCGCCCCGGTGTGCTGTGCAAATCATGCCCGGCGCTGGGCAAACCACGCGCCATCCACAGGCCTGCCAGGCAGCAACCGGCGAGTATCACAAAGATCGGACGCGGCCCGGCCCATAGCGTCAGCCACCCACCAAGCGGTAATGCCAGCATTGGCCCCCAGGCGATCAAGGCCCGCGAACGCCCGGCCCGGCGTGCGGCGCCCTCCGGCTCTGCGGTGGCCAATACCTGGGTCGACAGGTTCAACGCGGCAAAACACAAGCCCCACACCAGTCGCAATCCGAGCAACGCAGCGAAGCCGGACAGCACCGAGTTGCCCAAGGCACACAGCGTGGCGGCACCGGCGGCAATCATGCAGGTCAGGCGATCACCGTTGCGCGCATAGAAATTCAGCACATGCCGGTAGCCGAAAATCCGCACCAGACGGTTGGCCGCCAGCAACACGCCGGCTTGGGCCAGGGTGATGCCGAAGGCCTGGGACTCCATGGGCAACAACAGGTAGAGCAACACGTCGCTGGGCAGGCATAACGCCAGGGTCAACGCGGCGCGGCGGGAGGTGGTGTCGGCAGTGCGTTGCGCCTGGCTGGACATAAATCTGAAACATCCCGAAATATTCAGGTCGCCAAGGTAGCCTCTCCGAACCGCGTTTTACAACGCCCCGCTACGCTTTTTTCCCATAGGGCAGCAAACGCAAACCGCTGGCCACGCTGCCTGCCAGCGCAAAGGCACAGCCCAGCCACAACGCCGCGTGCGGACCGCCGGCCTGTGACAGGTGGAAACACAACGCCACCAGCGATGCGCCCAGCGTCTGCCCCAGCAAGCGTGAAATCGCCACGATGCCACTGGCCCCGCCGCTACGCGCCAGCGGGGCACTGGTCATCAAGGCCTTGAGATTGGGCGACTGGAAAAAGCCAAAACCGGCGCCGCACAACGCCATGCGCCAACCGATATCGAAGGCTGATGCGCCGCTGCCCAAGGTCGCCAACGCGGCCATCCCCACGCTCAACATCAACAGGCCGATGCCGCACAGCAGGCCAAGGGACACACGGTCGGCCAGTCGGCCGGCAACCAGCGCCATCACCGCCACCACAGCCGGCCACGGCGTCATCAGGAAACCGGTTTCCACCTGGCTATGGCCAAGCACTGCCTGCAACAGAAACGGCAGCGACACAAAGGCCAGGCCCTGGGCACTGAAGGCGCAGATCGCGGTGACAGAAGACAAGGCAAACAGCGGCCGCTTGAACAGATCCAGGGCCAGCATCGGCGCCGGATGACCGGCCTGGCGACGCAGCAACAACCCGCCGCACAGCAGCGCCACCGCAATCAAGCCCAAGGTCAGTGCGGCTTGAGCGCCGTGCACTGCCGTGCCCAGGCCCAACACCAACAAGGCGAACAAACCTGCACATAACACGGCTGCCAGTCGGTCGAACGCGTGCCCGGTGATGGGCAGCGTCGGTAATGAACGCACGCCGAGTGCCAGGGCCAACAACCCCAGCGGCACATTGATCAGGTACAGCCAGTGCCACGTTGCCACTGACAGGATCGCCGACGCGGCAGTCGGCCCCAAGGTAAACGCCAACCCCACCACCAACGAGTTGTAGCCGAGGCCGCGCCCAAGCATTTTCGAAGGGTAGATATGCCGCAGCAACGCCGTGTTCACGCTCATGATCGCCGCTGCCCCCAGCCCTTGCACCACCCGCGCCGCGGTGAGGGTTTCCAGCGAACCGGCCAACCCGCAAAACAGCGACGAGACGATAAACAGCAGCAAGCCGCCCAGGTACACGCGGCGATGCCCAAGCACGTCACTCAGCGACGCAAACGGCAGCACCGTGGCAATAATCGCCAACTGGTAGGCATTGACCACCCAGATCACCGAGGCCGAATCGGTGCCGATCCCCTCGGCCAGGGTAGGCAATGCCGTGTTGACGATGGCCGTGTCCAGGGTCGCCATGCCGATCCCCAGGGAGATCGCGATTACGGCCGGCAGGCGTTTATTGAGAGGCAGGCCATCGGCGGCAGAAGACATGGGCGATCCACGCGGTTGATAAGGCTGCCAGATTAAGGGCAGCGCCGTTTTTTTTTCAGCCGTGGATCAGTTGCCTGACGACAATTTCATGTTCGCCAGCGCGCTCAGGTCCAGTCGCCCCCCAATAACCGGCGGGCACCAGTAGTAACCACCGGTCAACGGCGTACTGATGCGGTACAACCCGTCGACAATCCCGTCTTCCAACCCGCTCATGCGGCGCAGTTGGGCTTCGAATGCATCGAACGAGTGGCCGAACGCGAGGAACATCAACCCGGCCTGGCCGTTCTCGGCCCACGGCATCGAGCGGCGCACCACGAAGGCTTCCGGGGTGAAGCTTTCCTGGGCGGTGCGTTTGGTGTGGGCGGATTCGGGGGCGTCTTCCAGCTCTTCGTTGTCGCCATGGCGGCGGCCGATGATGTGGTCGCGCTCCTGGGCGGGCAAAGCGGCGAAGCCGTCGAGGTCGTGCTGCCATTGCTGGATCGCGGCGAAGCTGGCGCCGCTGTCGGTCAAGGCGGCTTCAACGGCGGCGTCGTCGTGCGGGTTTTCGGTGCCGTCCTCGTAGTCGGTGAGGTCGAAGCCGGTCTTGTAGCGGAAGCCTTCGGTCGACTGCACCAGGCTAAACGCCGGGGCGAGGGCCTTTTCATAGACGCGGCTGCGCAACAGCAGCTCACCGCGATCCACACCGTGCAGCCACACCCACAGTGCCTGCTGGGTGGATGGGTTATTCGCGCCGGGGCCGCTGACCGCCGGGAACGGGCGCAGGCCATCAATCTGTGTGCCCAGTGCGTTTACCAGCGGTTCACCGAAACCAACCACTGCCGCCGAATCCACAAGCTGCACCAGCGCGTCCAACGCGGCCGGCACAGCTTCAGGGGTTTGCACGGCAAAAAACAGATGGCGTGCCTGCAAGGGCACCGGTGCGGCAAGAATGCCCGGCTGGTAGTGACTCATGTGAACTCCTTCAATAAAGGCGCGCAGTTTACCCGGCGCAAGGCGCGGTGCGTACTGCAAAGCGCACAAGCCTTGCCATAGAGCCCTCTGTTGGGTGACTCTCTAGTCATGTTTTGCAACTATTCCAGGGGTAGCGACATGACCACCAGCAACCTGCTCGCCCAACTTTTCCCCACGTCCGTGGCCGACATTCCCGAGCAATTCCGCCTTGAAGCGCCCATTGAACAGCGTGATTACCTGGTCGATGGCCAGTTGCAGGTATGGAATGGCCCGCTGGCCCAGGTGCAGAGCCCGGTGCAATTGGGCGATCGCCGCGTGGTGATCGGCAGCACGCCGCTGCTGGACGCCGAGACCGCCCTCACTGCCCTCGACGCCGCCGTGCGCGCCTACGACCGGGGCCAGGGCGAATGGCCAACCATGCGCGTGGTGGACCGTATCCAGCATGTCGAAGCGTTTTTGCGCCGCATGCGTGAACAACGCGATGCCGTAGTCACGCTACTGATGTGGGAAATCGGCAAGAACCTGAAGGACTCGCAGAAAGAGTTCGACCGCACCTGCGACTACATCACCGACACCATCAATGCCCTCAAGGAGCTGGACCGTCGCAGCAGCCGCTTCGAGCTGGAACAGGACACCCTCGGGCAAATCCGCCGTGTGCCGCTGGGCGTGGCGCTGTGCATGGGCCCCTACAACTACCCGCTCAACGAGACCTTCACCACGCTGATCCCGGCGCTGATCATGGGCAACACCGTGGTGTTCAAGCCGGCCAAGCTCGGCGTGCTGCTGATCCGCCCACTGCTGGAGGCGTTTCGCGACAGCTTCCCGGCCGGGGTGATCAACGTGATCTACGGCAGTGGCCGCGAGACCGTCAGCGCGCTGATGGCCAGCGGCAAGATCGATATCTTTGCGTTCATCGGCACCAACAAAGCCGCCAGCGACCTTAAAAAACTGCACCCCAAGCCGCACCGCTTGCGTGCCGCCTTGGGTCTGGACGCAAAAAATCCCGGCATCGTGCTGCCCGAGGTGGACCTGGACAATGCCGTCAGCGAAGCGGTCACCGGCTCGTTGTCTTTCAACGGCCAGCGCTGCACCGCGTTGAAAATCCTGTTTGTGCATGAGGATGTCGTCGAGCGCTTTATCGAGAAATTCAACGCCAAACTGTCGACCCTCAAACCCGGCATGCCATGGGAAGACGGCGTGTCGCTGACGCCGCTGCCGGAAGTGGGCAAGGTGGACTACCTCAACGAACTGGTGGCCGATGCGCAACAACACGGCGCCCAGGTGGTGAATGCCAACGGCGGCACCAGCCGTGGGTCTTTCTTCTACCCCGCCGTGCTGTACCCGGTGAACCCGCAGATGCGCGTGTACCACGAAGAACAGTTCGGCCCGGTGGTGCCGATCGTGCCCTACCGCGACCTGGAGACAGTGATCGAGTACGTGCTCGACTCGGACTTCGGCCAGCAACTGAGCATTTTCGGCACCAACGCCGTGGCCGTCGGGCGCCTGGTCGACACCTTTGCCAACCAGGTCGGCCGGATCAATATCAACGCCCAGTGCCAGCGCGGGCCGGACACCTTCCCGTTCAACGGGCGCAAGAACTCGGCCGAGGGCACGTTGTCGGTGCATGACGCCCTGCGCGTGTTCTCGATCCGCACCCTGGTGGCCACCAAGTTCCAGGAAAGCAACAAGGCGCTGGTCAGCGACATCCTGCGCAACCGTGATTCGAGTTTCCTGACCACTGACTACATTTTCTAAGTTCACCTCGGTCAAAAAAAGGTGGGAGGGGGCAAGCCCCCTCCCACATTGGACCGGGTTTTCCCTGATGGATGAGGCCCCTTTTTTACCGATGAACCTGCCTATGTTCGCCCGGCGCCTGCTGCGCCCCTTGCTCGATCCGTACCGCCGCTATCGCCACGCCAAGCTGATCCACGCCGTGCGCGTGTCCATCGGCTTGCTGGCGACTATCCTGCTGACCACCGGCATCAACCTGCCCCACGGTGAGTGGGCGTCGGTGACCATGCTGATCGTGATCGGCGGCTTGCAGCACCACGGCAATATCGGCAAGAAAGCCGTGGAGCGCGCCTACGGCACCTTGATCGGCGCCAGCGTCGGCCTGCTGCTGGTGGTGCAACAGGCCTACTTCGGCCAGCCGCTGCTGACCTATCTGTTGATGTCGGTGGTGTGCGGCTTCTTCTCCTATCACGCCATCGGCAAGGGCGGCTACATCGCGCTGCTGTCGGCGATCACGGTATTTATTGTCGCTGGCCACGGTGACAACCCGATCTCGGATGGCCTGTGGCGCACCGTCGATATCCTGATCGGTATCGTGCTGGCCCTGGCGTTTTCCTTCGCCCTGCCGCTGTACGCCGTGTACTCGTGGCGCTACAACCTGGCCAGCGCGTTGCGCGATTGTGCGGCGATTTACAGCCGGATCATCAATGGCCAGTCGGTCACTGACGATGAACACCTGAAATTGCTCAACCGCCTGAATGCGGCGATGGTGCAACTGCGTTCGCTGATGCCGTCGGTGTCCAAGGAAGTGCGAGTGTCCATGACCGAACTGGACGCCATCCAACGGCACCTGCGCATGTGCATCAGCACCCTGGAGATTCTCGGCAACACCCGGCCGGATCCGCGTGATGAACACGCGACGGCGCGGATGCAGGTGATGTTGAAAGCCGAGCACCGGCAGATACGGGTGCAATTGGTAGGAATGGCGCGGGCCTTGAAATCCGGAGTGACGGAGCGGCTGGAGCGGCCGAGCCATGCTGGCCTGAACGAGCCTGCGCTGGATGCGCCGGTCTACAGCGCGCTGGATGGCTACCGGTTGTTGACGGTACAGTTGGCGGCGAATGTTGATGCCATGCGTCAGCGGCTGGCCAAGAGTGCCGGGCGTTGGAAGATCTAAGAAATGGCTATTTGACGCATTTGTCTACGTCAACACTTTCACACTTTCTCTTACATTTTTTTCACGTTTTATTCACATCCCAGGCCGTACTGTGAAGCCTCATCCGTTACAAATGTTGCATATCAAGCCCGCCGCCCCAGCGGGCTTTTTTTTGCCTGGGATTTGATCTAGCGCGCGACTTTGCCGACAGGTGCAGAGGCTTGCTCGCGAATCGCCCGTTGGGTGTCCAGCACCCTGGCCAACGCGGTTTCTGCCTCGGGGCTTTGCTGCGGGACACGAATCGCTGCCGAGACCAGGGTAATCAACTTCGCCATCACCTCAGCGTCGGTGGCTGGGCGACCCAGGCTCATGGAGTTCATCAGCAGGCGCAGTTCGGTGCCGGCCATCACCCCGGAAATCGCCTTGAGGGCAAATTGCAGGCGCACTCCCAGTTCGTTGCGCGGCAAATCCGGCAAGGCCAGGGCGAAGGCTTCGAAAAAGCGCTGGAACACCGGTTGGTAATGCACCTTGAGGTATTCCTGGATAAACGGTGAGGTGTCGCTGTACACCCGGCCCAGGAAACGAATGAACGAACGCCCTTCCCCACTGGCACTGGCCGGGTCGCTGCGCTCCAGGCCCATGGCCGGAGCGAAGAGCACACCGAGCAAGGTGTCGCAATCGAGGGGGCCTTCGGATTCGGCTTCACAACGTGCCAGCAGCTCCAGGCGCTGCTCGTTGAGCGGCTCCAGGCGCTGCATCAGCAGGGTCTTCATCAGGGAGTCCTTGTCCCCGAAGTGGTAGTTCACGGCAGCCAGGTTCACCTGGGCACGCTCGGTAATCTGCCGTAACAACACCGCGTCATAACCGTACTTAATAAAGAGCGCCTCTGTCGCATCCAGCAATCGAGTCTTGGTAATGTTTGGAGCGCTGATTTTCTTCGCGACCATAAAGGGTTCCACGGCGGAAATATTGTTTTAAAAAATAATTTGATTTTTTATACCGGTGCGGCCGTTCGAAAGCAAGTAGTGACACACCGCCATACCATCCAAAGCCTTTGCCAGCGGGCATTTTGCGGCCAGTCAGGGGTATTTTGGCAGCTCCTCACACCGACGGGTTAAATCGTTTCAAAGGGTAAAACCGCTCTACATCCATGGCTGGCGAAGCACTGGGAACACGGTTAGTATTCAAACAATATTTTAAAAACAAGAAATAAAACCAGTCCGTGACGCATACCAGGCAGCTCCCGAACTTGTTACAAGGATTTACAGGGGGCATGACGGCGGCGTCGAGACTGCAGGCGTAGTCATGATGACAGACACCCCCGCGCACCCAGGCTTGATCTCCCTGCAAGGCATCGGCAAACGCTATCAGTTGGCCGGGCAAGAGCTGTCCATTCTCAATGACGTGTGCCTGTCCATCGCCCGCGGTGACAGCTGCGGCATCCTCGGCGCCTCGGGTTCCGGCAAGAGCACCCTGCTCAATATCCTTGGCCTGCTGGACCTGCCCAACGGCGGCCAGTACCACTTTGCCGGCCACGATATTTTCAGCGTCACCCCGGACGAACTGGCGGCGATCCGCAACCAGCAGATCGGTTTTGTATTCCAGAGCTTCAACCTGCTGCCGCGCCTCAGCGCCCTGGACAACGTCGCCCTGCCCCTGAGCTATCGCGGTGTGTCGCGCCATGAATCGGTGGAACAGGCCCAGCGCATGCTCGAACAGGTAGGCCTGGCCGACCGCGCCCACCATCGCCCCGCCGACCTGTCCGGCGGCCAGCGCCAACGCGTGGCCATCGCCCGAGCCCTAGTGGGCAAACCCTCGGTGATCCTGGCCGACGAACCCACCGGCAACCTCGACAGCAGCACCGCCCAGGACATCATGGACCTGCTGCTGGCCCTGAATCGCGAGCAGCAGGTCACGCTGATCATCGTCACCCACGACGCGCAGATCGCCGAACGCCTGGAGCGCAAGATCCTGGTACGCAACGGTGTGGTGCACGAGGTCGGTCGCCTATGAGCCTGCGGGTCGAACAGAGCCTCAGCCAACTGCTGCATGAAGCCTTCATCAGCCTGCGCACACTGGGCAAGCGCTCGGTTCTGGCCCTGCTGGGCATCGTCATCGGCAGTTCGTCGGTGGTGGCGCTGATCAATATCGGCCATAACGCGGCGGTGGATGCCGCGATGATTTTCAAGGACATGGGCACCGACACCCTGGTGGTGCAGTTCCCGCCCAAAGGCAGCAGCAATGTGCCGATGCGCACCCAACTCGACCTGCAGGCAGTGCGCGAGGCCGTGCCGGGCATCGCGCATATCGGCGCACTCAGCCTGTTCAGCGGGCCCATCGTGTTCCATGGCCGCAGCGTCAACGCCAACTTCGTCGGCAGCACAACGGACATTCCACAGACGATGCGCCTGGAACTGCAACAGGGGCGTTTCCTGTCCGGCTTCGACACCAACGAAACCTATGGCGTGATCGGCAACCAGGTCGCCCAGGCCCTTGGGGCGCCGGGCGACCCGCTGCAACTGGGCGACCGCGTGCGCATCAACGACTACCTGTTCCTGATCGTCGGCATCCTGCACAACCAGCCCCGGGCGATGCTGATGCCGGTGCAGGCCAACGAGTCGTTGTTCATCCCCGCCGAAGGCATGCGCCGCATCTACGCCATGCCGCAGATCGGCAACGTGATCATCCGCGCCGCACCCGGCCAGGACATGGAGCGTATCGCCAAGGAGGCCGCCGGTGCCTTGCAAACCCAACTGACTGAGCATTCTGTCGACATCCAGGTGCCTCAGCAGATGATCGATGGCATGACCCGGCAAAGCCGCACCTTCGCCTACCTGCTGCTGGCGCTCGGTGCGATTTCCCTGGTGGGCGGTGGCGTGGGGGTAATGAACGTGATGCTGATGAACGTCTCGGAGCGGCGCCGCGAGATCGGCATTCGCATGGCCCTGGGCGCTCGCCAACGGGATATCCGCAACCTGTTCCTGCTTGAAGCCGTGACCCTCACTGCCGTCGGCGCGCTGTGCGGCGCAGTGCTGGGCATGACCGCCGCCTGGCTCTACGCCTGGCTGTCGGGCTGGGAATTCGCACTGGCGGCTGCCGCCCTGCCCCTCGGCGTGGGCAGCACGTTGCTGGTGGGTTTGTTCTTTGGCATCTATCCGGCGGTCTCGGCCTCGCGATTGCAACCGGTGGAGGCCCTGCGTGATGAGTAAATGGCTCTGGCTGCTGGCGCTGATCAGCCTGCCCGGCGTGGCGGCCGACGTGGTCATCCGCCCCTCCGCCCCCAGCAGCGCCCGCAGCGTGTCGCTGAACGCCCAGGTCACCACCCTGACCCTGGGCGACGCGGTGTACCTGGGCCTGCGCAAGAACCCGGCAATCCGCAGTGCCTACCTGCAACGCGTCGCGCAGAAGTTCGACCTGCGGGTGGCCGAAGACGTGTTCAACCCCAAGCTCACCCTCAACAGCTATTACCGCGGCACCCGTGGCTCCCAGGACAGTGCGCGCAACGCCAACCTCGCACCGTCCAGCAGCCTGCTCGGCGAGTACGGTACGCGCCTGAGCATGGCCTGGACCCAACAGCTGAACAACGCCGACCGCGCCGGCCGCTACCGCAGCGACGGCCTGGACCTGGCGATCATCCAGCCGTTAATGCGCGGCGCCGGCTGGGACGCCACGACCGCGCCGCTGCGCCTGTCGCGGCTGTCGGAACAGGCCAACCGCCTCAACCTCAAGGCCACCGTGGCACAGACCATCAGCCAGATCATCGCCACCTACCGCGAATTGCTGCGCGCCCAGGAGCAACTGCTGATCGTGCAGGAAGCCCTCAAGCGCTCCGATACGCTGCTCGAAGTGAACAAGGCCTTGATCAGTGCCGGGCGCATGGCCGAGTTCGAGATTGTGCAGACCGAGGCCGACATCGCCACCCAGCAACTGGGCGTGGAAGAAGCGCAAAACCAACTGGACAGCAATCGCCTGGCGCTCCTGCGCCTGCTGGCCCTGGACCTGTCCACGCCGATTCGCGCCACCGAAGCCCTGGAAGCCAAGCCCATGCAGATCGACAAGCGCCAGGCCTTCACCCTGGCGCAAACCCAGCAACCGGAATACCTCGCCGCCCTGCTCGGCAGCCAGCAAGCCGACCTCAACCTGGTGATCGCCAAGGACTCCGGGCGCTGGCAGGTGGATCTGGTGGCCGGCGCGAATCAGATCCGCGACAACTACAATAACGACGCCGGCAGCAGCAACAACCGCACGTGGGACAGCTACGCCGGGGTGCAGGTGCAAATCCCCATCGGCGATATCAGCACGCGCCAGGCCGAAGTGCGTGCACGGGTGGATGTGGAGGATCAGGCCATCCGCATCACCGACGCCCGCCAGGAGCTGGAGCGCAGCGTCAACGACGTGGTGCGCGACCTGGGCACCCGCTGGCGTCAGTATGAAATCTCCCAACGCGCAGTGGAGCTGTCACGGCGCAAGATCGAGATCGAGCGGGAAAAACTCAGCGCCGGGCGCTCCACCAACTTCCAGGTGCTGAGTTTCGAGACCGACCTGCGCAACGCCGAAAACGCGCAGCTCAACGCACTGATCGCTTATTTGAACGCCCAGACACAGCTCGACCTGACCCTGGGCATGACGCTGGAAAGTTGGGAAATCGCCCTCAATGACTACTAATCGAAAACGCCTGCTGGGCGCTGTGGTGATCTTGTTGCTGGTCGGTGCCGGGCTGGCCCTGCGCAGTCCTGCGTCCGATCCCGCCAGCACCGCCGAGCAATGGCTGGCCGTGAAACCCGACCCGCTGGTGCACCAGATCGGCCTGGTGGGCAAGATCGAGCCTGACACCACCCTCACCCTCACCGCGCCGTTCGACGGTAACGTGCAGGCCAACCTGGTGGAGCAAGGCCAACGGGTCGAGGCGGGTCAAGTGCTGCTGCGCATGGACCCGGCCACCCTCGAAGTGCAATTACGCGACGCGCTCTCCGCCCAGCTCAAGGCCGGCGCACCGTGCAAGAGATGCAGGACTGGGACAGCAGCCCCGCCGTCAGCCGCGCC
>NZ_JADDUM010000160.1 GCF_015163715.1 Pseudomonas cyclaminis
TCAGCTGATGGTCGCCGAACGCCAATGCCGGGGCATCGGGCGTGGCGGCCACTTGGGCTTCGATCAATTGCTGGACGCTGTGGTCGAGCGGGTAGTGGGTGGTGGTGGCGTTCCACGTACTGACGATCTGCTGTTGCTCGGCGTGGTCCAGCATCGGCAGGTCGGCAACCCGCTGTTGTGGGTCGGCAATGAGGCTGTGCAGCAAGCGCAGCCAGTGGCGTCCCAGGCGTTCAATCGTCGCCGCGCCAAACAATGCGGTGCTGTACTCGATGCTCGCGGTGATGTGCTGTGGCGCGTAGTCCACGTCCATCGACAGGTCGAACTTGGCCTCATGTTGCGCCACCGGCAGGAACGCCAGGCTCAACTCACCCAGCTTCAGCGCGCCGGTTTGTTCCTGGCTCACACGCCAGTTGAACAGGGTCTGGAACAGCGGATTGGCCTGTGTGCTGCGTTGCAGTTGCAGGTGCTCAATGATCAGTTCAATCGGGTAGTCGGCATGTTCCATCGCCGCGCGCGATTGCTGGCGCAGCGCTTGGAGAAACTCGCGTGTGGTCAGGTCGTCGGTGAGTTGCGTGCGGTAGATCTGGCTGCTGACGAAGAACCCCACCAGGTCCTGGGTCTCGCTCTGATTGCGGCCGGCATTTGGCACGCCAACAGTGAAGTCCTGTTGGCCGCTGTAGCGGCTGAGCAGCAGCTGCCAAGTGCCCAGCAGCACGATAAACGGCGTCACCTCCTGTTGCTGGCAGAAGCCTTGCAACTGTTGGCCCAGGGCTGTGGGCACTGACAGCTGGAGATTGCCGGCGCGGTGCTGTTGTCCGGCATTGCGGGGGAACTCGGTAGGCAGGTCCAGCGTGGGAATTTCGCGTCCCAGATAATCCGTCCAATACTCGGCGGCGCGCTGTTGTCCAGACGTGTCCGGGTACTCCTCGCGCTGCCAGCGGGCGTAGTCGGCGTACTGGATGGCAGGTCGCGCCAGCGGCGTCGTGTCGCCCCGGCAGGCGCGTTGGTAAGCCTGGATCAGGTCGTGCATCAGGATCGGATTGGACCAGGCGTCCGAGGCGATGTGATGCATGTTCAACAGCAGGATATGGTCGTCGCGCTCGAGTTTGATCAGGGTGGCGCGAATCAGCGGCGCACGCCCCAGGTCAAACGGTGCACCGGACTCGGTGGCCAGGCGCTCAGTGACGGCGGCGGTACGGGCCTGTGGTGCCAGGCCGGACAGGTCCTCTTCGCGCAAGTGGATGCGGGCTTGCGGGTCAAGCACTTGTCGGGGTTCATCATCAACGGTCTGGAAGGCGGTTTTCAGCACGTCGTGCCGGTCGATGACCTGTTGCAAGGCTGCGCCGAGCGCCGGTGTGTCCAGCGGGCCGCGCAGGTGCAGTGCGTTGGGCAGGTTGTAGGCGCTGCTGTCGGGCGAGAGCTGTTGCAGGAACCACAGGCGTTGTTGGGCGAAGGACAGGGGAGTGGGGCCGCGATGGGGGGAAGCCTTGATGGAATGCTCTGAACCGACGTCGTCGGCCATCAACAAAGCCAGCAAGTCGTCGTCGGGGAGTTGATTCAGTGGGTTCATGTTTGGTCTCGTCGCCATCGGCTGCGTAAATATGCGTTGTCAGAAAGACGAAGCGTGGCCGACGAGATTTAGGTGTGACATGGGACTTGGCGGGCAAGCGGCGAGCGGCAGGGCGCTCGCCGGAGGGTGAGGTCAGGCGAAAGCTTTTTCGGTGATGACGCGCCCGGCTTCCATGCGCACCAATTGGTCGGCGATATCGAAGTAACGATCATCGTGGGAGATCACGATGATGGTCTTGCCCAGGCGCTTGAGGTCCGGCAGCAGCTCCGTGTAGAACACGCGGCGGAAGGTCGGGTCCTGGTCGGCGGCCCACTCGTCGAAAACCAGCACTGGACGCTCGTCGAGCCAGGCGTTGATCAGCGCCAGGCGCTTGCGCTGCCCGGTAGAGAGGTCGGTGGTGGTGAACGCGCCATCGCGGATGCTGACCTTGTGCGCGATTTCCATGCGTTCCAGGTACTGGTTGGCGTCGTCCGGCAGGGCCTTGTCGCTTTGCACCAGTTCGTCGAACAGGTAGTAGTCGGCAAAAATGGTGGTGAACATCTGCCGGTAATCGTCCAGGCCGTGGGCGTCCACCGGCGTGCCGTTGAGGCGGATCTCACCTTGCTGCGGGGTATACAGGCCCAGCAGCAACTTGATCAGGGTGGTCTTGCCGCAGCCGTTTTCACCGACGATAAACAGGATTTCCCCAGGCTCGATGGTCAGGTTCACCGGGCCCAGCTTGAACGGCGCACTGCCTTCCACGGGCGGGAACGCGTACTGCACGTCGCGCAATTCCAGATGCTTCATGGGCGGCGTGCGGCTCTCATCGGCGTCGAGCAGCAAGTGCGGTTCCGGCGACGAGAAGCGTTCGGACAGGTCGGCAATGCGGCGGAAGGCGATCTGCGCACGGCTGATAATCGGCAGGTTGGCGATCAGGTTCTCCAGCGGTCCTTTCATGTAGAGCAGTACCAGGACAAAGCCGCTCATCATCGCCGGGTTGTTGCTGGGCCAGAACGATTGCAGGGTCAGCGCCAGGCCGATGACCACGAAGAACAGCATCGAACCCAGGCTTTTGGCGATCACGAAAATATTGATCGAGCGCACATGGGTGTCGCAGATGTGGTCGGCGGTGGCCTGGATGTTGCGGGTCAGCATGGCGTGGCGGCGCTTGCGGTGGATGCGCAGTTCCTTGGCGCCCTCGGCGATGGCCGAGTAGTGTTTTTGCAGGTTGTCTTCCGCTTCCCGTGCCTCGTAGAAGCCTTTGATGCCTTTGCTTTGCGCGATGAACTGGATGGCTGAGCCAATGCCTATGGCCAGCAGGGTCATGATGAAGATCGGCAGCGAGAGGCTCGCCAGGTAGCCCAGGCAGCCAAGGATAACGGTGATGGAAATGGCCAGCGGGGCAAAGGCGAAGGCGAAGTCGCTGATGGTGTCGACGTCGTGGGTCAGTACCGGAATAAGGCGATGGCTGCGGTAGCGTTCGATCTGTTCGATCGGTGCTGACAGTACCTTGGCGCCGAGGTCCTTGCGCAGCCTGGCAATGACTTTTTGCCCGACGAAGTTGCTGCCGATGTCGGCGGCAATGCTGCTGAGCAGGGCGAGCAGGCACAGGCCGGCGAAGGCCAGGACCACGGCGGTGGTGAGGCCGGACTCGCTGTGCAGGCCCTGGTTGACCGTGGCAAGCAGAGCCGTGACGCTCACGCCTCCGAGGATGCCGAACAGAATCGACAGGATGACGGTGTAGCGATACGGCTTGAGCAGGCTCAAGAGTTCGCTGAGGGCGCTACGCGGTTTTGCAGTCATGAAACTACCTCGGTCGCGACGTGGCTACGTGCTAAGGGCGAGTGGAGGCCCGGCGATCCATTTGATCGCTCGCGGGCTTTTGTAGGAGACGTTTCGACTGCGGCGCGATTTAGCCTTATTGCGTTGGGCGCGGGGCCTAAATTTGTCCTGCCGCCCCACGTTATAGCTTGAATGCGGCCGTGTTCCATGGCCGGCACCCGTAGGCCGGTACGCCGTTCCCCTCCCATGGACGCTTTCATTTCGATGAGCTGGCGCGCTCGACCATTAATAGCCCTCGCGGTTGATGGTCAAGTGCGTTTGGAGGCGCGGTGAAAAATAAGCAGGTAAATGAGTCTGGTTTTCATTACCTGAACCGTCTTATTAACCAGAGGCGCTCAAAGACGCCACTATTTCTGCCAATCACACGCCTCACTGTTCAAGGATTGCTGTCGATGCCTTATCTCCTTTGGTTGTCTACGCCCAAGCATTACGCGCTGAAGAAATTGCCGCAGACCGTGCGTCTGATGATGCTGGGTGCCGCGCTGGCTGTGCCGGCTGCTGCCACATTGATGCCGAGCGCTGCATTTGCCCAGAGTGAAGCGGGCAAGGTTGCCTTCGCGATCCCTGCCGGTAAATTGTCGGATGCGCTGATGGCATTCGGCTCGGCTGCCGGCGTATCGATTTCCTATGATCCGGCGCTCGCCAGCCAGCGCTCCACCCCAGGACTGAAAGGGCAGTTCGGCGTGGATGAAGGCCTGTCTCGACTGTTGTCGGGCAGTGGCTTGCAGGCCAGTCGCGAAGCGAACGGCAGCTACATCGTGATGACGCCCACCAGCGGTTCGGCGCTGAACCTGGGGGCAACCACCATCAGTGCCGAGGGGCTTGGGGCGACGACCGAAAATACCGGTTCATACACGACAGGGGCCACCAGCACTGCAACCAAGCTCCCCTTGTCGTTGCGTGAAACGCCGCAGTCGGTCAGCGTGATTACTCGCCAGTTGATGGATGATCAGCATCTTTCGACGCTCAATGAGGTAATGGCTTTCACACCCGGTATCAGCATCAATCACCGTGACAGTGAGCGTTACACGTTTTACTCCCGTGGCTTTGCGATCCAGAACTTCCAGTACGACGGCATTCCGTCACAGGTGGCCAACGAGTCGCAGCAATACGTAGGCGCAATCTCGGACATGGCCATCTATGACCGTGTCGAAGTCGTGCGCGGCGCGACCGGCCTGATGAGTGGTGCAGGCACTCCGTCTGCCACCATCAACCTGGTGCGCAAGCGTCCAACCAAGGACTTCCAGGCTTACGTTTCCGGAGAAGCGGGGGCGTGGGACCGCTACCGTTCCGAAGTCGACGTCTCTGGCCCGCTGACAGAAACCGGCAATGTGCGTGGGCGTTTCGTCACGGCTTATCAGAAGCAAAATTCGTTCATTGACTGGTACAGCCAGGAAAAGCGCGTTATGTACGGCGCGCTGGATATCGACTTGAACGACAGCACAACGCTGCGTACTAGCCTCGACTACCAGAATAACAATGCCGACGGCACCAGCTACGGGCATATCCCGCTGTTCTTCAGCAACGGCAAGCAAACCAATTTCTCCCGTTCATTCAACCCGGCCTCGCGCTCGAGTTACATGGACAATACCAGCTACAACTTCACCGCCATGCTTGATCACAAGCTGGACAATGACTGGAGCCTGAAGACTGCTTACAGCCATCAATACTCCTACCGTAAAGGCCAGGGCGCATCGGCAAGTGGCGGCTACCCTGACCCGGTGACCGGTGAAGGCACGGGCGTATTTATTTACCGCCTGGACAGCTACCAGACCCAGGATACGCTCGATACTTATGCTTCCGGCCCGTTCAACCTTGGCGGTCGAGAGCATGAGTTGGTGGTCGGTGCCAGCGCCTCGCGCACTCACCTGAACTTCCCTAACTACGCCAGCCACAATGATGACGGCGACTACGGTTCGGCGAACATTTTCAACTGGGACGGCCGTGAGTACGGCAATCGTGAGTATCAAAAGGATGGCGGCACCGTCACGACCTTGCAGCAGACCGGCATGTACGGTGCGCTACGCCTGAAACCGTTCGATCCGCTGACCATCATTCTGGGGACCCGGCTCAGCTGGTGGAATCAGGAGGATGAGGTCAAGAATTATCTCGATGGCACCAAGGCGACCGACAAGACCAAAAAGACCGGGGTTGTCACGCCTTATGCCGGCATTGTTTATGAGTTGAACGACACCTATTCGGCGTACGCCAGCTACACCAGCATCTTCTTGCCGCAGACGTTCTATAAAACCGCCTCCGGCACCTCGCTGGCGCCGCTTGAAGGCGACAACTACGAGATCGGTCTCAAGGGTGAGTTCTTCGATGGTGCGCTGAACGCGAGCGTCGCGGTGTTTGAGATTAATCAGAAGAACACGCCGGAGCAGTCAGGCACGGATTCTTCGGGTCGCGCTGTGTACAAGGCCATCAGTGGTACCAACACCCGTGGCGTCGAAACCGAGATCTCGGGTGAAGTGGTCAGTGGCTGGAACGTGTTTGGTGGCTATACCTACCGTGAGTCCCACGACAAGGACGGCGGTCGGGTGCAGACCAACCAGCCGATCAACCAGTTCAAGTTCGGCACTACTTATCGCTTGCCGGGTGAATGGAACAAGTTGACGGTTGGCGGCAACGTCACCTGGCAGAGTGAGATGTACGCTGCATCGCAAATCAATTACTCCGGCCCTTACTACAAGGCTACTCAGGATCCGTTCGCCGTAGTTGGCTTGTTGGCCAAATACCAAGTGGATGACCACCTGAGTGTGGGGCTGAACGTCAACAACCTGTTTGACCAAAAGTATTACGACGGCATGGGCACGTTCAACTCGGGCTCTTACGGCGAACCGCGCAACGCAATGATCAACGCCAAGTACGCCTTCTGATTCACTGAACCACCGGAAGCCGGCGCTTGCGCCGGCTTCCTTAAGGCATAAAAAAACCGCCTGGCACATGCCAGGCGGTTTTTTTATGCCGGTTTCAGCGTGCGTTATCAGAGATCACGCACCACCCTGAAACCGATCCAGTCCCCCCGCGTCTGCGGGTAGATCGTGTTGCGGTTGCCCGAGCGCGAAAATACCGGTGCTTCGCCCCAGTCATTGCCACGAATCTGATAGGACTCGCAGTTCGGCTCCACCCAGGCGCTGCCATCAGTCGGGGCGCCAACGTAGTTGGTGTGTTCGCAGTCCGCGACGCGCTCGTAGACGTTGCCGTGCATGTCGTACATGCCGAATGCGTTCGGCGGGTAGCTGCCCACGGGCGAGGAGTAGCTGTAGCCGTCTGCCGGTCCATACGTATTGGCGTGCTGAGCGATGCTGTAGCCCTTGCCTTCATCGAACGGGAACGGGAACGGTCCGGTGGAGCCGGCGCGGGCGGCGTATTCACGTTGGCTTCGCTGACCATGTGGTACTTCTGGCCGGTCTTTTTCGACAGCCAGGCGACGTAGGCCTTGATGTCGTCCATGTCCATGCACACCGCCGGCTGGCGCGGGCCTTGCGGGTAACGCGGCTTGCTGGCGATGCATTCGCGGCCGGGGCGGGTGTCGCCGTTGGCGATCTTCGCACCGCTTTGGCGCACATAGCTGTCCCATTCACCGGCGGTGACATGGAAGCGGCTCATGGCGAACGGTCTGGCGAAGGTCACGTCATGCATCGGGCCTTCATCCGGCTCGCGGCCGACTTCATCTTCAGGCGTCCCCATGGTGAAGGTGCCGGCGGGCAGTACGACCATTTCCGGGCAGTCCTTGCAGTCCTTGAACACCTTGCCCGGTTGTGGCGCGGCGGCCTGGGCCAGGCCCGGCAGCAGGGCGCTGCACAGGGCCGTCAGCGCCAGGGCGCTCAAGGGTTTGAGTCGGAATGGAATCATGTGGGCATCTCGTTCAAAGGGAAAAGTAAGCGTCACACCCGCTGGCGCAGCAGGGTCATGAACCGCTGGATTTCGTCGGCGTTGTTAAGCAGGCCGGGCGAGGTGCGGATCACGGGGCCGGCATCACGCTCCACTGCATCGATCACCACGCGGTGTTTCATCATATGGGCCACCACCGCGTCGCTGTCCTGGCCCTTGACCCGGAAGAAGGTGAAGCCAGCGGACAGCTCGGTGCTGCGCGGGGTGACCAGTTCGACCTGGGGCAGTGCCAGCAACTGGTCTTTCAATTCGGTATTCAGTGCATGGATGCGCGCCTGCACGTGCGCCTTGCCCAACTGCAAGTGCAGCTTGAAGGCCTCGTCCGCCGCCCAGCGGTGCTCGAAGGCGTGGTAACCGCCCGGCGTCATGCTGGTGGCGAAATCCTTGTCCTCGGAGAAGGTCGGCACCATGGGTGTCACGTATTTGTTCTCGGGATCGCGGGCGCACACCAGGCCTGTCCCGCGCGGGCCGAACATCCATTTATGGGTGCCGGCGATGAAGAAATCGCAGTGCATGTCGGGAAAATCGAGGTTTTCCACGCCGAAGCCGTGCACGCCGTCCACCACATAGAGGATGCGGTCCCGCTCATCGCGGTCGCGGTTGTGCTCGTCCACCCACTTGCCGATTTCGCCGATGGGCAGCTTCACGCCGCTGCCGGACTGCACCCAGGTCATCCCCAACACGCGAGTGTTGGGGCGAATGGCGCGCTGGATATTACCCAGCACTTCGTCGGCGGATACGTGGTTGGCGTTGTTGAACAGCGTGATACGACGGACCTGGGTGCCTTGCTTGAGGACGCGATAATCCAGCACGTTCTGGGTGGCGTAATGCTCGTGAACGGTGGTCAGGATTTCCTGGTCAGGCCGCACCTTGATCCCGCCATAAATCATCGCCAGCCCTTCGGAGGTGCTGCCGGTCAGGGCGATCTGCGGGGGGGTGGCCTTCAGGTAGTGACCGGCCCATTCACGCACCTGGCCTTCGCGTTTCCAGGTTTCCTGCAGGTCCCAGTCCATGGCCAGCCCTGGGTTGCGGTCGATCTGTGCACGGTAACGCTCGATGGCTTCGCGTACCGGTTTGGGGTGCGAGGCCACCAGGAAATTGGAGAAATGCAGGTAATCCGGGTCCTGGTTGAACAGTTGCTTGAAACCCGTCCATGGGTCTTGTGTTGCGGCTGCCTGCGCCTGAGGCAGGATGGCAGTACCCAGTGGCAGGCTGGCGGCAAGTACCCCAGCCTGCTTGAGAAACGTACGGCGGTCGGTCATGGACTGGCTTCCAGGTGGTTAGCGGTTGGCCAATGGCTTGGCGGCTTTTTGTACCTGGTCCCACACCCGCAGGAAGTTGCCTCCCCACAGCTTGGCGATGTCGGCTTCGGAGTAGCCGCGCTGGATCAGCTCGGCGGTGACGTTGCGGATTTCACCGACGTTGTTCCAGCCATCGATGCCGCCGCCGTCGTTGAAGTCCGAAGACAGGCCGACATGGTCGATACCGATCTTGCGCACGGTGTAGTCGATCGCGTTGCCCAGGTCCTTGAGGGTGGCCTTGGGTTCTTCTTCGAGGATGCCGTACAGCGCGCTGGCGTACTCGCCGAACCGCTGCTCGGGCCAGGCCGCGATGATGGGGTCGCCCGGCATCAGTGCCATGGCCAGGTTCGGCAGGGGCGGCAGGTCGAAGCGTGCGCGCAGGGCGTTGAGCTTGTCCTGGGTCGGCTGGCTCAGCGGGCGCAGGTAGGCGGAGAAGGCCACGATCTGCACCACGCCGCCGCTGTGCTTGATCAGCTGCAATTCCTTGTCGCTGAGGTTGCGCGGGATATCCACCGATGCCCGCGGTGCCGAGTGAGAGGCCACCATCGGCGTACGACTCAGCTGTGCCACCTGCTCCAGGGCCTTGGTCGACATCTGCGACACATCAATGATCACACCCAGGTCGTTGAGGCGATGCACAGCTTGCTTGCCAATGTCCGACAGGCCGTCCAGGGCATCCGGGCTGTCATTGAAAAATGGCAGCGGGCGCGAGGAGTCCGACCAGGCGTTATTACCCACATAGCTGAAGCCGAACATGCGCATGCCGCGCGCGGCCCACAGGTCCAGTTGGTTCAGGTCATTGCCTAGCGGATAGGCGTTGAGCATGCTCATGAAAATCGCAAACTTGCCCTCGCCATGCAGGCGCCGGAAGTCATCCGGGGTGTAGGCAATGGCGACCTGGTTGGGGAAGTCGCGCACCATGGCGCTGATGATCTTGTAGCGCACTTCCTGTTCATGGCGTGCCGCTTCGACAAACCCTTCGGTGGGTTTGTGCGGTGCGTTGGGGCCGTTCCAGATCTCTGGCCAGCCGAAGATGGTCAAGGCGGCGCCGGACAAGCGGCCACGACTGGCCTTGGCCAGGTCGAATTGATCACTGCCGTCCTTGTCCGCTTCCTTGCCGGCGGTGCCGAAATCCACTGGCACGGTGATATGGCTGTCGAATGACAGCAGGCGGTCCTGCATTTCATTGGCTTGCTTGATCACCTCCAGCGGGTAACCGGCATTGCCCCTGAACCAGTGATCCCAGGTCAGCAAGCCAGCGCCGACCGCCAGGGCCAGGGGCAGGGCGATGTACAGCGCCTTTTTCGAACGTGATTTTGTCATTGCCATCTCAGTCAGTTGAGGCCTTCGCTATCAGGGAGGAACGAGCAATGCGCGGGGAAATTTAGGCGGGCGAGGCGGCAGCGGTAAATTTCCCCTGTCAGCAAACGTTCTAGCTCTGATCAAGCAGTTTCCTAAGGTAGACAATGACCATCTCTCGACGTGGGTTCATCGCAGGCCTCGCGCTCACCGGCGCCGCTGTGCCGGCCGCCTTCTATGCCCATCGCGAGTGGACTCGTGAAGAATTTCCGATCACCCCCGGCGAAGCCACGGTGGATCTGGCTGACACTGCCGGCCAACACTTGGCCAATACCTTGCGCGGTGTCTGGAGCCTGCGCCTGGAAGGCCGCGACGCGGGCCTCAAGGGCCTGCCGCTGCAAGGCCTGGAGCTGCTGCTCGACATCGCACCCCGTGGCCGAGGCCTGCGCGGCTACCTGGACACTGCCGCCAACCTGCGTAGCGAAGGCGAACCGCGTTACCGGGTGCTCGGGGATGTGCTGACGGGCGAGGGCGCCTTGCTCTACTGGCGCCTGATCGACCGCGACTCGGCCGATGGCAGGCCCGCCTATGAATTCAAGATGACCCTCGATGAAGTCTGGGCCGACTTCGGCAACGCCGGCAGCGGCACCCTCAGCGGGCAGATCCTCGACCTTGATCGCCCCTTGGCCCTGACCGAGCGCGACAACCGCTTTATCGCTCACAAGCAACTGTTTCCCGAAGCCCGCCAGCGCATCGGCCATAACCCGACGCTGCTCGCGTGGCTGATTGCCCCCGAACACCGCCTGTTCCACCAACTGTGGCACGCCACCCGCGACCAATGGCACAAGCTCTCCGAAGAAAAACGCGACGCCCTGCGCGGCATCGGCTGGCAACCCGGCCCACGAGGCCAGGAGCGCGATGCCCGCGGCAAACGCAAAGACCGCAACGGCTCGGGTATCGACTTCTTCTTCATGCACCGGCACATGCTCGGCACCGCCCGCGCCATGCAGGACTTGCCCTCGTGGCCCGCCTTCCCCGAGCCGCAGCCGGCGCTGGAGCGTGATCGCCTGGGCTTTGTGCGCTACTTCGACAACCACGATGGCTTCGCGCTACCGCCCACCTGGTCGGCCCCGGATGACAGCGAATACACCCAGTGGGTCAGCGACATCAAGTCCGAAGAGACCTACCACAGCAACTTCCAGGTCTGGGAATCCCAATACCGCGATCCGCGTTACCTGGCCAAATTCACGCTTGGGCAATTGGGCTCGCAAATGGAGCTGGGCCTGCACGACTGGCTGCACATGCGCTGGGCCTCGGTGCCCCGCGACCCCTCCAACGGCGCGCCAGTACCCTTTGCCCGTGACCCTGCAGACTTTGCCGCACGCTGGTATGCCGCCGAAAACGACTTCCTCGGCGACCCGTTCTCCTCCCACGTAAACCCGGTGTTCTGGCACTTCCACGGCTGGATCGATGACCGCATCGAAGACTGGTTCCGCGCCCACGAGCGCTTCAATCCAGGCGAAGTCAGCCGGCTGGAGGTCAACGGCGTGGCTTGGTTTGCACCCGGCCGCTGGGTCGAAGTCGGCGACCCGTGGCTCGGCCCGGACACCCATGGCTGCAGCACCACACCGGGCTTGCAGATGGGCAAGTCAATGGAAATGGACCCGGAGACCATGAAGCTCGCGTTGAGGATTACGTTTGGCGCTGACGACGATGCGCTCAAAGGCTTGTTCAAGCGGGTGCCGAAGCGGCCTTGGTATGCGCGGCATTTGAAGGTGAAGGCGCGGGAGGCGTGACCGCTGGTCGACAACATTACGATTTTTACGATGTGAAACGGCAGCGGCCGGGCATTAAGCTGGCGCTGTCGTTATCAGATAAGCGCGTTCGAGTGATAGCTGAGCTTGCTGTGTTTTTTCTCTGACAGAGTGATTTACCCATTCACACTCTCTTTTCCATTGTGCTTGTAGGCTTAAAGATTTCGAGCGCAAGAAGAAACCGTACTTCTCATTTTCTCGTCTTCCTTCCTACTCAATTCCTACTCTTTTCCCATATTTTCAGGAAGCGTCTGACGGTCTCCTGAGCACTGTGCGACAGAGGTAGGAATACCCGCCGAAATCTTGAGTTTTTTGTAACCTTTCTGTTTTTCCTTAACCGATTCAGCCTCGGCAAGCTGCGTGCTCTTTCCCTATGAGCACCTGTGAGGGTGAAAAGGATGTCAGCCGTTTTACGATCCGCGTTACTTGGAGTGGTGCTGCTCAGCAGTCCACTTCTTGCCGCGCCGCAAACCTTACCGGGCGACAGAGAACTGGCCCGTGAACGGCAACAACAAGTGCTGGAAGAGCAGCGTCGACGTCTGGACGAACTGCAAAGCCTCCCAGGCGAAGCCGTAGCACGCACCGAATCTGCATTGGCTGAAGACGGCCAGTGCGTCACCCTCACGCGCATCACCGTTGAAGGCACCACCTTGCTCTCCGAGGCACAGCGCGATGCCTTGCTCGCGCCGTGGGCGGCTCGCTGCCTGGGCGTTCCGCAGCTAAACGAAGTGCTCAAGAGCCTCACCGACTATTACCTGCGCCGTGGCTACGTCACCACCCGCGCGTACCTGCCGCAGCAAGACCTGAAAAACGGCGAGCTTAAAATCATCGTGGTGGAAGGGCGCCTGGAAGGCCTCGACAGCTCATCGCTGGCCAGTCCAGCCGAGTCCGCCATGAGCTTTCCCGGCCGCGTCGGTGACGTGCTGGATCTACGCGAGCTGGAGCAATGGGTCGATCAACTGGCACGTTTGCCTTCGCGCCAGCCACAGCTTGAGTTGACGCCAGGCCAGGCGGTTGGCGGCAGCCGTGTGGTACTCAAGGGCGAGCGCTTCAAGCCCTGGCGCGTCTCGGCTAACCGCAACAACCATGGCGACGACAGTACCGGCCGCCAGCAGGCGGGTCTCGGCTTTGAATGGGACAGTCCTCTGGGCCTGGCGGACCAACTGAGCCTGCGCGCCAACCGCGATACGGTCAGCGATCATTGGCGCCATTCTGACAGCCAGAGCCTGTTCTACAGCGTGCCCTATGGCTGGTGGACCTTCAATGTCAGCCACAGCCAAAGCTTTTATCGGACCCGCAACGATCTCTCCGGATTTGCCTTCGCGCTGTCCGGTGACACCTCCAGCCAGCAACTGCGCGCCGAACGGGTGCTGCACCGCGACAACCTGGGCAAGACTGCCATCAACGTCGGCCTGAGCCACCTGCGTACCCGCAACTATCTGGAAGACGCACTGTTGCGCACGTCCAGCCATCGCATCACCGAGCGCCAACTCGGTTTCAACCATGGCCGCCGCATCGGTAATGCCTTCGTCAACTTTGATGCCGGTTGGCAGCAAGGCATCGGCGCGTTGGACGCCCAGCGCGACCTCTCCACACGCGCGGGCGCACCCACCTCCCGCTATCAGAAATACAGCCTGACCCTCAGCTACCTGCAGTCCTTGCGTTGGCTGGGCCAGCATTGGAGCGTCGACAGCCTGGCTACCGGCCAACGCGCCGAAGACGAACTCTACAGCCCGCAACGTCTCAGCGTCGGCGGCCTGGGGGCGGTGCGCGGGTTCAGCGAACAGAACCTCTCGGGCAACAGCGGCGGCTACTGGCGCAGCCAACTGCGCTGGCGTCACCCGGTGGGTTGGGACGCCTTGCGCCCGTGGGTACACGAGGTGGGCGTCGGCTTCGGCTACGACATCGGCGTGATCCGCCGTGGCCCGCACAACCCCGACGTGGCCGGGCGCCTCACCGGCAATGCCTGGGAGTTCAGCGCGCGCGGCCCACACCTCGGCGCATCGCTGGTGTTCGCCCGCTCCCTGGAGCGCCCGGCTGTGATTGAGCACCGCGAGCGCCCGATGTACGCCCGAATCGACCTGTTCTTCTAACAACAAGGAACCTTGCCTATGGACGTGCGCAGCCCGTTTAACCAGTGCCTGGCCCTGAGCCTTGCAGGTATTCTGTTTCTCAATCCGATCGTCTCGGCTGCCGCGCAACTGAGCGTCGACCCCGCCAGCCCCGGTACCAGCATCGGTCACGGGCCCAATGGCGTGCCGGTGGTCAATATTGCCGGGCCCAACGGCAGCGGGTTGTCACATAACCTGTTTACCGACTACAACGTCGGCAGCAACGGGCTGATCCTCAACAACGCCACGAATGCCACGCAAAACACCCAGCTCGGCGGAGTGATCCTCGGCAACCCCGGCTTGCAGGGCCAGCCTGCCAGCGTGATCCTCAACGAAGTCACCGGCGGCAATCGCAGTCACCTGGGTGGCTATACCGAAGTGGCTGGGCAGGCTGCGCGGGTGATTGTTGCCAACCCCCATGGCATCACCTGCAACGGTTGCGGCTTTATCAATACCCCACGGACGACGCTCACCACCGGCAAGCCTGTGCTGGACGGCGGCCGCCTCGATCACTTTCGCGTGGACGGCGGCGAGATCGCCTTGGAAGGCGCCGGGCTGAATGCGCGCAATGTCGGTCAGTTCGACTTGATCACCCGCACCGCCAAGCTCAATGCGCAGTTGCATGCCGACCAGCTCAACATCATCACCGGCCGCAATGACGTCAGCGCCGACAGCTTGCAGGCCCGCGCCCATGCCGATGATGGCCGCGAAAAGCCGCAACTGGCCATCGACGCCAGCGCCCTCGGCGGCATGTATGCGGGGACTATTCGACTGGTAGGTACCGAAAAAGGCGTGGGTGTACGGCTCGCCGGGGATATGGCCAGTACCGCCGGTGACATAGTCATCAATGCCAACGGTGGCCTGAGCCTGGCCCACACCACCAGTGTCGGCGCGTTGAGCGCTACGGCTGCGTCAATTGACTTGCAAGGCCCGACCTTTGCGGTGGGCGATGTGGACCTGCAGGCGCAAGGCGATCTGCGGGTCCAGCACACCCTTGCCAGCGCGGGCAATGTGCACTTGCAAGCGGCAACCGTGAGCAACCAAGGCAAGGTCGTCAGTGGGATTCAGGAGGACCAGCGTATTGCTGGCAAGCAACTGAAGATCACGGCAGAACGCCTGGACAATCAAGGTGAACTCAACGCCAGTGGCCATTTGGATATCAACACTGCGGTCGTCGACAACCGCGGCAACCTGGCCGCCGACAGCGCGAAAATCGAAGCCCGCCAACAAGTGAACAACACTGGGCAGATCGTCACTGCCCGCGAACTGAGCCTGTCGGCTCAACAGATCAACAACCACGGCGGCACGCTCCATACCGAAGGCGGCCTGAGTTTGATTGCCGATGCCGTCGACAACCGCGGCAAGGCCGTCGCGGCTGGCAGCGTTACTGTCGCCGCCAACACCTTCGACAACCGCGGTGAACTGCTCAGCGATGGTGACCTGCAACTCACCCTCGCCGCAGATCTGCACAACAGTGGCCTGATCGCCGTGAAGGGCAATGCCACTCTCAGCGCCCGCAACCTCACCCAAAACCACGGCCAGATCCTCAGCGGCAACGACATTCAACTGCGCGTGCGTGATGTGCTGCACAACCTCGGTGTGCTGAGTGCGGCCCGACATCTACAGCTCAGCGCGACCCAACTGAACAACGACGGCAGCCTCGGCAGTCAAGGCAACCTGCTGATCAGCGCCAACGTGGTCAACACCGGGCTGCTGTTCAGCGGCGGGGACTTGCACCTACGCGGCGAGCATTTCAGCAACCTTGAAGGCGACGTCTACAGCGGTGGCGATTTCAGTTTCGCGGCTGCCGACGGCAGCCAGGCGACGAGCTTTCGCAACCTGTCCGGCACCATGGAAAGCGAAGGCAACCTGCACATCAAGACGCGTGAATTCGAGAACGCCCGCACTGTACTGGCCCTTGAGCGCGAACTGGTTGGCGGCAGCATCCAATGGGTCTGTGGCCAGCACTGTGACGGCGATGACAGCTTCAAGCGCGGCACCATCTACATCACCGAAACCTGGCGCGAAACCGCCGCTCCCGGCTCCACCAACGCCGCACGCCTGGTGGCCGGCCAACAGCTGCATATCGACGCCGATACCCTGGAAAACCGCTACAGCCTGATGGCCGCCAATGGCGACATGCACCTCAGCGCGCGCCGCTTGCTCAACCAGGGCGCCGCCTCACAAACCGGCCTGTCCAGCACCATCATCGGCACCCCAGGGCGCATCGATAAAGCCCTGTGGGACCAGATGGAGTTTCACGACCTGCCGGCCTTCAACAGTGCGCCTTTCGATCCGCAGCGTTTTGCCGAACTCAAGGCCCGCTCTGAAGGCCCTGGTTTCAGCAACCCCGGCACCCTCACTACCTGGCGTGAGGACGGCCGTGAAGTCTACGCCGCCACCCTGCAAGCCGGCGAGCCTCAACCTGCACGCCAC
>NZ_JADDUM010000161.1 GCF_015163715.1 Pseudomonas cyclaminis
GGTTTCGAGTGGATCGAACTGCACTTCGCCCACGGTTACCTGGCCCAGAGCTTCTTCTCCGAGCATTCCAACCAGCGCACTGACGCCTATGGTGGCAGCTTCGACAACCGCAGCCGTTTCCTCCTGGAAACCCTGGCCGCCGTGCGCGAAGTCTGGCCGGAAAACCTGCCGCTGACCGCGCGTTTCGGCGTGATCGAATACGACGGCCGTGACGAGCAAACGCTCACCGAATCCATCGAATTGGCGCGAAACTTCAAGGCCGGTGGCTTGGACCTGCTGAGCGTCAGTGTCGGTTTCACCATCCCCGACACCAACATCCCGTGGGGCCCGGCCTTTATGGGCCCGATTGCCGAACGCGTGCGCCGCGAAGCCGGTATCCCGGTAACGTCGGCGTGGGGGTTTGGTACGCCGCAACTGGCAGAAGGGGCGTTGCAGGCCGGTCACCTGGACTTGGTATCAGTGGGCCGCGCACACCTGGCCGACCCGCATTGGGCGTACTTTGCGGCCAAGGAGCTGGGCGTGGATAAGTCATCCTGGACCTTGCCTGCGCCTTACGCCCATTGGTTGGAGCGCTATCGCTGAGGCGAGCCCCGCAGTGTATGGAGCCACTCAATCGAGTGGCTTTTCTTTATCTTGATGTTGATACAAAGCAGATACACAAAAAATAACGAATGAGAATAGATATCAAACGAGAATGCGATGGTATAGCATGCGCCGCGAATTCTTGGCGGGTTTGCCGCCCCATCTGGCTCATTCACTAGGTCCAACATCCATGCGTCGTACCCTGGTTTCCATTTGTGTGCTTCAGGCGTTTTCCCCTCTCACGTGGGCCGATGTCGAGCCGGTTGAAAAAACCGGTATCGAGTTGCAAGCCACCAGCATTACCGGCACAGCCGACTATGAAACGGCCCAGGGGCCAGTCAAGGGATACCACGCCACACGTTCAGCGAGTGCGACGCGCACCGACACCTCGATTCATGAAACCCCGCAGTCCATCAGCGTCGTGTCCAAGGACGTGGTCGAGGACATTGGCGCGACCCGACTGCAAGATGCCCTCGACTATGCCGGCGGGGTCGGCCGTGCCAACAACTTCGGCGGCCAGGGCCTGACCACCTTCACAGTGCGCGGTTTCACCACAGGTGAGTTCTACCGCAACGGTTTCCCGATCAACCGTGGGTATCCGAACATGCCGGACGCCAACACCATCGAACGCCTCGAAGTACTGCGCGGCCCCGCGGCCATGCTCTACGGCCGTGGCGACCCAGGCGGCACCTTTAACGTGGTGTCCAAGCAACCGCTGGCCGAGCGCACCGTGACCCTCGGCAGCCAGTTGAATGACCAAGGCATGAAACGCGGCACCCTGGACGCCTCCGGCCCGCTGGATGAAGAAGGTCGCCTGGCCTATCGCCTGAACGTGGTGGGCGAGGGTGGTGATACGTTTCGTGATCATGTCGAGACCGAACGCTACGGCGTGACGCCAGTGATCACCTGGCAAGCTACTGATGAGACGAAGGTGATCTTTGAAGGCGACTTCATGCGTAACAATCATCCGTTGGATCGTGGCCTGACGCGTTACCCCACCCAAAAAAACGGCAACCCGTCGCGGGACACCTTCTGGGGTGACAAAGACGTCGGCAAATTGCACAACGACAACAGCATGGCGCAGTTGCGTTTTGAGCATCTGCTCAATGAAAACTGGACGCTGGGCGGCGGCTTCCAATGGCTGGACGGCACCTTGCAGGGCAATGCGATTGAAGCCAACGGCCTGAGCGCCGATGGCCGCACCCTGCAACGCAACTTCAACTACCGCAAGCTGGAATGGACCGACAAGGACTACCAGCTCAACCTCACCGGGCACTTCAACACCGGTGGTTTCGAGCACACCTTGCTGACCGGTATCGAGTATGAGGATTACGACTACAAGTCGATCATTCAGCGTTCCAGCGCTGCTGCGGGTACTTACCCGATTGATATCTTCGATCCCGTCTACGGCCAGCCGCGCCCAACGTTGACGCGCACACCGACCCACGACAAGGAAAACCTCAAGACCTACGCAGCCTTCGTACAGGACCAAGTGGCGCTGACCGAGCGCTTGAAAGTGTTGGCGGGTGCGCGGTTTGAGCGGTTCGAGCATGACTACGAAAGCTATGTGACCGGGGTTAAACCTTGGCAAGCCGCCGATAACGCCGTCACCCCACGTGTGGGCGTGATCTACGACCTCACTGATACTGTCGCGGTCTACGCTGACGCCGCACGTTCCTTCAAGCCGAACACCGGCGCTGCTCGCCAAGGTGGCGGGTTCGAGCCGGAGAAAGGCAAGTCCTATGAAATGGGCGTCAAGTGGGAAGCGTTGGATCGTCAACTGAGCGTCGATGCGGCGATCTACCAGATCGAGAAGAAAAACGTACTGACCACCGACCCCGTGGACAACACCTTCAGCGTCGCCGCCGGCCAAGTCCGCAGCCGAGGCTTCGACCTCAACGTAGCCGGCAACCTCACCCCGGAATGGCGCGTGATCGGCGGCTACGCCTACGTGGACGCCGAAGTCACCAAGGACAACACCATTCGCTCCGGCACACGCCTGCTGAACATCCCCCGCAACAGCTTCAGCCTGCTCAACGTGTATGAGTTCCAGGACGGCGCCCTCAAAGGCCTGGGCCTGGGCGCCGGCGGCAAATACGTCGACCAGCGTGCCGGCCAGACCGCCAACACGGCCTTCTCGATGGACGCCTACACCGTCGTGGACCTGCTGAGCTACTACAAGGTCAACGACAAGGTGCGGCTGAACCTGGACGTGAAGAACCTGTTCAATCGTGAGTATGAAGAGGGCGCGTTCGGCAACATCTACGCCTACCCAGGCGCCCCGCGCACAGTCCAGGTCGGCATCGCCTACACGCTGTAACGACCAACACAAACCCAATGTGGGAGGGGGCTTGCCCCCGATAGCAATAGGTCAGTCAATGTTGCTATGACTGATCCACCGCTATCGGGGGCAAGCCCCCTCCCACATTTGCTTTCACCAGGCTCTAGAGCGGCGTGAGCACATTCATCACCGTATCCAACGCCACCCGCGTGTCATCCAACTGCACCAGCGACGCATGCCGTGCGCCCAGCGCGTCGCGGTTCTGGATCGCGGTGAGGATCGCCTTGTGCCGTGGCAGGCTCAGGCCCTGGATGTCCGGGCGGCGGTTGGTGATGTTGATCGACTCGCGCAGCGGCAGCGACAGCATGTTGCACATGTACGCCAGCAGGTCGTTGCGTGTGGCGTCCGCAATGGCGCGGTGGAAGTCCAGGTCGGCCTGCAACAGGTCTTCGTGGGTCTTCGCGGTTTCCATGCCGGTGTAGGCTTTTTCGATGGTGGCGATGTCTTCGTCGGTCGCCGTCGTAGCGGCCATGGCGGCGATTTCCGGTTCGAGGATGCGCCGCACACCGGCCAGGGTGTTGAAGAATTCACTGTGGGGCGTGGACTGCATCAACCATGACAACACATCCGGGTCCAGCAGGTGCCACTTCAGCCGAGGCCGCACCACCGCGCCCACCCGTGGCTTGGAATACACCAGGCCCTTGGCGCTGAGCACCCGGGTTGCCTCGCGCAGCACCGAGCGGCTGACCTTGTACTCCTCGCAGAGCGTGGCCTCCATGGGCAGTCTTTCTTCGGGCTTGAAGCGGCCGGAAACGATGTGCATGCCCAAGTCCTGAACGATCTGGGCATGCATGCTCTTGCGCGGCTTGGGCGGCTGGTGATCCATAACGACGGGGAGGCTCTGGCTTAAAGACGCGGCATCATAGCATCCCAATTAGTGGGAATGACGGGGGACTTCCGCCCCACGGCAACCCACCAGGAAGTCAAAGTCGCAGCCCTGGTCCGCCTGCAACACATGGTCGATGTACAGCTGGCGGTAGCCGCCGACGATCAGGTTTTGCGGTGGCTTGAGGTCGGCCATGCGCGCCGCCAGCTCTGCGTCGGGGATGTCCAGGTGCAAACGGCCGTTGGCGCAGTCCAGTTCAATCCAGTCACCTTCCTTCACCGTGGCCAACGGCCGCCCGCAGCCGCTTCCGGCGCGACGTGCAACACCACCGTGCCATACGCCGTGCCGCTCATGCGCGCATCGGAAATACGCACCATATCGGTCACGCCCTGGGCCAGCAGCTTGGCCGGCAAGCCCATGTTGCCGACTTCGGCCATGCCCGGATAACCCTTGGGCCCGCAGTTCTTCATGACCAGGATCGAGTTGGCGTCCACATCCAGCTCGGGGTCGTTGATGCGCGCCTTGTACATGTCGAAGTTCTCGAACACCACCGCACGGCCGCGATGCTGCATCAGCTCCGGGCTGGCGGCCGATGGCTTGAGTACTGCACCCAATGGCGCCAGGTTGCCGCGCAGCACGCAAATGCCGCGTCGGCGCGGATCGGGTTGTCCAGTGTGCGGATCACTTCGTCCTGGCCGTAGATCGGCGAGTCCTTGGTGTTCTCGCCGAGCGACTTGCCGTTGACGGTCAACGCGTTCGGGTGCGGGATCAGGTTGGCTTCGCCCAGGCGACGCAGGACGGCGGGCAGGCCACCGGCATAGTAGAACTCTTCCATCAGGAAGCGGCCGGACGGCTGCAGGTCGACGATGGTCGGCATGCCACGGCCCATGCGGGTCCAGTCGTCCAGGTCGAGTTCGACGCCGATGCGCCCGGCAATGGCTTTGAGGTGGATCACGGCGTTGGTCGACCCGCCGATGGCGGCGTTCACGCGGATCGCGTTTTCAAAGGCTTCTTTAGTGAGGATCTTCGACAGCTTCAAGTCTTCGCGCACCATCTCTACGGCGCGCATGCCGGACATATGCGCCAGCACATAACGCCGCGCATCCACCGCCGGGATCGCCGCGTTGTGCGGCAGCGAGGTACCCAAAGCTTCGGCCATGCAGGCCATGGTCGACGCGGTGCCCATGGTGTTGCAGGTACCCGCCGAACGCGACATGCCGCCTTCGGCCGCAAGGAAGTCATCCAGGGTAATGGTGCCGGCCTTCACTTGTTCACTGAGCTGCCAGACCACGGTGCCCGAGCCGATGTCCTGGCCCTTGTGCTTGCCATTGAGCATCGGCCCGCCGGTGACCACGATGGCCGGCACGTCGCAACTGGCGGCGCCCATCAGCAGGGCGGGGGTGGTCTTGTCACAGCCGGTCAGCAGCACCACGCCGTCGATGGGGTTGCCGCGAATGGCTTCCTCCACGTCCATGCTCGCCAGGTTGCGCGTCAGCATGGCGGTGGGGCGCAGGTTGGATTCGCCGTTGGAAAACACCGGGAATTCCACCGGGAAGCCGCCGGCCTCGATCACGCCGCGTTTGACGTGCTCGGCGATCTGGCGAAAGTGCGCGTTGCACGGGGTCAGCTCCGACCAGGTGTTGCAGATACCGATGATCGGCTTGCCATGGAACTGATGGTCGGCAATGCCCTGGTTCTTCATCCAGCTGCGGTACATGAAGCCGTTCTTGTCGGCGGTACCAAACCACTGGGCGGAGCGTAGGCCGGGCTTTTTATCAGACATGATCGATTCTCTTATTGTATGACTATATGTTCTCTCTGCGGCTAAACATAAGCGCAAAATGTTCGCTTTGGAAGAGTTGTTTTGCAAATAGTCCTACTATATAGTCTGGCTTAACTGAGGTATGACCCTGGCGGATGATCCGCGAGAGGCATCCCCGATTCCTATAAGAACAACAATCGGAGATCGACCCCATGAGCGAGGAATTGCGGCTTATCCGGCGCATCACGCTGAAACTGATTCCCTTCCTGATCCTGCTTTACCTGATTGCCTACGTGGACCGCTCCGCCGTGGGCTTTGCCAAGTTGCACATGGGCGCCGACGTCGGCATCGGCGATGCGGCCTATGGCCTGGGCGCGGGGTTGTTCTTCATCGGCTACTTCCTGTTCGAGATCCCCAGCAACCTGATGCTCGACCGCTTCGGCGCCCGGCGCTGGTTCGCACGGATCATGGTCACCTGGGGCGCCATCACCATCGGCATGGCGTTCGTGCAGGGGCCGCACAGCTTCTATGTGATGCGCTTTCTGCTCGGTGCGGCCGAAGCCGGGTTCTTCCCGGGCGTGCTGTACTACATCACCCAGTGGTTCCCGGTGCGCCATCGCGGCAAGATCCTCGGGCTGTTCATCCTGTCCCAACCCATCGCGATGATGATCACCGGCCCGGTGTCCGGCGGTTTGCTGGGCATGGACGGCATTCTTGGCCTGCACGGCTGGCAGTGGCTGTTTATCGTGATCGGCACCCCGGCGATCCTGTTGACCTGGCCGGTGCTGCGGTACCTGCCGGACGGCCCCAAGCAGGTCAAGTGGATGACCGACGCCGAAAAAACCTGGCTGACCGACGAACTCAACAAGGACCTGCAAGCCTACGGCCAGACCCGCCATGGCAACCCCTTGCATGCGCTCAAGGACAAACGCGTGCTGCTGCTGGCGCTGTTCTACCTGCCGGTGACCCTGAGCATCTACGGCCTGGGCCTGTGGCTGCCGACGCTGATCAAGCAGTTCGGCGGCAGCGACCTCACCACCGGCTTCATCTCGGCGGTGCCGTACATCTTCGGCATCATTGGCCTGCTGATCATCCCGCGCAGTTCCGACCGCTTGAATGACCGCTACGGCCACCTCGCCGTGCTGTATGTGCTGGGCGCCATCGGCCTGTTCTGCAGCGCGTGGCTGAGTGTGCCGGTGCTGCAAATGGCGGCGCTGTGCCTGGCGGCATTTGCGATGTTCTCGTGCACGGCGGTGTTCTGGACCTTGCCGGGGCGCTTCTTCGCCGGCGCCAGTGCGGCGGCTGGCATCGCGTTGATCAACTCGGTGGGCAACCTCGGCGGCTATATCGGCCCGTTCGTGATCGGCGCGCTCAAGGAATACACCGGCAACCTGGCCTCGGGCTTGTACTTCCTGTCCGGGGTGATGCTGTTCGGGCTGCTGCTGACCGGCGTGGTCTATCGCCTGTTGGAGCGCAAGCACGTGCTGCCCGCCGACCAGTTCGCCGCCAGCGCCCGTGGCGCCACACGTACTTAATCTAGGAGAACCTTCATGCGTTTAGTGCAGTTCGAACTCAATAATGGCGAGCGCCGCGTTGGCGTGGTGGAAGGCAAGCAACTGCGTGAAGTGCGCAGCGCCCACAGCGTGCGCGAACTGGCGCTGGCCGCCATCGAAGCGGGCGTCAAGTTGCAGCAGCAGGTCGACAGCCTCGGCCTGGGCGACAGCCACGACTACGCCGCCCTGCTGGCCGAACAAAAAATCCTGCCGCCCCTGGACCACCCCGACCCGGCCCACATGCTGATCAGCGGCACCGGCCTGACCCACCTGGGCAGCGCCGCGGCGCGGGACAAGATGCACCAGGGCGGTGACGACAGCGCCTTGACCGACACCATGCGCATCTTCAAATGGGGCGTGGAGGGCGGCAAACCCGCCGCTGGACAGGCCGGTGTGCAGCCGGAGTGGTTCTATAAAGGCGACGGCAGCATCGTGGTGCGCCCCGGCCAGGCCTTCCCGGTGCCGCCATTTGCCGAAGATGCCGGTGAAGAACCGGAAATCGGTGGCCTCTACGTGATCGGCCACGACGGCAAGCCCTATCGCCTGGGCTTTGCGGTGGGCAACGAGTTCTCCGACCATGTGATGGAGCGCAAGAACTACCTGTACCTGGCCCATTCCAAACTGCGCAGTTGCAGCTACGGCCCGGAGCTGCGCGTCGGCGAATTGCCCCAGCACCTGGCCGGCACCAGCCGCATCCTGCGTAACGGTGAGGAAATCTGGCGGAACGAATTCCTCAGTGGCGAGGCCAATATGTGCCACAGCCTGGAAAACCTCGAATACCACCACTTCAAGTACAGCCAGTTCCTCAAGCCGGGGGATGTGCACATTCACTTTTTCGGCACCGCCACCTTGTCATTCGCCGACGGTATACGTACCCAACCGGGGGATGTGTTCGAGATCAGCCAGGCTGAGTTCGGCGCGCCGTTGATCAACAGTGTCGGCAGCGTCGATGCGGTGTTCGAACCCGGCAATGTCATCACCCTTTAAGGAGCGCAACATGACCCAGTTTCTCGGCCACAACTTCATCGGCGGCCAGCGCAGCGCCAACGGCAGCGTGACGCTGCAAAGCGTCGACGCCAGCACCGGTGAAGCCTTGCCCCAGGCTTTCTACCAGGCCACCGCGCAGGAAGTCGACGCCGCCGCCCAGGCCGCCGCGCAGGCTTACCCGGCGTACCGTGCATTGAGCGCCGCACGTCGCGCACAATTTCTGGATGCGATCGCCGACGAGCTGGATGCGCTGAGCGATAACTTCGTTGAGCTGGTCTGCCGTGAAACCGCATTGCCAGCGGCCCGCATCAAGGGCGAGCGCGGACGTACCAGCGGCCAGATGCGCCTGTTCGCGACCGTGTTGCGTCGCGGCGATTTCTACGGTGCGCGCATCGACAAAGCCCTGCCGGATCGCCAACCACTGCCGCGTCCGGACCTGCGTCAATACCGCATCGGCCTCGGCCCGGTGGCGGTGTTTGGCGCGAGCAATTTCCCCCTGGCATTCTCCACGGCAGGCGGCGATACCGCCGCCGCGCTGGCCGCCGGTTGCCCGGTGGTGTTCAAGGCACACAGCGGGCATATGGCGACGGCTGAACAGGTCGCCAATGCAATCATCCGCGCCGCTGAAGCGACCGAGATGCCGGCCGGTGTGTTCAACATGATCTTTGGCGGCGGCGTCGGCGAGGCGCTGGTCAAGCACCCGGCGATCCAGGCCGTGGGCTTCACTGGCTCCCTCAAAGGTGGCCGCGCCTGTGTGATATGGCCGCCGCGCGCCCGCAACCGATCCCGGTGTTTGCCGAGATGTCGAGCATCAACCCGGTGATCGTGTTGCCCCAGGCGCTGCAGGCGCGGGCCGAGACCGTTGCCCGTGACCTCACCGCGTCGGTGGTGCAAGGCTGTGGCCAGTTCTGCACCAACCCTGGCCTGGTGATCGGCATTGCCTCGCCGGAATTCACCGCGTTCACCCGGCAGGTGGCGCACTTGATCGGCGAGCAACCGGCGCAGACCATGCTCAACGCCGGTACTTTGAGCAGCTACGGCAAGGGCCTGGAAAAACTCCTCTCGCACCCTGGCATTCAACATCTCGCGGGCAGCACCCAGGCGGGCAATCAGGCGCAACCGCAGCTGTTCAAGGCCGATGTGCGCCTGTTGCTCGATGGCGATGAAGTGCTGCAAGAAGAAGTCTTCGGCCCCACCACGGTGTTTATCGAAGTGGCGGACCAGGCCCAACTCAGCGCCGCGCTGCACGGCCTGCACGGTCAACTCACCGCCACGATCATTGGCGAGCCGGCAGACTTTCAGCAATTCGCCGAACTCACGCCGCTGCTGGAACAGAAAGTCGGGCGCATCCTGCTCAACGGCTACCCGACCGGCGTGGAAGTCTGCGATTCGATGGTGCATGGCGGCCCGTACCCGGCCACGTCCGATGCCCGTGGTACCTCGGTCGGCACCTTGGCCATCGACCGCTTCCTGCGTCCGGTGTGCTTCCAGAACTACCCTGATAGCCTGCTGCCCGATGCGTTGAAAAACGCTAACCCGTTGCGTATCCAGCGCCTGGTGGATGGCACGCCATCGCGCGATTCGCTGTAAGGAACCCGGAGGTCTCATGTCGTGTAAGGCCGTCACTGCACACCGTGCGCAATTGGGCGAAGGCCCGTTCTGGGACGCGCCCACCCAGGCGCTGTATTGGGTCAATATCGCCGGCAAACAGGCGTTGCGCCTGATGGACGGGCAGTTGCAGATCTGGCAATTGCCCGAGCACGTCTCGGCCTTTATTCCGTGTGAAAGCGGCGATGCCTTGGTGACCTTGAGCAGCGGTGTCTACCGCCTGGACCTGGCCACCGAAGCCCTGACCCTGCTGTGCGTGGCCGACCCGCAACCGGGCAACCGTGGCAATGAAGCACGCTGCGATGCCCAGGGTCGGCTGTGGCTGGGCACCATGCAGAACAACATCGGCGAACACGGCGAAGACCTGCCGATTACCCGGCGTTCCGGTGGCCTGTTTCGCATCGACGCCGATGGGCAGGCCACGCCGTTGCTGAGCGGCCTGGGCATTCCCAACACCTTGCTCTGGAACGAGGAGGGCAGCCGGGTGCACTTTGGTGACAGCATGGATGGCACGCTCTATCGGCATGCGATCCAGCCCGACGGCCAACTCGAACCGGCACAGGTCTGGTTCGGCCCGCACACACGGGGCGGTCCGGATGGCTCGGCGATGGATGCCGAAGGCTATATCTGGAACGCCCGTTGGGACGGCAGTTGCCTGTTGCGTCTGACGCCCGATGGCGAGGTGGATCGCATCATTGAGCTGCCCGTCAGCCGGCCCACCAGTTGCGTATTCGGTGGGCCAACCTCACCACGCTGTACATCACCAGTGCCGCCAGTCCATTGGATCACCCCCTGGACGGTGCGGTGCTGGCTATTGAAGTGGATATCCCTGGCAAACCTTGCCATCGCTTTGCCGGTTAAACCCCAAGACTCAAAAACAACAACAAGAGGTGTCGTTCATGAAAAAAGTCCTACGCGTCCTTGCCGCCGCCGTTGCGTTAAGCAGCCTCAGCAGCCTCGCCTCAGCCGAAGAAGTAAAGATCGGCTTCCTGGTCAAACAAGCCGAAGAACCCTGGTTCCAGACCGAATGGGCCTTCGCCGAAAAAGCCGGTAAAGAACACGGTTTTACCGTGATCAAGATTGCCGTGCCCGATGGCGAAAAAACCCTCTCCGCCATCGACAGCCTGGCCGCCAACGGCGCCAAGGGCTTTGTGATCTGCCCGCCGGACGTGTCCCTCGGCCCGGCCATTGTGGCCAAGGCCAAGCTCAATGGCTTGAAAGTCATGGCCGTGGATGACCGCTTCGTCGATGCCAAGGGCAATTTCATGGAGGACGTGCCGTACCTGGGCATGGCCGCGTTTGAAGTCGGCCAGAAACAGGGCGCCGCCATGGCCGCCGAAGCGAAAAAACGTGGCTGGGATTGGAAAGACACCTACGCGGTGATCAACACCTTCAATGAACTCGACACCG
>NZ_JADDUM010000162.1 GCF_015163715.1 Pseudomonas cyclaminis
GCAGCCTCAACCTGCACGCCACGCAATACCTGCAAAACGGCACTCTGCGCGAAAACACCCTGGCGCAGCTGGTTGGCGAGGTCGGCCACAACCCCAACGACCTTGAACTGAGCCCCGACCGCCTCAGTGATGACCTGACCCGTCCGCCTGAGTTTCACTTGCCCAGTGGCGAGTACGGCCTGTTTATCCCGAGCAAGGATCCCGGCAGCCCGTACCTCATTGAGACCAATCCGTTGTTCACCCACCTGGGCAACTTCCTCGGTTCCCAGTATTTGCTCGACAAGATCGGCTACAACACCGACGACGCCTGGCGCCGCCTCGGCGACGGCTACTACGAAAGCCGCCTGATCCGTGATGCCGTGCTGGCCAAGACCGGGCTGCGCTTTCTCGACGGCCAGAACAGCGATGAAGCGCAGTTTCGTCACCTGATGGACAACGGTCTCAGCGCCCGCGAAAGCCTGCAACTGAGCGTCGGCGTCGGCCTCACCGCGCAACAAATCGCCGCGTTGACCCACGACATCGTGTGGATGGAAAAACGCCAGGTACAAGGCGAATACGTGCTGGTACCGGTGTTGTACCTGGCGACGGTTAACCACCAGAACCTGCGTGGCCCTAGCCTGGTGCAGGGCCAGGACATCAACCTGGTCAGTGGCGGCGATATCGTCAGCGTCGGCACGCTCAAGGCCACCCGGGACCTGACCGCCGTGGCCGATGGCAACCTGCTCAATGGTGGCTCGATGATCGCAGGCGAACGCCTCAGCCTGCTGGCCACCGACAGCATCCGCAATGCCATGGCCGGCGAAATCCGCGCCAGCCACGTGGACCTCACGAGTCTCACCGGCGACATCATCAATGAGCGCACCGCCCACGCCCGATACCAGGGGGACGGCACGCTCATCACCCATCTCGATCACGCCAGCCAGATCAACGCGGGCCAGCAACTGACCCTCGATGCGGGGCGCGACATCACCAACCGAGGCGCCATCAGCAGCGGCGGCGACGCGAGCCTGACCGCCGCCCGCGATATAAATCTCATCGCTGTCACCGACACCCAGCAAGTGCGCACCACGCAAAACGGTGGGCACCTTGTCACCCAACACAGCCGTACCGAACACCTCGGCGCCAACGTCAACGCCGCCGGCAACCTGAGCCTGCAAGCCGGCGGCGACATCACGCTGTTGGCGAGCCAGGCCAATGCCGGCAAAGACCTCAGCGTGGCCGCCGGCGGAAACATCAACCTTCTTGCCGCCGCCAACGAAATCGACCACGAGGTACACAGCAAACGCAACGGTGCCAAGACCCACGAACAAACCACACAAGTGCGCCAAATCGGCAGCCAACTCAACGCGGCCGGCAACCTCACGGCAACGGCCGGGCAAGACATCTTGCTGCATGCCAGCCAAGTCACCGGCGGCAAGGATGCTTACCTGATCGCGGGCGGACAACTGCAGTTATTGAGCGCCAATGACAGCGACTACAGCCTGTACGACTACAAGAAAAAGGGCAGTTTTGGCGCGATCAAAACCCAGCGCGATGAAGTCACTGATGTGCGCGCTGTCGGCAGCCAGATCAGCACCGGCGGCAGCCTCAACCTCGTCAGTGGCGGCGATCAGCTGTACCAGGGCGCGCGGATGGAGAGTGGAACGGATATCACCATTACCAGTGGTGGTGCGGTGACCTTTGAGGCGGTGAAGGACGTGCGCCAGGAGAGTCATGAGAAGAGTAACAACAGCGCGTTCTGGGTTTCATCCAAGGGCAAGGGCAGTACCGACGAAACGCTGCGGCAAAGTCAGTTGGTTGCCGAGGGCAATATTGCGATCAAGGCCGTCGACGGTTTGAAGATCGATGTCAAGCAGGTCAACCAGCAGACCGTCAGCCAGTCCATCGAGGCAATGGTCAAGGCCGACCCGCAACTGGTGTGGCTCAAGGATGCAGAAAAGCGCGGTGATGTGGACTGGCGCCAAGTCAGAGAGGTGCACGACAGCTTCAAGTACAGCCACTCGGGGCTGGGGCCTGCATCGCAAATCATCATCGCGATTGTGATGTCGGCGGTAATCGGGCCAATGGCTGCCGCCGCTGCGGGGGGCGGTGTGGGGGGCGCCATGGTAGGTGCTGTAGCAACAGGCGCCTCTACCAATGCCAGCGTCAGCGCGATCAATAACCGGGGCAATCTCGGCGCCGTCCTCAAGGATGCGACGTCCTCCGACGCCATGAAGGGCTATGCGGTTTCGGCAATCACTGCGGGTCTGACGGTGGGTTATTTTGATCAGTGGACGGGGGGCCAGACCAATACGGCCATAGGGAAAGTCACTGCATCGGGCTCGCTGAACACCTGGACCGGCGTCGGCCAATTTGCCGCCAATCAGGGGCTGCAGAATGGGACATCGCTGTTACTGAACAAGGCATTGGGGCAGGGCGCAAGCGTCAGTGATGCGTTGAAAAACGCCCTGTTCAACACCTTGGCGGCAGCCAGCTTCAACCTGGTGGGCGATTACACCAAAAACATCCTCGCAGAGGGTTCGGCGCAAGGTAGTGGTTCACGCCATGGTCGGCGGACTGCTGGCAGAAGCCACCGGCGGCGACTTCAGAACCGGCGCCTTGGCGGCCGCTGCCAGCGAGGCGTTGGTCATCCAGTTGGATTCCTTGGTCAAGGGCAATGACAACCTGCTGACGATGAGTTCACAAATCGTCGGCGTCTTAGCGGCTGCGGCACAGGGCGATACGGATGCGGCCGCGCTGGAGAAAGGCAGTTGGGTTGCAAAGAACGCAACGCAGTACAACTACCTGGCACATAACCAACTTGAGCGAGCAGCCGAGCAGATCACGCGCTGCACCGATGCCTCCTGCATCCAAGAAACCACGCGTAAATTCAAAGAGTTAAGCCTACAGCAGGACATCGACGCGATCATGGGCTGCAAGGCTGATCCCAAGTCTTGTGCCGCACTGTCCAAAGAAGTCGCCGACACCATGGCGAACCTGAACGCCATCAAAGACATCGCTGACTACGCCTCGCCCGTTGCGCGGGATGCGGTGCAGAACCTCATCAACGGCAATTACGAATTCCAGGAAATGCTGGCCACAGCCACGACCGAGCATTCAGTCGGCGCCATGGTCGATTCGATCAAGGCGAAATGGGAGCTGAGCGATAGCCAGGCGCAGGACATTGCGGATAGTCTTAAGGTTGTTCTGGCGGTAGGGTTGGGTACTGCTGCGGGGGTTTTGGCTTATAAGCGGGCTGTGGCGGGTGCAAAAGCTACTGCTACAACGGGAGAAGTTGTAGCTACTGAAGCCACAAGTGCAAATGCCCAAGCTGCATTGAAAGCGAAACTATCAGGACTACAAAGAGCTCAAGAGACGGCAGCGGTCACTAGAACACTGCCTGATGGCCGTATTCGTTACTACACACAAGAGGTTCCTGCAAGGACAGAAGGACCTACTCGGGGTGCTTCTTTCGCCACGGAGTTTGATCCTAAAACGGGCAGTACGAGGCAATGGATGGAAAGCTATGACCATGCAGGAGAAGTAATCCGTGTCCACCCGAAAAGTATTAATGGGCAGCCGGTTGATGCTCAGCACTACCCTCCGACCGGAGCAGAGCTAAAGAGTTGGGGGCAGCAATGAGCATGGAAGACATAGTGGCTGACAGACTTGGAAGAGTAGTTGCTGATGGATTTGATATTTTTAAAATATCAAAAGAGGCACTTTATATTTACCAAGATCCAAACCTTTCTCTCACAAAAGATTTAGACATTGCGTTGTTGTCACTAATGGCAATGGTCGAAGGGCCAGAGTTTGAGATGACAGAAAAAGAATTTTATGATTTTTTATCTGATATTCGACAGATGTAGTTTTCAATACCCAACTTGATCAGGCACTATCCCGTGGCCGTGGCCGTGGGCTTTGCTACGATTCGAATGGAAAATTTATTGGTTTATTGGAACCGCCGAAGCCATGAATCTTTTATCTACTGTGATAATAAGCCCCCCAGACCGAGAGAATTGTGTATTCGAAATTTGGGCGGGGTCGAGTCAGTTGGCTGAGGTATCACATGAGCCAGGAAAATCAATTGAAATAGAAATTTATCCCCCTGTTGAGGGAAGTAAATGGAACTTCAAACTTGAGGAACTTATGACTGCTTTGCATCAAGCGACGGAGAATTTAGTTTCTCGCGAATAAGTTGGGGCAAAAGCTATTGGCGGGGCTGCTGGAAAGGTAGATGATCTTCGTATATCAAGAGGGCGAGGTTTCATGGGTCTTATACGAAAACATTGGGGTTAAGGCCTATGTCGACTATGGGGCTTATATGGAAAGTCTAGGGCTGAAACCACTATGGAGTGAGTTGCAAATCATTCCTGAGTAGGAGCAAAGGGAATTTCTCTATTCCTAACGCAGGAGCGAGCAGTGCAGCAAACGCGGCTAAGCTCAAAATGCATTTGGCTGCTGAACAGAACAGGCAGCAGCATGAATCGGGGTCAGACCCTGAGGGATTCCCGACTTTTCTTACACAAAATCAAGAAGTTGGAATTATTGAAGAGGCCTGCATGAGTCGGCAACTTGGCTTGCACCCCACAAAACTAAGATCCCGAACCCATGCAGGCCATTCGATTTTTGCACGGAGCACTCGCTCAATCACTCCCCTCAATTCGTTCTCGCCGCCTAACTAGCCCTGGCTGGAGTACTTTTGCAAAGATATTGTGCGCATCGAAAGTGTATGAATAGTTGCTCTGCATAGACTTCACTCAATACCGGCCTCGCGCCGGTGTTGCTATATCTGCTTATTGCAAAACCTCCCTTCCTTCGCTGTTCGCTTTGGTCGTGGCCTGACCGCTCAGTGAATCGCCACGGATTCTCCAGACACCTTGCAAGCAGCTCACTGAGTAACGGCAGAAACTTACGGAACCAACCCCCCCATCCCCTTGTCCCCGCTTCCCATGTCACCCCCCACCCCCCCAAATCCCTTAATTTCCCACCCCTACCGGAAGCCTCTCCAGGTCTCCGGCTGTGCCCGCTTTTTTCAAGGCGAGGCGCCCAGCGCATCCGATGCAAACGGCAGCTGAAAACGGACTTTTCTCCTTCACCGTGACTTACCAGGCAGGTTACCCCCATGCAGTTCAGCGAATTATTGGCAGCGATTTCCACCCATGCGATCCGTCTGCAACTGGAGGAGGGCGACCTGATTATCCTCGGTGACGATGAGGCATTGGATGATCAGCTGTGGGATCAGTTGATCGCGCACAAACCTCGACTGCTGGAACTGGTGGCGGAGCATGGCGGTGACTGGCTTAGCCCGGCTTACCGCATCACACCTGAGATGTTGCCGTTGGTGAGCCTCGATCAGGCGGCCATCGACCGTATTGTCGCGGCCATCCCCGGTGGTGCGGCGAATGTGCAGGACATCTACCCGTTGGCGCCGTTACAGGAGGGCATGCTGTATCACCACCTCTCGGCCGGGCAGGGCGATCCCTACGTGTTGCATGCGCAGTTTGCGTTCGACAGCCGCGTGCGCCTGCATGCCTTTGCCGAGGCGCTGCAATGGGTGATCGACCGTCACGATATTTTGCGCACGTCCATGGTCTGGGAGCGCTTGGACGAGCCGCTGCAAGTGGTGTGGCGCAAGGCAAGCCTGATCTGTGAGGAAGCGCACTTTGACGGCGGCGACGTACTTGCACAGCTGCAGCAACGCTACGACGCCCGCACCTATCGCATGGACCTGGGCCAGGCGCCGCTGTTGCGCCTGGTATTTGCCGACGACCGCGCCAACCAGCGTGTCGTGGCCATGCTGTTGTTCCACCACACCATCCTCGACCACACCGCGCTGGATGTGGTGCGTCATGAGATCCAGCTGTACCTGGCCGGCCAGCAAGCCCAGGCCGCTGAGCCGGTGCCTTTTCGCAGCTATATCGCCCAGGTGCGCCATGGCGTCAGCGAGCAGGTTCATGAAGGGTTTTTCCGCGAGATGCTCGCGGATATCGATGAGCCGACGCTGCCGTTTGGCTTGCAGGATGTGCAGGGCGATGGCCAGGGGATCGACGAGGCGCGCCTGGCGGTCGACGCTGAGCTGAGCCGCCGTCTGCGCAGCCTGGCGCGGCCATTGGGGGTGAGCGTGGCAAGCATGATGCACCTGGCGCTGGCCCGGGTATTGGGCGTGGTCTCGGGCCGTGAGGCGGTGGTGTTCGGCACGGTGATGCTCGGCCGCATGGGCGCGGGCGAGGGCGGTGAGCGGGCGCTCGGGATGTTCATCAACACCTTGCCGTTGCGCGTGGACGTGGGCGAGCAGGGCGTGCGCGCCGGGGTCAAGGCCACCCATGTGCGGCTCACCACGTTGCTCAACCATGAGCATGCCTCCCTGGCGCTGGCGCAGCGGTGCAGCGGGGTTGCCGCGCCGACGCCGCTGTTCAGCGCGATGCTCAACTATCGCCACAGTGCCGCCACGGATATGGCCGAGGTGATCGAGGTCGCCGAAGGCATCCAGGTGCTGGGCGCCGAGGAGCGCACCAATTACCCGCTGACGGTGAATGTGGATGATCTGGGCGAAGGCTTCGCGCTGACGGTGATGGTCGACGCCTCCATTGGCGCAAGCCGAGTGGCGAACTACCTGCACACGGCACTCCACAGCCTGGCCGACGCCCTTGAGCAGCGACCGGAGATGCCGCTGAGCGGCCTGAACATCCTGCCCGAGACCGAGCGTCACCACCTGCTGCACAGCCTCAACCACACGCCACATACCTACGCCGACACTGCCCTGATCCATCAGCAAGTCGAAGCCCACGCGGCAGCCCACCCTGACGCCATCGCGCTGCGTTATGAGCAACAACGCCTCACCTATCGCCAACTCAACGAACGCGCCAACCAGGTCGCCCATCGCCTGCTGGCCCAGGGCGTGCGCCCCGATGACCGCGTGGCGATCTGCGTGGAGCGCGGCCTGGAGATGATCATCGGCCTGCTGGGTATCCTCAAGGCCGGGGCAGGGTATGTGCCGATCGACCCGGCGTATCCGCTGGAGCGCATCGCCTACACCCTGCACGACAGCCAACCGCTGGCGGTGCTGGTGCAAGCCAACACCCGTCACTTGGTGGGCGAGCTGGCGCAGATCGATCTCAATGGCCTGCGCGGCGAGTCCCTGGTCAATCCGCGTGTCGCGGTCAGCCCGCACCATCTGGCCTATGTGATCTACACCTCCGGGTCCACCGGCCAGCCCAAGGGCGTGATGATCGAGCATCGCCAGGTGGCGCGACTGTTCAGCGCCACCGAGCAGTGGTTCGGCTTCAATCACACGGATGTGTGGGCACTGTTTCATTCCTTTGCGTTCGACTTCTCGGTGTGGGAAATCTGGGGTGCGTTGATGCACGGCGGTCAGTTGCTGATCGTGCCGCAACTGGTCAGCCGCTCGCCGGATGAGTGCTACACGCTGCTGTGCGAAGCCGGTGTGAGCATCCTCAACCAGACGCCCAGCGCCTTCCGCCAGTTGATTGCGGCCCAGGGCAACAGCCCCCAGGCCCACTCGCTGCGCCAAGTGATTTTCGGCGGCGAAGCCCTGGAACCGGGCATGCTCAAACCGTGGTACGCCCGTGCGATCAATGCCGGCACGCAACTGGTGAACATGTATGGCATCACCGAAACCACGGTGCACGTGACCTATCGCCCGTTGGCAGCGGCGGATGCGCATTTGGTGGGCGTGAGCCCGATTGGCGTGCGCATTCCCGACCTGCAACTGTATGTGCTGGACGCGCACCGCGAGCCGCTGCCATTGGGTGTGGTCGGCGAGTTGTACGTCGGCGGCGCCGGGGTGGCGCGAGGCTATCTGAACCGCGCCGAACTGACGGCCGAGCGCTTCCTGACCGACCCAACCACCGGCCAGCGCCTGTATAAGACCGGCGACCTCGGCCGCCTGTTGGCCGATGGCAGTGTGGACTACCTGGGGCGCAACGACGACCAGGTAAAAATCCGTGGTTTCCGCATCGAACTCGGCGAAATCCAGGCGCGCCTCGCCACCGCTCAAGGTGTGCGCGACGCGGTGGTCATCGCCCGTGAAGACGCGCCGGGTGACCAGCGCCTGGTGGCCTATGTGATCGCCGAGGGCGACATCAGCGTCGCGGTGCTGCGCGATCACTTGCGCCTTAGCCTGGCCGACCACATGGTGCCCAGCGCCTTCGTAGTGCTGGACGCCTTCCCGCTGACCGCCAACGGCAAACTCGACCGCAAGGCCTTGCCCGCGCCGGATGCCGACGCGTTGGCCCGGCGCGGCTACGAGGCGCCACTCGGCTCTGTCGAAACAACCATCGCGACGATCTGGCAAGACCTGCTCAAACTCGACCGCATTGGCCGCGACGACAACTTCTTCGAACTGGGCGGCCATTCCCTGTTGGCGGTCAAGCTGATCGAACGCATGCGCCAGGTTGACCTCAGCGCCGATGTGCGCGTGTTGTTCGGCCAACCCACCCTGGCCGCGCTTGCCGCCGCAGTGGGCGGGCAGCGGGAGGTGCAGGTGCCGGTCAACCGGATCCACGCAGGCAGCGCCGTCATCACGCCGGACATGCTGGCGCTGATCGAGCTTGATCAGACCGCCATCGACCACGTCCTGCAACAGGTGCCCGGCGGCATTGGCAATGTGCAGGACATCTACGGCCTCGCGCCGTTGCAGGCCGGCATCCTGTATCACCACCTGGCAACCGCCGAGGGCGATCCCTATGTGTTGCAGGTGCAGTTGGGGTTCGACGATCAAGCGGCGGTGGACGCCTTTATCCAGGCGCTGCACAGCGTGATCGAGCGCAATGACATCCTGCGCACCGCGATCCTCTGGGAAGGCCTGGACGAACCGGTGCAAGTCGTCCTGCGCGAGGCGCCGCTGGTGGTCGAGCGCATCGACCTGCCCATGGCCCACCTGCAACAACGCTTCGACCCACGCCACTACCGCCTTGACCTGTCTCGCGCCTCGTTGATGCGCCTGGCCTATGCCGAAGCGCCGGGCGGCTTTGTCGGCATCCTGCTGCTGCACCATATCCTGCTCGACCACACCGCCCTGCACGTGCTGGTGCAGGAGATGAGCGCCAGCCTGTCCGGGCGCAGCGCGCAGTTGCCCGATGCGGTGCAGTACCGCAACTACGTGGCCCAGGCACGCCTGGGCGTGAGCCAGGCGCAGCATGAAGCGTTCTTCAGCGAGATGCTGGGCGATATCGACGAGCCGACCCTGGCCTTCGGGTTGCAGGACGTGCATGGCGACGGCAGCGGCATTGTCGAGGCGTGCCTGCCGCTGGAACCGGCCCTGAGCCAGGGCCTGCGCGAACAGGCGCGGCAATTGGGCGTGAGCACTGCAAGCCTGGTGCACCTGGCCTGGGCCCAGGTACTGGGGCAAGTCTCGGGTCAGCAGGACGTGGTGTTCGGCACCGTGCTGCTGGGCCGCATGCAGGGCGGCGAGGGTGCCGACCGCGCCCTCGGCATGTTCATCAACACCTTGCCGCTGCGGGTCAGCGTTGGCGCGGTCGGCGTACAAGCCGCCGTGCGCGCCACCCATGCGCGCCTGGCGCAATTGCTCGGGCATGAGCACGCATCGCTGTCCCTGGCCCAGCGTTGCAGCGGGGTGCCGGGTTCGTTGCCGTTGTTCAGCACGCTGCTCAACTATCGCCACAGCGCCCCGGACGAAGCGCCGGGTGACAGCCCGTTTGCCGCCTCCGGTATCCAGATCCTGAGTTCCGAAGAGCGCAGCAACTACCCGCTGGTGCTCAACGTCGATGACCTGGGCACAGGCTTCGCGCTGACCGTGCAAGGCGTGGCCACGCTGGATGTGCAGCGCGTCGGCGACTATATGCTCACCGCCTTGCGCCATCTGGTGACCGCGTTGCAACAGGCACCGACCACACCCGTGCACCGGGTGTCGATTGTGCCGCCTGCCGAGCGCAACCAATTGCTGGTGGATTTCAACGCCACTGCCCGCGATTACCCATCGCACCTGACCGTGCACCAGTTATTCGAGGCCCAGGCCCTGGCGCGTCCCGAAGCCGTGGCGGCCGTGCACGGCCAACTGTCCTTGAGCTATCGCGACCTCAACCGCCGCGCCAACCGCCTGGCCCATCACCTGATCAACCAGGGCGTGCAGCCGGGGGAAAGCGTGGCGATTGCGTTGCCGCGCAGCCTCGATCTGCTGATCTGCCAGCTGGCGATTCTCAAATGCGGCGCCGTGTATGTGCCGCTGGACGTCAACGCGCCGGTGGAGCGTCAGGCCTTTATCGTGCAGGACAGTGGCGCGCAGCGGGTGCTCAACACCCTGGCCGACCTGAACCTGGACGCGCTGTCCCCGCGCAACCCTGACGTGGAGCTTTCGTCGCAAAGCGTGGCGTACATCCTCTACACCTCTGGCTCCACGGGCGCGCCCAAGGGCGTGCAGGTGCCGCACCGTGCGATCTCGCGCCTGGTGCTCAACAACGGCTATGCCGAGTTCAACCCGCAGGACCGCGTGGCCTTCGCCTCCAACCCGGCGTTCGACGCGAGCACCCTCGACGTGTGGGCGCCGTTGCTCAATGGCGGCTGTGTGGTGGTGGTCGAGCATGCGGTGCTTTTGTCCCAGGCCGCGTTTGCCGCACTGTTGCAGGAGCAATCCGTCAGCGTGTTGTGGATGACCGCCGGGCTGTTCCACCAGTACGCCGATGCGCTGCTGCCGGTGTTCGCGCAGTTGCGTTATCTGATCGTCGGCGGCGATGTGCTCGACCCGCAGGTGATCGGCCGCGTGCTCAAGCATGGCAAGCCCCAGCACCTGCTCAATGGTTACGGACCGACCGAAGCCACGACTTTCTCCACCACCCATGAAATCACCCAGGTGGGCGAGGGCGGTATTCCGATTGGTCGGCCAATCGCGAACGCCCAGGTCTATGTGTTGGATGTGCGCCAGCAACTGTTGCCATTGGGCGCAGTCGGCGAGCTGTATATCGGTGGCGCTGGCGTGGCCACGGGGTATTTGAACCAGCCGCAACTGACCGCCGAAAAATTTATCCCGAACCCGTTTGGCGAGGGCGTGCTGTACCGCACGGGTGACCTGGCGTGCTGGCAGGCCGACGGCACTTTGCTCTACCAGGGACGCAATGACCTGCAAGTGAAAATTCGCGGGTTCCGTATCGAGCCGGGGGAGATCGAAGCCTGCCTGAGCGCCTTCGCCGGCGTGAACGACGCGGTGGTGCTGGTGCGCGAAGACGAACCCGGCGACAAGCGCCTGGTGGCGTACTACACCGCCGCCGCGCCGCTGCCGATCGACGCGCTGCGTGCCCATCTGCAAGGCCGGTTGCCGGACTACATGGTGCCGTCGGCCTATGTCTGGCTGGCGCTGCTGCCGCTGACCGCCAACGGCAAGCTGGACCGCAAAGGCCTGCCGGTGCCGGATGCAGGCGCGCTGCTCAGCCGCGGTTATGAAGCGCCGGAAGGTGAGGTGGAACGCCGGTTGGCGCAGATCTGGCAGGACCTGCTCAAGCTCGACCGCGTGGGCCGGCATGACCATTTCTTTGAGCTGGGCGGGCATTCGTTGCTGGCGGTCAGTTTGATCGAACGCATGCGCCAGGCGGGCTTGAGCGCGGATGTGCGGGTGCTGTTCAACCAGCCAAGCCTGGCGGCGTTGGCGGCGGCGGTGGGCAGTGGTCGGGAGATTGTGGTGCCGGCCAATGGCATTCTATCGGGCTGCACGCGGATCGTGCCGTCGATGCTGACGCTGGTGGACCTTGACCAAGGCGCCATCGACCGCATCATCGCCCACGTCCCCGGCGGCGCGGCGAATGTGCAGGATATCTACCCGCTGGCGCCGTTACAGGAAGGCATCCTGTACCACCACATCAGTGCCGAGCAGGGTGACCCGTACCTGCTGCAATCGCGCATGGCCTTCGACAGCCTGGAGCGGTTGCACGGATTTATGGGCGCGCTGCAACAGGTCGCCGCCCGTCATGACATCCTGCGCACCGGCGTGGTCTGGGAAGGCCTGGACAGCCCGGTGCAGGTGGTGTGGCGTGAGGCGCAGCTGGTGGTGCAGGCGGTGAACCTTGATCCGGCCGACGGCGACCTCATCGGGCAACTGCACGCCCGGTTCGATGCGCGTCATTACCGCCTGGACATCACCCAGGCGCCGCTGCTGCGCATGGTCTACGCCCAGGACCCGGTGAATGGGCAGGTGGCGGCGATCCTGCTGTTCCACCATTTGGCACTGGACCACACCGCGATGGACGTGGTCGGCCAGGAGATGGGCGCATTTCTGTTCGGCCAGGCTCAGGACTTGCCGGCGGCCGCGCCTTTTCGCAACTACGTGGCCCAGGCGCGCCTGGGTGTGAGCGTCGACGAGCATGAGCGGTTCTTCCGCGAGATGCTGGCCGATATCGATGAGCCCACCTTGCCTTTCGGCGTGCAGGACGTGCAGGGCGACGGCCGTGATATCGAAGAGGCCGGGCAGGCCCTGGACACGCTGCTGGCCCGGCGCGTGCGTGAACAGGCACGGCGCCTGGGCGTGAGCGCAGCGAGCCTGATGCACCTGGCCTGGGCCCAGGTGCTGGGGCTGGTCAGCGGGCGTGACGAGGTGGTGTTCGGCACCGTACTGATGGGCCGTATGCAGGCCGGTGACGGCGCGGACCGGGCCTTGGGCATGTTCATCAATACCTTGCCGCTGCGGGTGGATACCGCCGTCAGCGCGGGCGCCGCCGTCAAGGCCACCCATGCACGCTTGAGCGCCTTGCTCGGCCATGAACACGCGTCCCTGGCCCTGGCCCAGCGTTGCAGTGGCGTGGCGGCCTCGACGCCACTGTTCAGCGCGCTGCTCAACTATCGCCACAGCAGCCCCGAAACCCTCGCCCGCGACGGCCACGGCATCTGGGAAGGCGTGCAGCTGCTGGGCGGTGAAGAACGCAGCAACTACCCGCTGACCCTGAGCGTGGATGACCTGGGCGAAGGCTTCGGCCTGACGGTACTGGCCTTGCCCCGCATCGGCGCCCAGCGCCTGTGCGCATACATGGCAAATGCCATCGAACGGTTGGTCGATAGCCTGGAATACAGCGTGCACACCGCGCTCAATCAGCTCGACATTCTCCCCGCCGGCGAACGTGAAACCCTGCTGCGCGAGTTCAATGCCACCGTCGCGGATTTCCCCAGCGGCCACACGCTTCACGGCGCTTTCGAGATCCGCGCCGACCGCCAGCCCGACGCCATTGCGCTGGTGCAGGACGGCGAATCACTGACCTATCAGCAGCTCAACCAACGCGCCAACCAACTGGCCCATCAACTGATTGCACAGGGTGTGCAGCCAGACGATCGCGTCGCCCTGTGCTGCCGCCGGGGCCCGCAAATGGTGGTGGGGATGTTGGGGATTCTCAAGGCCGGCGCCGGCTACGTGCCGATTGACCCGGCGTATCCCGCCGAGCGCATTGCTTACCTATTGCAAGACAGCGCGCCAGTGGCGGTGCTGGCCGAAGCGAGCACCCGCAACCTGCTGGGCGCTGTCACCAGCATCGACGTGCACGCCACCTGGCGCCACCCCGTCAGCAATCCGCAACTCGCCGCCCTGACCCCGGCCCACCTGGCCTACGTGATCTACACCTCAGGCTCCACCGGCCAGCCCAAGGGCGTGATGGTGGAACACCGCACCGTGGAAAACCTGGTGCATTGGCACTGCGAGGCCTTTGGCCTGAGCGCCGTCAGCCACACCAGCAGCGTCGCCGGGTTCGGCTTTGATGCCATGGCCTGGGAGGTCTGGCCGGCGCTGTGCGTGGGCGCCACCCTGCACCTGCCGCCTGGCGATGTGGGCAACGACACCATTGATGCATTGCTCGCCTGGTGGCTGGCGCAGCCCCTGGACGTGAGCTTCCTGCCCACGCCGGTGGCCGAATACGCGTTCAGCCAGGAGTTGCAGCACCCCACCTTGCGCATCCTGCTGATCGGCGGCGACCGCCTGCGCCAGTTCAACCAGGATCGGCGCTTTGCGGTGATCAACAACTACGGCCCCACCGAAGCCACGGTGGTTGCCACCTCGGGCCGCGTGCGTGCCGGGCAGGCGCTGCATATCGGCCGACCTGTCGCCAATGCCAGCGTCTACGTGTTGGACGGGCAATTGCGCCCAGTGCCGGTGGGCGTGGCCGGTGAGCTGTATGTAGGCGGCAGCGGCGTGGCGCGGGGTTACCTCAATCGCCCGGACTTGACTGCCGAACGCTTCCTGCGAGACCCGTTCAATGCAGGGCGCATGTACCGCACCGGCGACCTGGTGCGCTGGTTGCCCGAGGGTAATATCGAGTACCTGGGGCGTAACGATGACCAGGTGAAAATCCGTGGCGTGCGCGTCGAACTGGGGGAAATCGAAAGCCAGTTGGCGGCGCTGCACGGCGTCGGCGAAGCGGTGGTGCTGGTGCGCGAGGGCCGCCTGATCGCGTGGTTCACCGAACAACAGCCGCTGCTGATCGAAAGCCTGCGCGAGCAATTGCAGGCGCACTTGCCGGATGCCTTGGTGCCGGTGGCCTACGTGAAGCTCGACGCATTGCCCCTGACCGCCAACGGCAAGCTCGACCGCCGGGCCCTGCCGGCACCGGATCAGGCCGCGTTGCTGACCCGTGACTACGAAGCGCCGCAGGGTGAAGTGGAAACCACCCTGGCCGGCATCTGGGCCGAGGTGTTGCAGGTCGAGCAGGTGGGGCGTCACGATCATTTCTTCGAACTGGGCGGCCATTCGTTGCTGGCGGTCAGCCTGATCGAACGCATGCGCCAGGTCGGCCTCAGTGCCGATGTGCGCGTGCTGTTCAGCCAGCCGACCCTGGCCGCCCTGGCGGCAGCGGTGGGCAGTGGCCGTGAAGTGCAGGTGCCCGCTAACCGTATCCCGGTCGACTGCCAGCGCCTGACCCCGGACCTGTTGTCACTGGTGCAACTTGACCAATCCACCCTGGATCAAGTGGTTGCCCAAGTGCCCGGCGGTGCGGCCAATGTGCAGGACATCTACCCGCTGGCACCGTTGCAGGAAGGCATTCTCTACCACTACCTCACCGCCGAGCAGGGCGACCCGTATTTGCTGCAATCGCACCTGGCGTTCGACAGCATCGAGCGCGTGCGCGCCTTTGCCCAGGCGCTGCAACAGGTGATCGACCGCCACGATATCCTGCGTACCGGCGTGGTGTGGCAAGGGCTGGTGCAACCGTTGCAAGTGGTGTGGCGCAAGGCCCGGTTGCCCCTTGAACAGCTGTACCTTGAAGGCGATGTGCTCGCCGGCCTGCATCAACGTTTTGATGCCCGGCGCTACCGCCTGGACATCAGTCAGGCGCCGTTGATTCGCCTGGCCTATGCCGAAGATCCGGCCAACCAGCGCGTGGTCGTGGTGCTGCTCTATCACCATATTGCCCTCGATCACACCGCCTTCGACGTGGTGCTGCGGGAAATGCAAGGTTACCTGCTGGGTCATCCCGCGCCGACAGCTGCGCCGATGCCGTACCGCAACTACGTGGCCCAGGCGCGCTTGGGTATCAGCGAGCAGGAGCACGAGGTGTTCTTCCGCGAAATGCTCGGTGATGTCGACGAACCGACCCTGCCATTCGGCCTGCACGATGTGCGCGGCGACGGCAATGCGATCCAGGAGCACCGCCTGCACCTGGACAGTGACCTCAACCGCCGCCTGCGTGCCCAGGCCCGCTTGCTTGGCGTGAGCACCGCGAGCCTGTTCCACCTGGCCTGGGGCCAAGTGCTGGCGGCCACCTCCGGGCGCCACAGCGTGGTGTTCGGCACCGTGCTGGTGGGCCGTCTGCAAGGCGGCGAAGGGGCCGACCGGGCGCTGGGTGTATTCATCAATACCTTGCCGCTGCGCCTGGATATCGACGCTCAGGGTGCCCGCTCGGCAGTGCGCGCCACCCATGCCCGACTCACCGCGTTGCTCGGCCATGAACACGCCTCCCTGGCCCTGGCCCAGCGTTGCAGCGGTGTGGCCGCACCGGCGCCATTGTTCAGCGCGATGCTCAATTATCGCCATCGCGGCGCCGCCACCCGTTCCCAGGAGGCGCAACACGCCTGGGAAGGCATGCAGACCCTGGTCAACGACGGGCGCACCAACTACCCGCTGACCCTGAACGTGGACGACCTGGGCGATGGCTACGACGTGACCGCATTGGCCCAGGTCGATGCGCAACGCGTCTGCGGCTACATGCACGTGGCCCTGGCCGGCTTGGTCGAAGCCCTGGAACAGGCACCGAATCAAGCGCTCAATCGCCTGCCCATCCTCAGCGCCGAGGAGCGTCAACAATTGCTGGTGGCGTTCAACGCCACGAGGTGAACTACAACCTCGACCAGACCCTGCACGGGATGTTCGAAGCCCAAGTCCAGCGCACGCCCCACGCCATCGCGGTGAAGGCGGGCGAGCAACACCTTACCTACCAACACCTCAATGAGCAGGCCAACCGCCTGGCCCATCATCTGCGCGGGCTGGGTGTGCAGCCGGATGCGCGGGTGGGGATTTGCCTGGAGCGTGGCCTGGACATGGTCATCGGCCTGTTCGCCATCCTCAAGGCCGGCGGCGGTTATGTGCCGCTGGACCCGGCGTACCCGATGGAGCGGATCGCCTACATGCTGCAGGACAGCGCGCCCGTGGTGGTGCTGGCCCAGGACGCCACCGTGGCCTTGCTGGGCGACGTGCCGTTGCTCAATCTGGACCAGGTCACCTGGCAGCATCAGCCGCCGAGCAACCCCGAGGTCGCGGGCCTGACCGCCCGGCACCAGGCCTACGTGATCTACACCTCCGGCTCCACCGGCCAGCCCAAAGGCGTGATCAACGAACACGCCGCGGTGGTCAACCGGCTGCTGTGGATGCAGGACGCCTATGGCCTCAAGGCCGAGGATGCGGTGTTGCAGAAAACCCCGTTCAGCTTCGACGTGTCGGTGTGGGAATTCTTCTGGCCGCTGTTCACCGGCGCACGCCTGGTGATGGCGCGCCCCGGCGGGCATAAAGACCCGGCCTACCTGTGCGAGGTCATCGAAGCCGAACTGATCACCACGCTGCACTTTGTACCGTCGATGCTCGATGTGTTCCTGGCCCATGGCGACGTGAGCCAGGCGGCAGGGCTGGTGCGCGTGATGTGCAGCGGCGAAGCGCTGCCGGGCAGCCTGGTGCGCCGCTTCAAGACCCAGTTGCCGGGGAGCGGCCTGTACAACCTCTACGGCCCCACCGAAGCGGCGGTCGACGTGACCGCCTGGAACTGCGCACGCCCCGATGTGCCGGACAATACGCCCATCGGCAAGCCCATCGCCAATACGCGCATGTACGTACTGGATGCGCAGTTGCAGCCGGTGCCGCTGGGCGTGGTCGGCGAATTGTTTATCGGTGGCGTGCAAGTGGCGCGGGGTTACCTCAACCGTCCTGAACTGACCGCCGAGCGTTTCCTTGATGACCCGTTCCGCGCCGGACGGATGTACCGCACCGGCGACCTTGGCCGCTACCTGCCCGACGGCAACATTGAATACCTGGGTCGCAATGACGACCAGGTCAAGATCCGTGGCCTGCGTATCGAGTTGGGAGAGATCCAGGCGCGGCTGCTTGAGCATCCCCAGGTCAGCGAAGCGGCGGTGGTCGCCCGTGAAGATCGCCTCGTCGCCTACTACACCGGTACGCACATCGATATCGAGCACCTGCGCGCCCACCTGCTGCACCACCTGCCGGACTTCATGGTGCCCGCGCTGTTCGTGCACCTCGACGCGCTGCCCCTGAGCCCCAACGGCAAACTCGACCGCAAGGCCCTGCCGGCGCCCGGCCTGCAAGCCCTGAACCTGCGTGAATACGAGGCACCGGAAGGCGACACCGAAATCCTGCTGGCGCGCTTGTGGGCCGAGTTGCTCAACGTCGAGCGGGTCGGGCGCCAGGACAATTTCTTTGAACTGGGCGGGCACTCGCTGCTTGCCGTGAGCTTGATTGGGCGCTTGCGCCAGGAAGGCATGGAAGCCGACGTCCGGGGGCTGTTCGAACAGCGACCCTGGCCGGCTACGCCGCAATGACCGAACGAATGGAGATCGTCCTGTGAGCCTCTTTGAGCTGCTGGCAACCCTGAAAACCAAGGACATCCAACTGGCGCTCAAGGGCGAGCAGTTGTCGGTGCAAGGCAACAGGCAGGCCTTGAGCGACCCTGCAATCCTGGCCGCCTTGCGCGAGCACAAACCGGGGCTGATCGAGTTGATCAAGGCCGGCGAGTATTGCGCGACCAAGGCCGGTGAAGTCGAGGTGCCGGCCAATCGCATCCCGCCCGGCGCAGAGCGCATCACACCGGACATGCTGACCCTGTCGAGCCTCAGCCAGGACCACATCGACCGCATCGTCGCCACGGTCGACGGCGGTGTGGCGAATATCCAGGACATCTACCCGCTGGCGCCGTTGCAGGAGGGCATCCTGTTTCACCATGTCAGCGCCGAGCAGGGCGACCCGTACGTGATGCAGTCGCAGTTCGCGTTCGACAGCCTGGCGCGTTTCGAGGCGTTCGCCCAAGCACTGCAAACAGTGATGGACCGCCATGACATCCTGCGCACCGGCGTGGTTTGGGATGGCTTGCAGGAGCCGTCGCAAGTGGTGTGGCGCACCGCGCGCCTGCCGGTGCAGGCCCTGCAACTGGACCCGGCCGACGGCGAGATCGCCGCCCAACTGCACGCCTTGTTCGATGCCCGCCACTATCGCCTCGACGTGACCCAGGCGCCGCTGCTGCGCCTGGTGCGTGCCGACGACCCGGCCAATGGGCGCATCGTTGCCACGTTGTTGTTCCACCACATGGCCCTGGACCACAGCGCCCTGGAAGTGGTGTGTCATGAAATGCAGGCGTGCCTGCTGGGGCAGGGCGCGGCGTTGGGTCAGGCGGTGCCGTTTCGCAACTACGTGGCCCAGGCGCGGTTGGGCATCAGTGAACAGGAGCACGAAGGCTTCTTCCGCCAGATGCTCGGCGATATCAGCGAGCCAACCTTGCCGTTTGGCTTGCAGGATGTGCAGGGCGATGCGCGGGGCATCAGCGAACTCAGCCTGCCATTGGCGGCGCCATTGAGCTTGCGCTTGCGCACCCAGGCGCGGCAGTTGGGGGTGAGCGCGGCGAGCCTGTTTCACCTGGGCTGGGCGCAGGTGCTGGGGGTCTTGGCGAGCAAGCAACAGGTGGTGTTCGGCACGGTGTTGATGGGCCGCATGCAAGGCAGCCATGCCACGGATCGCGCCTTGGGCATCTTCATCAACACCTTGCCGTTTCGCGTGGACGTCGATGGCCAGGACGTGCGCGCCGGGGTCAAGGCCACCCATGCACGGCTCACCACCCTGTTGCGCCACGAGCACGCGCCGTTGGCCCTGGCCCAGCGCTGCAGTGGCGTGGTTGCGCCGACGCCGTTGTTCAGTGCGCTGCTCAACTATCGCCACAGCGCGCCCGCCGCCAGCGCCGAAGCGGTCTCGGCGTGGCAGGGCATCGCCGCCCTCAGTGCCGAAGAGCGCACCAACTACCCGTTGACCCTGAGCATTGATGACCTGGGCGACGGCTTTGGCCTGAGCCTGTTGGCCAGCACCCAGGTGGACCCGCAGCGGGTCTGCGCCTACCTGTACACCGCCCTGGAAAACCTGGTGACGGCCCTGGAGCAGGCGCCCGACACCGCGCTCAACCACGTGCCGGTGGTGCCCGCCGTCGAGCAACGGTTGTTGCTGGAACAGTTCAACGCCACCCAGGCTGATTTCCCCCAGGGCACCACGCTGCACGGGCGTATCGAAGCCCAGGCCGCTCTTACGCCGCATGCCATTGCGGCGGTGCAGCTGGAGCACTCCCTGACCTACGCCGAACTCAACGGGCAAGCCAACCTGCTGGCCCATCACCTGCTGGCGCTGGGCGTCAAACCCGACGACCGCGTGGCCATTGTTGCCCGTCGTGGCCTCGACACCCTGGCCGGGTTGCTGGCCATCCTTAAGGCCGGCGCCTGCTACGTGCCGGTGGACCCGTCCCATCCGGCCGAGCGCCTGGCCTACCTGCTCAGCGACAGCGCGCCGGTGGCGGTACTGACCCAGCACGCCTTGCTCGACCGCCTGCCCGAGCTGGACGTGCCGGTGATCAACCTGGACCGCTACACCTGGCACCACCACGCGGCGAGCAACCCTATGGTCGCCGTGACCCCGGCGAACCTCGCCTATGTGATCTACACCTCCGGCTCCACCGGCCTGCCCAAAGGCGTGATGGTCGAGCACCACACCGTGACCAACCTGGTGGACTGGCATTGCCGCGCCTTCGACCTGTGCGCCGGACGCCACACCGCCAGCGTCGCCGGGTTCGGCTTTGATGCCATGGCCTGGGAAGTGTGGCCGGCGCTGTGTGTCGGCGCGACCCTGCACCTGCCAGCGGCCCATGACGGCCCCGAAGACATCGACGCACTGCTGGCCTGGTGGTGCGCGCAGCCGCTGGATGTGTGTTTCCTGCCCACGCCCGTGGCCGAGTACGCTTTCAGCCAGCACATCGAGCACCCGACCCTGCGCACCTTGCTGATCGGCGCGACCGCCTGCGGCAGTTCGGGCGGGCGCAGCGTTTTGAACTGATCAACAACTATGGCCCCACCGAAGCCACGGTGGTCGCCACCTCCGGCAAGATCGAGGCCGGGCAGCCTTTGCATATCGGCAAGCCCATCGCCAATGCCACGGTGTACCTGCTGGACGAGCAACAACGCCCGGTGCCGCTGGGCGTTGCGGGTGAAGTGTATGTAGGCGGCAAGGGCGTGGCGCGGGGTTACCTGAACCGTCCGGAACTGACGGCCGAGCGTTTCCTGCAAGACCCGTTCAACGCCGGTCGCATGTACCGCACCGGCGACCTGGCGCGCTGGTTGCCCGATGGCAACCTCGACTACCTGGGCCGCAATGACGATCAGGTAAAAATCCGTGGCGTGCGCATCGAACTGGGGGAAATCGAAACCCAGCTCAACCACCTGCCAAGCGTTCAGGAGGCTGTGGTGCTGGTGCGCGAAGAGCGCCTGGTGGCGTACTACACCGAAAACCCGCAACTCGACGCGCTGGCGGTGGGCGAGATCCGCGCCCATCTGGTGGCGCACCTGCCGGACTACATGGTGCCGGTCGCTTTCATGAAACTCGATACGCTGCCCTTGACCGCCAACGGCAAACTCGACCGCAAGGCCTTGCCGGCGCCGGATATGGCCGCGCTGTTTACCCGCGAATACGCCGCGCCCGAGGGCGAGATCGAAAACAGCCTGGCGCAGATCTGGGCCGATGTGTTGCAGGTTGAGCGCGTCGGCCGTCACGATCACTTCTTTGAACTGGGCGGGCACTCGCTGCTCGCCATGCGCATGGTGTCCCAGGTCCGTCAACGCCTGGGCGTGGAACTGTTGCTCGGCGACCTGTTTGCCAACGCCGAACTGGCCGCCGTCGCCGAGGTGCTGGCCCAGGCCGGTCGCAGCACTTTGCCGGCGATCCTGCCGGCCAACCGCGATGAGCCGGTGCCGCTGTCGTTTGCCCAGCAGCGCCTGTGGTTCCTGGCATTGATGGAAGGCGCCAATACCGCCTACAACATTCCCATCGGCTTGCGCTTGCGTGGGCATTTGCATGTGCAGGCCTTGCAACGGGCGCTGGCGCGGATCGTGGCGCGGCATGAAACCCTGCGCAGCCGTTTCGCCCAGCACGGCGACGACGCCCAGGTGCTGATCGTCGCGGCCGACGACGTGCTGCCGCTGCAGGTGCAGGACTTGCGCCGCCACCCGCAACCGCAGCAGGCGCTGGATGCGTTGATCCACGGCGAAGCCTCGGCGCCGTTCGACCTGGAGCGCGGCCCGCTGTTGCGCGGGCGCCTGGTGGTGATGGCCGACGAGCACCATGTGCTGTTGCTGACCCTGCATCACATCGTCTCCGACGGCTGGTCCATGGGCGTGCTCACCCGCGAGCTGATGGCGCTGTACCAGGCCTTCAGCCAGGGGCAGCCCGACCCGTTGCCGCCATTGCCGATCCAGTACGGCGACTTCGCCGTGTGGCAGCGCTTGTGGCTCAGCGGCGACGTCCTTCAGCGCCAGAGCAGCTATTGGCAACAGGCCCTGGCCGGGGCGCCGGCGTTGCTCAGCCTGCCCACCGACCGCCCGCGCCCGGCGCAGCAGGACTACGCCGGCAGCAGCGTGGACATCCGCCTCGACGAGCGCCTCACCGCCGGCTCAAGGCCTTGAGCCAACGCCATGGCAGCACGCTGTACATGACTGTGATGAGCGCCTGGGCCTCCTTGCTTGCACGGCTTTCGGGGCAGGCGGATGTGGTGATCGGCTCGCCGGTGGCCAACCGTACGCGCAGTGAAGTCGAAGGGCTGATCGGCCTGTTCGTCAACACCCTGGCGGTGCGCATCGACACCTCGGGCGGGCTGAGTACCGAAGCGCTGCTGGCTCGGGTCAAGGCGCTGACCCTGGCGGCCCAGGCCCATCAGGACCTGCCCTTCGAGCAAGTGGTGGAACTCACCCGGCCGGTGCGCAGCCTGGCCCACAGCCCGTTGTTCCAGACCCTGCTGGCCTGGCAGGACAGCAGCGCGCCGACCCTGGCCCTGGGCGATCTGGCCCTGGAAGGCATTATGGAGAACAGCCACTTTGCCAAGTTCGACCTGTCGCTGAACCTCGGTGAAGTGCAGGGCACGATTCTCGGCGCGCTGGAATACGCCGTGGCGCTGTTCGATGAAGCGACCGTGCAGCGTTACGTCGGCTACTTCACTCGCGTGTTGCAGGCCATGGTCGATAACGACCAGGCGGTGCTGGAGCATGTGCCGCTGCTGGACGAGCGCGAGCGCCAGCACCTGCTGTTCGACTTCAACGCGACCCAGGTGGATTACAACCTCGACCAGACCTTGCACGGGATGTTCGAGGCCCAGGTGGCACGCACGCCCGACGCGATTGCGCTCAAGGCTGGCGAACTACAACTGACTTACGCCGAGCTGAATATGCGGGCCAACCAGCTCGCCCATCACCTGCTGGCGTCGGGTGTGCAGCCGGATTCGCGGGTGGCGATCTGCGTGGAACGTGGCCTGGACATGGTCATCGGCCTGTACGCGATCCTCAAGGCCGGCGCCGCCTATGTGCCGCTGGACCCGGCATACCCGCTGGAGCGCATCGCCTACATGCTGGAAGACAGCGCGCCCGCCGTCGTGCTGATCCAGGGCGCTACCCGTGCGCTGGTGGGCGCGGTGCCGGTGGTCGATCTGGACCAGCCGAGCTGGCACCGGCAACCCGTGGAGAACCCCGGTGTAGCCGGCGTGAGCGCCTACGTGATCTACACCTCCGGCTCCACCGGCCAGCCCAAGGGCGTGATCAATGACCATCGCGGCGTGGTCAATCGCCTGCTGTGGATGCAGGACGAATACGGGCTCACGGCCCAGGACCGGGTCTTGCAGAAAACCCCGTTCAGCTTCGATGTGTCGGTCTGGGAATTCTTCTGGCCGCTGTTCACCGGCGCCTGCCTGGTGATGGCGCGTCCCGGCGGGCATAAAGACCCGGCGTACCTGTGCGAGGTGATCGAGGCCGAACACATCACCACGCTGCACTTCGTACCGTCGATGCTCGACGTGTTCCTGGCCCATGGCGATGTCAGCCAGGCCGCGGGGCTGGTGCGCGTTATGTGCAGCGGCGAGGCGTTGCCGGGCAGCCTGGTGCGGCGTTTCAAGCAGCAGTTGCCGGGCAGTGGGCTGCATAACCTGTATGGCCCGACCGAAGCCGCTGTCGACGTGACGGCGTGGAACTGCGCAGGCCCGGTGACGCCGGACAACACCCCGATCGGCAAGCCCATCGCCAACACCCGCATGTACCTGCTGGACGGGCAATTGCAGCCGGTGCCGCTGGGCGTGGTCGGCGAGCTGTTTATCGGCGGCGTGCAAGTGGCGCGGGGTTACCTGAACCGCCCGGAACTGACCGCCGAACGCTTTCTTGAGGATCCCTTCAGCCGTGGGCGGATGTACCGTACCGGCGACGTCGGCCGGTATCTGCCCGATGGGAATATTGAGTACCTGGGCCGCAACGACGACCAAGTGAAAATCCGTGGCCTGCGCATCGAACTGGGCGAGATCCAGGCCCGCCTGACCGAGTGCCCGGCGGTCAACGAAGCCGCCGTGATCGCCCGTGAAGACCGCCTGGTGGCGTACTACACCGGCGCCTTTATCGACATCGATGTGCTGCGCAGTCAGTTGCTGCACCACCTGCCTGAGTTCATGGTGCCGGCGGTCTTCGTTCACCTCGACGCGTTGCCCTTGAGCCCCAACGGCAAGCTCGACCGCAAGGCACTGCCCGCGCCGGGCCTGGAGTCGATGGTGGTGCGCGAATACGAAGCGCCCGAGGGCGACACGGAAATCGCCCTGGCCAGCCTGTGGGCCGAGTTGCTCAAGGTGGAGCGTGTGGGGCGTCACGACAACTTCTTTGAACTGGGCGGGCACTCGTTGCTGGCGGTGAGCCTGATGGGGCGCATGCGCGGCCTGGGTTTGTCGGCGGACGTAAAAGTGCTGTTCGCTCAGCCCACCCTGTCGGCCTTGGCGGCGGCGTTGGGCGGTGGCCGCGAAGTGGTGGTGCCGGCCAATGGCATCGTCGACGGCTGCACCTCGATCACGCCCGCGATGTTGCCGCTGATCGTGCTGGAGCAGGCCGCTATCGACCACCTCGTCGCCGGTATCCCCGGTGGCGCGGCGAATGTGCAGGACATCTACCCGCTGGCGCCGTTGCAGGCCGGCATGCTCTATCACCATCGCGCCGTGCAGGCCGGCGATGCCTATGTGTTGCAGGCGCAGTTTGCCTTTGACAGCCGCCAGCGCCTGGACGCGTTTGCCCTGGCGTTGCAGGCGGTGATCGAGCGCCATGACATCCTGCGCTCGTCGTTCCACTGGGACGACCTGGAAGAACCGGTGCAAGTGGTCTGGCGCAAGGCATCGCTGCGGGTTGAAAACGGGCCGTTGCCCTCGCGCCTGGACCTGTCCCAGGCGCCGTTGATGCGCCTGGTGTGCAGCGAAGAAACCCCGCGTGTGGTCGCCACCTTGCTGTTCCATCACTTGGTCATGGACCACATCGCCCTGGAGATCCTGCAACACGAGCTGCAGGCGTTCCTGCTGGGCACGCAACACACCTTGGGCACCCCTGTGCCGTATCGCAACTATGTGGCGCAGACGGTGGAGCAGACGCGCTTGGGCGTGGACGATCACGAAGGGTTTTTCCGCGACATGCTCGGCCAGATCGACGAGCCCACGGAGGTGGCCAACCTGGGCATCAATGAACAGGTACGCCTGGCGATTGCGCCTGAGTTAAGCCAGCGCCTGCGCACTCAGGCGCGCCAGTGCGGCGTCAGCGCCGCCAGCCTGATGCACCTGGGGTGGGCCCAGGTGCTGGGCAAGGTGTCGGGCCGTGAGCAGGTGGTGTTCGGCACCGTGATGCTCGGCCGCATGCACGGCGGCGAAGGCGCCGAGCGGGCCATGGGCGTGTTCATCAACACCTTGCCGCTGCGGGTCGATCTCGGCGAGCACTCGGTACGCAGCGCCGTTCGCGCCACCCATGCGCGGCTGAGCCAACTGCTCAGCCATGAACATGCACCGCTGACAGTGGCCCAGCGTTGCAGTGGTGTGCCGGTGACCACGCCGCTGTTCAGCGTGCTGTTCAACTATCGGCACAGCGCGCCGCAGGTCGGTGGAGTGGCTGAGGCGTGGCAGGGCATTGACCTGCTCAAGGCCGAGGAGCACAGCAACTACGGCCTGTCGATGAGCGTGGATGACCTGGGCGATGGCTTCACCTTCAAAGCCTCGGGGCAGGGCGCCCGGCGCCTGTGTGATTACCTGAGTGTGGCCCTGGAGCAATTGGTGCAGGCGCTGGAACAGGCCAGCGATACCGCCATCAGCCGCTTGCCGATCCTGCCCGCCGCCGAACAGCACCAACTGCGGCTGGCGTTCAACGCCAGCACCCGCGATTTCCCCCGTGAACACACGGTGCAGCGCCTGTTCGAAGCCCAGGCCCAGGCGCGTCCCGATGCAGTGGCCGTGGTGCAGGGCGAGCAGCGCGTGAGCTACGGCGAGCTGAATTCCCGCGCCAACCGCCTGGCCCATCACCTGTCGGGCCTGGGCGTAAAACCGGGCGACAACGTGGCGATCCTGCTGCCCCGTTCCGTCGCGCTGCTGGTCGGTCAACTGGCGGTATTGAAGTGTGCGGCTGCCTATGTGCCGCTGGACATCAACGCACCCGCCGAACGCCAGGCGTTCATGGTGCAGGACAGCGATGCGCGCTGGTTGTTGACCCGCAGCGATGCGCTGATCGACTACGCGGCGCAACGCCTGGACCTGGACACCCTGGCCCTCGATCCACAGCCGAGCCATAACCCGGCCCTGTCACAAGCCTCGGACAGCGTGGCGTACATCATGTACACCTCCGGCTCCACCGGCATTCCCAAGGGCGTGCGGGTGCCCCATCGCGGCATCACGCGGTTGGTGCTCAACAACGGCTACGCCGACTTCAACGCCAGCGACCGCGTGGCCTTCGCCTCCAACCCGGCGTTCGACGCCAGCACCATGGATGTCTGGGGGTCGTTGCTCAACGGTGGGCAGGTGCAGGTCATCGATCACGCCACCTTGCTTGACCCTGCGGCATTCGGCGCGGCGCTGCGTGGGGCGACGGTGCTGTTCGTCACCACGGCGTTGTTCAACCAGTACGTGCAGCTGATTCCCGACGCACTGGCCGGTTTGCGCATCCTCCTGTGCGGCGGCGAGCGTGCCGATCCTGCGGCGTTCCGCAGCCTGTTGGCCCAGGCGCCGGCGTTGCGCCTGGTGCATTGCTACGGCCCGACGGAAACCACCACCTACGCCACCACCTATGAAGTGCGCACGATTGCCGACGACGCCGACAGCGTGCCGGTGGGACGGCCGATCTCCAACACCCAGGTGCATGTGCTGGATGCGTATTTGCAGCCAGTGCCCCAGGGTGTGACCGGTGAAATCTGCATCGGTGGTGACGGCGTGGCCCTGGGTTATTTGAATCGACCGGACCTCACCGCTGAAAAATTTGTGCAGGATCCCTTCAATCCGCAGGCCTTGATGTACCGCACCGGCGACCTCGGCCGCTGGACCGTGGATGGCCTGCTCGAATGCATCGGACGCAATGACGATCAGGTGAAAATCCGTGGTTTCCGCATCGAATTGGGCGAGATCGAAGCGCGCCTGATGACCTGCGTGGGCATTCAGGACGCGGTGGTGTTGGCCCGTGAAGACGCGCCGGGGGATAAGCGTTTGGTGGCGTATTTCACCTGGGCTGCGCAGCCCGTCGCTATCGACAGCGTCCGCGCCCATCTGCAGGGGCAACTGCCGGACTACATGTTGCCTTCGGCCTATGTACCGCTGGACCGCCTGCCGTTGACCGCCAATGGCAAGGTCGACCGCAAAGCCCTGCCGGAGCCGGCCCTGGACGCGCAGCTCAGTCGCGAGTTCGAAGCACCGATCGACGCCCTGGAACAGACCCTGGCGCAGTTATGGGCCGAGGTGCTGAAGCTGGAACAGGTTGGCCGGCATGACAGTTTCTTTGAGCTGGGCGGGCATTCGCTGTTGGCGATTCGCCTGGTCAACCTGATGGAAACCGCAGGGCTGGCGGTGAGCCTGGCCGAGTTGTTCCTCCACGCCAGCGTCGCCTCGGTGGCCGCGATGCTGCGCCAGCGCACCGACGAGCCGGTGCGCGACGCTTCGGTGATCACGGTGCGCAGCAGCGGCAAGCAAGCGCCGTTGTTCCTGGTGCATGAATTCAGCGGCATGGACGTGTACTTCCCGGCGCTGGGCCAGCATCTGCCGGGTGACTACCCGATCTATGGCCTGCCGGGACTGGCGCTCGGCGAGCCGCACCTCAACACCCTGGAAGGCCTGGCGGCACGCATGGTCGGCCTGATTCGCGGCCTGCAACCCCATGGGCCGTATCGCATCGCGGGGGTGGTCATTTGGCGGTGTGCTGGCCTATGAAGTGGCGATGCAATTGCTGGGGTTGGACGAACCGGTGGCGTTCCTCGGCCTGATCGACAGCTATGTGCCGCGCCTGACCGACCAGGGCAAGGCGCGCTGGAGCGGGCCGGATGCGCTCAAGCGGCATTTGCTGTTGCAGTGCCGCGCCTATTGGAACGCACAGGGAGGTGTGGATGAGCTGGCGAGGATTGAACAGTTGGACGCGCAGATTGGACAGCTGGACTTTGCAGGTCTGCTGCAACGCTGTCGCGATCAAGGTTTGCTATACGCGCAAATGGCGGCGGCTGCGGATGCGGACCTCTTGAGCTTTATCGAGCGCGAAGTCGGCCACGGGCATGCGCTGGCGCATTACAGCCTGTTCCCGTTGCCGATACCGGTGCACCTGTTCAGCGCTGTGGAGCGGCCGACCGAATTGTCGCGGCGCAGTGTATCGCTGGGTTGGGAGGACGCCCTGGCGCCTGGGCAATTGCGCCAGGTGGACGTGCCGGGTGATCACCAGAGCATGATGCAGGCGCCGCATATCCGTGCGTTGGGTGCGGCGATGACAGAGGCCTTGGCAGGGTGTTCACCGGTGCTGGAAACCGCGCATCAACCGTTGCTGCGGATCCAGGGTGGACGGGCCGGCTATGCGCCGGTGTTCTGCGTGCCGGGGGCAGGGGACAGCGTCACCGGGTTTGTGGGCCTTGGCGAAGCGCTAGGGCGGGACTGGCCGTTGTTCGGCTTGCAGCCGCGAGGGCTGGATGGCGAGGCAGTGCCCCACAGCCAGGTCGAAGCGGCGGCGAGTTGTAATCTGCTCGCACTGGAGCACGAGTGCCCGCACGGGCCGGTGCATCTGGTGGGCCATTCGTTTGGCGGCTGGGTCGCGCTGGAGATGGCGCTGCGGTTGCAGGCGGCGGGGCGGGAAGTGGCGTCGTTGACGGTGATCGACAGCGAGGCGCCGGGCGGCGCGGGGCGGCCCTATACGATGACGGCGGCGTTGTTGCGGTTGATCGAGGCGATGCAGTTGGCGGCAGGCAAACCCTTGGGAATTGACCGTGGGGACTTTGCCGTTGCCGATGAAGTGGCGCAGCGCCAGGGCCTGCATGCAGGGATGGTGGGCGTGGGGTTGTTGCCGGCCCGCGCCAGTGTTGACGCGATGGCGGGTCCGGCGCGCACCTACGCGGTCGCATTGCGCACGGTGTATCGCCCGGCACAGCGCTATCGCGGGGTGGTGCGGTTGGTGCTGGCCGAGGATCCGGCGTTGGATGCAGTGGGGAACCAGCGGGAGCAAGGGGGGATGGTCGAGGGCTGGAAGCGCCAGGGCAGTGGGTTGGAGGTTTGGTATGGCGGGGGGAATCATTTCACTTTGCTCAAGGCGCCGAATGTTCAGGGGATGGCCGTGTGGTGGTTGGAAGGCGTTGCGGCGGAGGTGGTGTCGTGACGGGAAGGCTTGTTGTGGCGAGGGAGCTTGCCCCCGATGAGGGGGTGTCAGTTGATGCAACTTTGACTGAGCCACCGTTATCGGGGGCAAGCCCCCTCCCACATTTTAATCTCCATACATCAGGTGGGCCTCAGGTTGGCTCTGGCTCTGGCTCTGGCTCTGGCTCTGCTTTTGATTTTGATCTCAAGCGCCCCGTCAAACACGCTGGCCGAACGCAGGCACGAATCCGTGGGTGAACCCCGGCAGGACGCCGGGTTAGCCCGCGCTGGGCCAAGGATGGCCCATCGCGGCGGCCCACGGTCCAAAGCCGGAGTGAGGGCACACCGAGCCTAGGCGAGGTGCCGAGTGTTGGGGCAAGAGCGCTTTGGTTACTTTCGCGCTTTTCGAAAGTGACCCGCCGTAAGGGCGGAACCATAAGCCGCCGTTACCCAAAT
>NZ_JADDUM010000163.1 GCF_015163715.1 Pseudomonas cyclaminis
ATCCAGGCCCAGCTCGGCGGCGCGCACAGTCAGGCGCGCACCGTCGGCCAACACCGTGTCGGCGCCGGTCAGCACCACGCTGGCCTCGGCGCGCAGACGCTGCACGGCGGCGCGGGCGGCAGGGCCGGTGATCCATTGGCTTTCGCCGCTGGCCATCGCCGTGCGGCCGTCCAGGCTCATCGCCAGCTTGACCCGCACAAACGGCAGGCCGTGTTCCATGCGCTTGAGAAAACCCGGGTTCAGCGCCCGCGCCTCACTTTCCAGCACGCCGCTGCGAATCTCGATCCCGGCCTGGGCCAGGCGCTGCATACCGCGCCCCGCCACTTCCGGATTGGGGTCCTGCATGCCAGCCACAACGCGTGCAACGCCCGCACTCACCAGCGCATCGGCGCACGGCGGTGTGCGACCGTGATGACTGCACGGTTCGAGGGTCACGTACACGGTGGCGCCACGGGCCTTGTCACCGGCGGCGCGCAGTGCATTGGGTTCGGCATGGGGTTCGCCGGTGCGCTCGTGCCAGCCTTCGCCGACAATCTGGCCATCTCGCACGATCACGCAGCCCACCCGAGGGTTGGGGTGGGTGGTGTAGCGGCCCTTGCGCGCCAGTTCGAGGGCGCGGGCCATGTAATGGGCGTCGAGGACAGTTTGTTCAGCGGTAGGTGGGATCATGGTTTGACCGGCTCACGGGCCAGGCGGTCGATCTCTTCGCGGAACTCATTGAGGTCCTGGAAGCGTCGATACACCGAGGCGAAACGGATATAGGCGACTTCGTCGAGCTTTTGCAGCTCGCCCATCACCAACTCTCCCACCACCAGGCTCTTGACCTCGCGCTCGCCGGTCGCCCGCAGCTTGTGCTTGATGTGCACCAGCGCCGCTTCCAGCCGCTCGACACTCACCGGGCGTTTTTCCAGGGCGCGCTGCATACCGGCGCGCAGTTTTTCTTCGTCGAAGGGCTGGCGGCTGCCGTCGGACTTGATCAGACGTGGCAATACCAGTTCGGCGGTTTCGAAGGTGGTGAAACGTTCACCGCAGCCAGAGGCCAGGCATTCGCGCCGGCGACGTACTTGATCGCCCTCGGCGACCAGACGCGAGTCAATGACCTTGGTGTCGTTGGCACCGCAGAAGGGACAGTGCATGGTGGCAGGCAACAAAAAAAGGGAGGGCCATGGTAGCGCATCCCTGTGGCAAGACAAGCCATAGCCTTTACGGTATATAGGCGGGCTATTATGTTTCTTACATTTCAAGTCACGGATTTTGTCCTTTCTGGAGCCGTACATGCAGTTACGACCACTTGTTTTGCTCACCCTGTTCAGTGTCCTGGTCGCCTGCAGCAGCGAAGCCCCCAAACCTTCCACGCCCCAACCGGTGCCCGCGCAAGAGAAAAAAGTCCCGGGCATTGAAGACCTCGGCCCCCTGCCCGCCTACCAGCGTGAAATCAACGGCAGCCTGACCAACGTGCCCGCCGGTGCCGAAGTCGAGATGGCCCTGCTGGTGATCGACGACCGCTCACGCCCGCAACAACTGCTCGCCAGCAGCGTGCTGACCGGCAATGGCAAACCTCTGGCCTTCCGCCTGCGCTTCAACCCCGAGGCCTTCCCGGTCGGTGCGCGGGTTGAACTGCGTGGCCGCGCCAGCCAGTCCGGGCAGTTGATCCTGCACCTGCCCGCCGTGCGCATCACCCAGGCAATCACCCAGACCACCGGCCCCCTGGAACTCGTCAAGGCACCATGACGCCACCGTTGGACTTGCAGCGCGCCCTGAGCGAACTGATCGGCGACGCGCAACTGGTGCCCTGCCCGCTGCCGGGCACCGAGCTGTCGTTGTGGCTGCTGGATGCGGACAACATGGACCGCGCCTTCAGCCCCGAAGAAACCCGGCGCATCCTGCATGAGCCGCCCTACTGGAGTTTTTGCTGGGCCAGCGGCCTGGCATTGGCGCGGTATTTGGCGGCGAACCCCGAGTGGGTCGCCGGCAAGCGCGTGCTGGATTTCGGTGCCGGTTCCGGCGTGGCCGCGATTGCGGCGATTAAAGCCGGCGCGTTGGAAGTCGTGGCCTGCGATCTGGACCCGCTGGCCTTGGCCTCTTGCCGCGCCAATGCCGAGCTCAATCACGTGGAATTAACCTATTCGGCCGACTTCTTCGCCGAAGCCGACCGCTTCGACCTGATCCTGGTAGCCGACGTGCTCTACGACCGCGCCAACCTGCCGCTGCTGGATCACTTCCTCAGCCGCGGCCGCGAAGCACTGGTCGCGGACTCACGGGTGCGCGACTTCCAACACCCGGCTTACCAACGCCTGGAAATCCTCGATGCGCTGACCCTGCCAGACCTGGCCGAGCCTTGGGAGTTTCGCAAGGTGAGCCTGTACCATTCGCGACGCCAGCCCTTATAGTTGCCCCATTCCCGCTTTATTCGAGACGCCCCATGAGTGAGCCCACGCCGTACATCTTCGACGTCACCTCCGCCACCTTCGACCAGGCGGTGATTCAGAACTCCTTCGAAAAACCCGTATTGGTGGATTTCTGGGCCGAGTGGTGCGCGCCGTGCAAGGCGTTGATGCCGATGCTGGCGCAGATTGCCGAGAGTTATCAGGGCGAGTTGCTGTTGGCCAAGGTCGATTGCGAAGCCGAGCAGGACATCGTTGCGCGCTTTGGCATTCAAAGCCTGCCGACGGTGGTGCTGTTCAAGGATGGCCAGCCAGTGGACGGTTTTGCTGGCGCGCAGCCGGAGTCGGCGGTGCGTGCACTGTTGGAGCCCCATGTGCAGATGCCAGCGCCAAAAGCGGCTGACCCGTTGGTGCAGGCCCAAACGTTGTTTGCCGAAGGTCGCATCAGCGATGCCGAAGCCGTACTCGTCGCGCTGCTGGGCGAGGACAACACCCACGCTGCCGCGTTGATCCTGTACGCACGCTGCCTGGCCGAACGTGGTGAGCTGGGTGAAGCGCAAACCGTACTCGACGCCGTGAAAAGCGACGACCACAAAGCCGCGCTCGCCGGGGCCAAGGCGCAAATCACCTTCTTGCGCCAGGCCGCCGACCTGCCGGACGCGCCGACTTGAAAAGCCGCCTGGCGCAAAACCCGCAGGACGATGAAGCCGCCTATCAGTTGAGCGTCCAGCAACTGGCGCGCCAGCAGTACGACGCCGCGCTGGAAGGCCTGCTCAAATTGTTTGTCCGCAACCGCAGCTACAGCGAAGGCCTGCCGCACAAGACCTTGCTGCAAGTGTTCGAGTTGCTGGGCAATGACCATCCACTGGTCACCGTGTACCGCCGCAAGTTGTTTGCCGCGCTGTACTAATCACCGATCCAACTGTACAGCGGCGTATCCCCGCCGCTGCTCACCTTGACCTTGGCGCTGTGGCGCAGGCGCACCAACAGGCGTTTGCCCGCCGAGGCGTCGCCAGCCAGGGCTTCCAGTTGGTCGAGCAGTTCCAGGCCAGTGAGTTGCCCGGCGCTGCGCAACAGGTCCAGGGCGTTCTGCCACAGATCCTCATTTTGTTTAACCGGCGCCGCGGTCGGCGCAGTCGGGGTTGGTGCGGCCTGCAGCTGCGCGCCCAGCCGTGCCCAGTCGCCGTCGTCCAGTTCCAGGGTCAAGTCCACCGGCAGGTCGCCGACGGTTCCACGAATTCGCAACATCGTCCTTACTCCTGCAGTTTTTCTGACGGGCATGCTCCCATGCGGCTTGCGCAACGCCAAGCAGACGGTCAAACTCTCGGCTCTATTGTTATAAGATCACATAACATAACTTTCATGTTCTGGAGCTTTCCCATGCGCCGCCTGCTGCTCGCTTTGCCGTTCGCCCTGCTGCCACTCGCCATTGCTCACGCAGCCGACGAGCATGATCACGACCACGAACACGGCAGCCTTGGCGCCCACGAGCACGGCGTCGGCCGCCTCAATGCCGTACTCGACGGCCAGGCTCTGGAGCTTGAGCTGGACAGCCCGGCCATGAACCTGGTCGGTTTCGAGCACGTCGCCACTACTGCGGCCGACAAAGCCAAGGTCGCCGCCGTGCGCAAACAGCTGGAAAACCCAGCAGCCCTGTTCAACCTGCCCAAGGCCGCCGGTTGCGTGGTCAGCAGCCAGGAACTCAACAGTCCGTTGTTCGGCGACAAGCCGGAGGCCGACCACGATGATGATGACGACCATGACCACGACGCCAAGGACGGCGCCCACGAGCATCATCACGACCACAGCGAAATCCACGCCCATTACCAATTCACCTGCGCCACGCCGACCGCTTTGAGCAATCTGGACCTGACCCAGGTCTTCAAGACCTTCCCCGCCACTAAGAAAATTCAGGTACAACTGATCGGCCCGAGCGGCCAGCAAGGTGTTGACGCCACGGCCACAGCAGCCACCCTGAAGTTCTGAGTTCACATGACCCAAGCACTGATCGAACTGTCTGACCTGGGCTTCAACTGGCCCGGTCACCCACAGTTGCTGGACATCCCCGCGTTCCGCCTGGACGCGGGGGAAACCCTGTTTCTCAAGGGCCCGAGCGGCAGTGGCAAGACCACGCTGCTGGGCCTGCTGGGTGGCGTGCAGACCCCCAGCCGAGGCAGCATTCGCCTGCTAGGCCAGGAGCTGACCGAACTCTCGGCCGGCGCCCGTGATCGTTTCCGCGTCGACCATACCGGCTACGTTTTCCAGCAATTCAACCTGCTGCCGTTCCTGTCGGTGCGCGAAAACGTCGAGTTGCCTTGCCACTTTTCCAAACTGCGTGCGCAGCGTGCAAAGCAGCGCCACGGCAGTGTCGACCAGGCCGCCGCCACGTTACTCGCGCATTTGGGCTTGAAGGATAAAGACCTGCTGGAGCGCCGTGCCGACTCGCTGTCCATCGGCCAGCAGCAACGGGTGGCCGCCGCCCGTGCGCTGATCGGTCAACCGGAACTGGTGATCGCCGACGAACCCACCTCGGCCCTGGACTACGACGCCCGCGAAGCTTTTCTGCAATTGTTGTTCGCGGAATGCCGCGACGCTGGCGCCAGCCTGTTGTTTGTCAGCCACGACCAGAGCCTGGCGCCGTTGTTCGACCGCAACCTGTCGCTGGCCGAACTCAATCGCGCCGCCACGCCCGTAGAGGTTTGAGATGTATTTGTTTCGTCTGGCCATGGCCAGCCTGGCTAACCGCCGCTTTACCGCGATCCTCACCGCGTTTGCCATCGCGCTTTCAGTCTGCTTGTTGCTCGCCGTGGAACGGGTGCGCGTTGAGGCGCGCAACAGTTTCGCCAGCACCATCAGCGGCACCGACCTGATCGTCGGTGCGCGCTCCGGCTCGGTCAACCTGCTGCTGTATTCGGTGTTTCGTATCGGCAACGCCACCAACAATATCCGCTGGGACAGCTACGAGCACTTCGCCGCCAACCCCCAGGTGAAATGGGCGATCCCGATTTCCCTCGGCGACTCCCATCGCGGCTACCGGGTGATGGGCACCAACGAATCCTACTTCGAGCACTATCAGTACGGCCGCAAGCAAAACCTCGAACTGGCCAGTGGCCGTGCCTTTGCCACCGACCCGTTCGAAGTAGTGCTCGGCGCCGAGGTGGCCGATGCCCTGCATTACAAGCTCGGCGACAAGCTGGTACTGGCCCATGGCGTGGCGGTGGTCAGCCTGGTGAAACACGATGACAAACCGTTCACCGTGGTCGCATTCTCAAGCGTACCGGCACGCCGGTGGACCGCACGCTGCACATCAGCCTGGGCGGCATGGAAGCGATCCATATCGACTGGCACAACGGCGTGCCGGCCCAGGGCAAAGGCCGTATCAGCGCCGACCAGGCACGCAACATGGACCTGACCCCGCAGGCCATCACCGCCTTTATGCTGGGCCTGAACAACAAGATTTCCACCTTCGCCCTGCAACGGGAGATCAATGAATTCCGTGGCGAGCCGATGTTGGCGATCTTGCCGGGCGTGGCGTTGCAAGAGCTGTGGAGCATGATGGGCACCGCCGAAAAAGCGCTGTTCGTGATCTCGCTGTTCGTGGTGCTGACCGGCTTGATCGGCATGCTCACCGCCATCCTCACCAGCCTCAACGAGCGACGGCGCGAAATGGCGATCCTGCGCTCGGTGGGTGCACGGCCGTGGCATATCGCGACGTTGCTGATCTTCGAAGCGTTCGCCCTGGCCCTGTCCGGCGTGATCGCCGGCGTGGGCCTGCTGTATGTGTGCATCGCCGCGTCGCGCGGGTATTTGCAGGCCAATTACGGGCTGGACCTGCCGATGTCCTGGCCAAGCGAATATGAATGGACCTTGCTCGCCGGTATCCTGGCCGCTGCGCTGTTGATGGGCAGCGTGCCGGCCTGGCGCGCCTACCGACAATCCTTGGCCGATGGCCTGTCCATACGACTGTGAACAGCAGTTGCAAGTCTTGAGCTTCAAGCGGCAAGCAAACCGGCATTTACTTGTAACTTGCCACTTGCAGCTACCCATTAAGGAGTCTTTATGCGTCGTGCCCTGTTCGCACTGTTGTTGCTGGTGGTCGTTCCGGCCTGGGCGGATGAGCAGCCCAAGGATTTGTCCTGGCAAGAGATGATTCCGCCGGACGCGCCGCCGGAAGTCCCCAATATGAAACCGCTGCACGACCTGTCGAACATGGCCGACGCCCTGTCCGTCGAAGCCGCGCCCGCGGCCAAGCAGGACTTGCCCAACGCGCCGGTGGTGCAGAGCCTCAATGGCCAGCACATCCGCCTGCCGGGCTATATCGTGCCGTTGGAAGTCAGCGAAGAAGGCCGCACCACCGAATTTTTGCTGGTGCCGTATTTCGGCGCGTGCATCCACGTACCGCCGCCGCCGTCGAACCAGATCGTGCATGTGAAAAGCGAAGTCGGCGTAAAACTCGATGAGCTGTACCAGCCGTATTGGATTGAAGGCGCGATGCAGGTCAAGCCGTCTACCAGCGAACTGGCCGACGCCGGTTACCAGATGGAGGCCGAGAAGATTTACATGTACGAGCTGCAGGAATAACCCTGATCGCCCTTTCATTGAGCTGAGTCAACAGACCAGACGGAACGATCTTTACCATTGGACGTACAACTTTTAAACGTCCTTTGGAGCTCCCATGAACAAGTCTCTGCTCGGCGCGTCCCTCTTCGCGCTCGCCCTCGTCGCCCCCCTCGCCCATGCTCACGAAGCGGGTGACATTCTGGTTCGCGCCGGTGCTATCACCGTGAACCCGAAGGCCGACAGCAGTACCGTCAAGGTTGACCAGGGCCCGCTGGCCGGCGCCAACCTGGGCGGCAAGGCGACCATGAGCAGCGACACCCAGCTGGGCCTCAACTTCGCCTACATGCTGACCAATCACGTAGGTATCGAACTGCTGGCCGCCACGCCGTTCGAGCACGACGTGAAGATCAAGGGCACCGCCCTCGGCGCCGCCAATGGCAAGCTCGGCACCCTGAAACACCTGCCGCCGACCCTGAGCGTCGTGTACTACCCGCTGGACAACAAGTCCGCCTTCCAGCCGTATGTCGGTGCCGGTATCAACTACACCTGGATCTACGATGAACACGTAGGCAGCCGTGCCCAAGGGGCTGGCTTCAGTAACTTCAAGGCCGAGAACTCGTGGGGTTGGGCTGCGCAGATCGGCGCGGACTACATGATCAACGACAAGTGGATGATCAACGCCCAGGCGCGCTACATCGACATCAGCACCAAGGCCACCGTGGAGAACAACGCCGTGGCGCCGGGCACACGGGCCAAAGTCAATGTGGACGTCGACCCGATGGTTTACATGGTGGGTATCGGCTACAAGTTCTAAGCAACATCACAAAACCCAAATGTGGGAGGGGGCTTGCCCCCGATAGCAGAGTGCCAGCCAACAGATTCGTTGGCTGATCCACCGCTATCGGGGGCAAGCCCCAATGCCAGTCAGTTAAGGAGGAACACTGTAACTGTGGTGAGCGGGCTTGCCCCG
>NZ_JADDUM010000164.1 GCF_015163715.1 Pseudomonas cyclaminis
GGGCTGCTTCGGCAGCCCAGCGCGGGGCAAGCCCGCTCACCACAGTTACAGTGTTCCTCCTTAACTGACTGGCATTGGGGGCAAGCCCCCTCCCACATTGATCGCATTTCAGATGGCTATTACCGGGTCTGGACGACCACCTTGCCTACCGCCCGGCGCTGGCCGAGGTCATTGATCGCCTGGGCGGCCTGTTCGAGCGGATACACCTGCGACACCAGCGGCTTGAGCTTGCCCTCGCCATACCAGGTGAACAATTGCTGGAAGTTCGCCGCATTATCCTGCGGCTGGCGCTGGGCAAAAGAGCCCCAAAACACGCCGACCACCGCCGCACCCTTGAGCAGCGCCAGGTTCACCGGCAGCTCTGGAATGCGCCCGCTGGCAAAGCCCACCACCAGCAGGCGGCCGTTCCAGGCGATGGCGCGGATGGCCTGGTCGAACAGGTCGCCGCCCACCGGGTCGTAGATCACATCGGCGCCGTTGCCGTCGGTGAGGCGCTTGATCTCGTCTTTCAGGCTGGTTTCGCTGTAGTTGATCAGCTCATCGGCGCCGGCGCCTTGGCCACGGCGAGTTTGTCGGCGCTGCTGGCGGCGGCGATCACGCGTGCGCCCATGGCCTTGCCGATTTCCACGGCGGCCAGGCCCACACCGCCGGACGCGCCGAGCACCAGCAAGGTTTCGCCGGGTTGCAGGTTGGCGCGTTGTTTAAGCGCGTGCATCGAGGTGCCGTAGGTCATGCTGAAGGCGGCGGCGGTGTTGAAGTCCATGCTCGGCGGGATCGGCAGCACGTTATAGCCCGGCACCGCGACCTGCTCGGCAAAGCTGCCCCAGCCGGTGAGGGCCATGACCCGGTCGCCGACTTTCAAATGGCTGACTTTTTCGCCCACTTCGCTGACCACGCCCGACGCCTCGCCACCCGGCGAAAACGGAAAGGGCGGCTTGAACTGGTACTTGCCCTCGATGATCAAGGTGTCCGGAAAATTCACCCCCGCCGCATGCACGTCCAGCAGGATTTCGTTCTTCTTGATCGCCGGGCTGGCGATTTCTTCCAGCACCAGGGTTTCGGCGGGGCCGAAGGCTTTGCACAGCACAGCTTTCATCGGGCTATTCCTTTTGGTGTCGTGGCCGATAAGTGTAGGAGGGTAGGCCCGTGGGTCAACGAGCATGCCCGGCCCTGATGAGTCGCCATAAGCTTGTGCTCAGCCTTACTAGCGTTATGCTACCCGGCACCGAATTTGAGGAATGAACTGTGAAAGCGTGGATCCTGTTGATGCTGGCCCTGACCTTGCCCATGGCAGCCCAGGCCGAAGAAGCCAAAGAAGGCGAGGCGCCGAAGGTCAGCTATATCAGCCTGAGCCCGCCGTTCGTGGGTAACTACGGCCTGGACGGTACGGCGAAACTCAAAGTGTTCAAGGCTGATATCGCCCTGCGCGTGACCGGCACCGAAGCCGCCGCCGCGGTCAAAGCCAACGACGCGTTGATTCGTAACCAGTTGGTGGCGCTGTTTACCCAGCAGACCAACGAGACCATGAGCACCGTTGAGGGCAAGGAGAAACTGCGCCAGGAAGCCCTGAAACAAACCCAGCAAGTGATGAACGACGAGACCGGCAAGCCGGTGGTGGAAGACTTGTTGTTCAACAACCTGATCATTCAGTAACGGGCGGCGTCACGTTCCAGATCTTCAGCAAGACTGCGGTGAAGGACGGTTCGAGCACCCGGTTGCCATGGCCACTGAGGTGGTTCGAATCGAAGAACAGCGGTTTGGCGTTTTGTCATAGGCCGAGCAGATCGGGCCAGGGCACAGCACCGGCAGAGGATCCCAGGCGTTCAGTGCCGGGTAGTCCGCTTGCAGCTGTTGTAATAGCTGCATTTGTGGCTCGCGCAGCCGTTCAAGCAGGTGCCGTTGTACGGTCAGGCCCGGTGCGCAGACCGGGTTGATCCGGTTGAACCAGTCCGAACACCGGTTGGCTGGCGCCATGAAGACAGGCTTGGGTGCATCGATAAGAATGTTGAGCTGCGCTGCCTGCAAGCGCCTCAACAGCGTGTCGGCGGCGGCTCGCGCGGCTTCCCTGTCCTCAACCGTCTGCTCGCCCAAGGCCTTGTCGATCATGACCGTCTCACCCTCGCGCCACTCGTGTCCAGCGAGCTCCGGCATGCGCAGTGAGGCCAGAAAAACCACGTCACCCGGTTTGGCACGGGCTTCGATTTCTTGAAGTTGGGCTTCTCGGGAGGCGGCGCAGCGGGCAGGGTCGGGGCCGATCAGGCTGACGACGGCGCAACCACCTCGCTCATACTCCACCACCGTGATACCGAGCTTGAGCGAGACCAATTTCAGCAGGGTGCGGTAGGCGGCGGTATGGGAGTCGCCGATGACGAACAGTGTCCGGTCCGCCAGGCCAGGGTCGTCCAGCGTTGCAAAGGCTTCCTGGGGATAATGTTTGTAGGCATACCACGTGTAGGTGTCACGGGTCTGGCTGAGCGACAGGGCTGTGGGGTTCGCCGCGACCCATTGTGCGCCCAACCACATCAGGCCCGTGATGCTCAAGCCGGTCACAAAGGTGAGCCCCGCCCGGCGTTGAACCGCCGAGCTGCCGCTGCGGATCGGCGTTTCTATCCAGTGATAGGACGCCGCTGCGAGGCCCACCACCAGCCATGGGTAGAGCAGTTGTACGGCCAGCAGCTCCATCCCGGTCGTCCAGCGGAGGAAGACCGCGACCGGCCAATGCCACAGGTACAACGAGTAGGACAACCGACCGACATAGGTCATCAGCGGGGTTTGCAGCAAACGCTGCACTGCGCCCGCAGGGCTGTCGGCCCGCAGCACAATCCCGGCGATCATCAAGAGCGAGCCTGCCACGGTCACCATCGCCCAGGGAAAGGGGAACTGGCGCGGTTCGGCGCACAGGAAGCCGACGACCAGCAGGCTGAGGCCTCCGACCAACAGGGCCGGTGCCAGGCGATTGAGGCGGGGCGTCGGTTCGCGTGTGCCAATGCCTTGGAACAGGATTGCGCCAGCGGCCAATTCCCAGAAGCGTCCGGGCAGCATGTAGAACGCCGACAGCGGGTCGGCGGTTACCTGATAGGCGCTGACGATCAGCGAGGCCATGGCCATCAACGGCAGCACGGCCCAGGTAAATGCCCCGCGCTGCCGATAGCGCAGCCAGACAAAGAACAGCGCCGGAAATATCACGTAGAACTGTTCTTCGACCCCCAGGGACCAGGTATGCAGGTAGGGATTGAGCTCGGCACTGGGTGAGAAATAGGTGTCGGGGTTCCAGGCAAGGACGACATTGCTCAGGCCAAAAAACGCCGCGAGGCCGGTGCGATTGATCAGCTCGCTGAGCCAGTATTGCGGCATGAACATCGCGGACAGCACAACACTCACACCCAGCACGGCCAGCAGGGCAGGCAAGATACGCAGCAGGCGCCGCCGGTAGAAGTCTCCCAGGTAACGGCCGAAGCCCAGCTCACGACGGTCCCACAAAGACTGGCTGATCACATACCCGGAAATCACGAAAAACATGTCCACACCGGTGAAGCCACCGGGCAGCAGGTCGATAAAGTCCACGTGAAAGAGGATGACGGCGAGTACGGCGATGGCCCGCAAGCCATCGATGGCAGGTTTGTAGGTACTGGTGAGCAGGGGCATACGAGCCTCCTTGCCGAAGGGGCAAAGCCAGGAGTCTGCCTAAGCCCGTCCTGAACGACGACTGTCCGTTCGGACAGGTATGAGTCCAGGTGTTTCCGAATCAGGACGCCAGGCTTTTCCTGAACCGTGCCAGCGCCACGGCAAAGAACAGCAGGCCAATCCCCGCCAGCGCCAATAAATCCGGCCACACCACGCCGACGCCCGCATCCCGGAACAGGATCGCGGCGCTCAAACTCACAAAGTGAGTCGACGGCGAGCCCTGCATCACCCATTGCAACCACTCGGGCATGCTGTCCAGCGGCGTACTGCCGCCGGAGAGCAGCAGCATCGGGATAATCACCGGGATCGCCAGCAAACCGAACTGCGGCGTCGAACGGGCCAGGGTGGCGAGGAAGATCCCCAGCGCGGTGCTGGCAAACAGGTAGAGCGCGGTCACGAATAGAAACAGGCCCAGCGACCCGGCCAGCGGCACATCGAGCAAGCCTTTGACCACCACTTCCAGCGACACCCAGGTGCACACCACCACCACCAGCATGTTGCTCCAGATTTTCGCCAGCATGATTTCCAGTGCGGTCAGCGGCAGCACCAGCAGATGGTCGAGAGTGCCGTGCTCTCGCTCACGCAATAACGCGGTGCCGGTCAGCACAATGGCGAGAATGGTGATGTTGTTGACGATCTGGATCACCGCCAAGAACCAGCCACCTTCCAGGTTGGTATTGAACAGCGCCCGCGTGGTCAGCAGCGCCGGGGCTTTGCTGGTGGAGTCAGCCTGACCGCTGTAACTCAGCAACTCCCGTTGGAAAATCCTGCCGATATACCCCGCGCCCATGAACGCTTGGCTCATTGCCGTGGCATCGACGTTCACCTGTACGCCGGGCTGGCGGCCGGCGAGCAGATCGGCCTGGAAATTGGCCGGCACGTTGATCACGAAGGTGTACTGGCCGCTGTCCATCACCTTGTCCAATTGGTCGTAGGCCAGCGGCGCAGGCGCCTGGAATTCCGGCGGTTGCAGCGCCTCGGCCATCTGCCGGGAGAGCGTGCTGTGATCTTCATCCACAAAGGCGACGCTGGCGTTGTGTACGCCAATTACCGATCCGGCGGCAGGCATGTAGATGGCAACGGTGAAGGCGTAGACCAGGAACAACAGCAAGACACTGTCGTGACGCAGGCTGGTGAGTTCCTTGATGCCCAGGCGCAGGATATGAGTGAGCGTGTGCATCAGGCCTCCTGCTTCTTGAGCATGATCAGGCTAAGCCCGGTGAACCCGACGAAGAACCCGAACAACGCCAGGCACTGCGGCCATAGCTGGCGCAGGTCCAACGCCTTGGTGAAGGTGCCCACCGCGATATCCAGGAAGTGCCCGGCGGGAAACAGCATGCCCATCAGCGCGGCCGCACCCTCCAGGGATGAGCGCGGCACGATTAGCCCGGAGAACTGGATGGTCGGCAGGCTGGTGATGATCATGGTGCCGAGGATCGCCGCGATCTGGGTGCGGGTGAACGCGGAAATCAGCAGGCCCATGCTGGTGGTGGCCAGCACGTAAAGCAGGCCGCCAAATGCCAACGTCAGGCCGCTGCCCTTGAACGGTACGCCGAACAGCCAGCGATTCATCGCCACCAACAGCGCCAGGTTGACCAGGCTCACGGCCAGATAGGGCGCCTGCTTGCCCAGCAGGAACTCCAGGCGGGTCAGGGGGGTGGCGTAGAAGTTGGTGATCGAGCCCAGTTCTTTCTCGCGCACGATCCCCAGCGCCGTGAGCATCGCCGGAATAAACGCCAGGATCAGCGCCATCACCCCCGGGCCGATGGCATTTACGCTGACCACGTCCTGGTTATAGCGAAAACGGGTTTCCAGCTTGGCGGCGGCCTGGGTGGTGTGCGGCAGGCTGCTCAGTTCGGCCAGTTGCTGCAGGTTGCCCTGGTGCACTGCTTCCACATAGTTGCGGCTGGTTTCGGCGCGAAACGGCATGCCGCCGTCGAGCCAGGCGGCGACCGTGGGTTGGCGGCCGGCGTAGAGGTCACGGCCAAACCCTGGCGGGATTTCCAGGGCCAGTTTGATTTCCGAGCGTTGCAGGCGCCGGTGCAACTCGCTGGAATCCTTGATCGGCGCCTGCTCGGCGAAGTGGCGCGAGCTGCGGAAGGCTTCCAGGTAGGCGCGGCTTTGCGGGCTCTGGTCCTGGTCGTAGACGGCGAAGGCGAGGTTTTCCACGTCCAGGGAAATGCCGTAGCCGAAGATCACCATCATGAACATCGCACCGAGCAGTGCGAACGCCATGCGCACTTTGTCGCGCAGCAGTTCTTTGCCTTCGCGGCTGGCCACGGCTACCAGGCGGGCCAGGCTGAAGCCGCGCTTGCTGACGGGCGGCGCGCTGGTTTCACTGACGGTTCTGGCCGGTGCGGCAGGTTCGGGTTCGCCTTGGGCCTGTTCCAGGCAGGTGACGAACGCGGCTTCCAGGGTGTCGCCGTGGAACTGCTGTTGCAGTGCGTCCGGTGTGTCGCACGCCAGCACCTTGCCCGCGTGCATCAAGGAGATTCGGTCGCAGCGCTGGGCTTCGTTCATGAAATGGGTGGACAGGAAGATGGTGACGCCTTGCTCCCGCGACAACTCGACCAGCAGCCGCCAGAAGTCATCCCGGGCTGCCGGGTCGACGCCTGAAGTGGGTTCGTCGAGGATCAGCACTTCCGGGCGATGCAGCACCGCCACCGCTAACGACAAGCGCTGGCGCAGGCCGAGGGGCAACTCGCCGGAGGGTTGTTCGGCGACGTCACCCAGGTCAAAACGCTGGATCAGTTGATCGATACGTGGGCCGCTGTCGGCCTTGGGCAGATCGAACAGCTGCGCATGCAGCACCAGGTTCTGGCGCACGCTGAGTTCGCCGTACAGCGAGAAGCTCTGGGACATGAACCCCACGCGCTTGCGGGTGGCCAGGTCCTTGGCGTTCACCGGGTTGCCCAGCAGGGTCGCGCTGCCCTCGGTGGCCGGCATCAGTCCGGTGAGGACTTTCATGGTGGTGGTCTTGCCGCACCCGTTGGAGCCGAGGAAGCCGAAAATCTCGCCGCGACCAATGGCAAAGCTGACCTTGTTCACCGCCGTGAAATCACCGAAACGCAGCGTCAGTTCGTGGGCTTCGATGGCGATATCGGTGTGGGTGTTTTCCCTTGGCGGGATTACCAGCGGTTGGTTGTCATGGGCGCGGTCGCCCTGGAAGTGGGTAAAGGCTTCATCCAGCTTGCCGCTCGGCGTCACGGCTGCCAGTTCGCGACTCAGGCCGTCGGCGATCAGTTTGCCGCGGTCGAGCATCAGGCAATGTTCGAACTGTTCGGCTTCTTCCATGTAGGCCGTGGCTACCAACAGTGTCAGTTGCGGGCGTTCGCTGCGTACGCTTTCTACCAGCTCCCAGAAACGTCGACGGGACAGCGGATCGACGCCGGTGGTGGGTTCATCCAGGATCAGCAGGTCCGGGTCGTGGATCAACGCGCAGCACAGGCCGAGTTTCTGCTTCATGCCGCCGGAGAGTTTGCCGGCAGGGCGCTCGGCGAAGCGGGCCAGGTCGGTGGCCAGCAGCAGGTTGTGCATGCGCTGGTCGCAATCGGCCCTGGACAGGCCGAACAGGGTGGCGAAGAAACGGATGTTCTCGCTGATCGACAGCTCGGGGTACAGGTTGCCGCCCAAGCCCTGAGGCATGAAGGCAATGCGCGGGTACAGGCTGTTGCGGTGGCGACGATCCTGGATGGCGCCCCCGAGCGCCTCCAATTGCCCTGCCTGGAGTTTCTTGACCCCGGCGATCAACCCCAACAAGCTCGACTTGCCCGCACCGTCCGGACCGATCAGCCCGCAGCGTGTGCCGGCGGGCAGGCTGAAGGCGATGTCGATCAGCGCCTGTTGTTTGCCATAGTGGTGGTTGATGCCGTTGGCGTGCAGCGCCAGGCCGGTCATTGCAGGTTGGCCGGCCAGTCGATATCAGCGGTGCGCACATAACCGGCGCCGGCATGCCCGGTTTGGCTTGGGGCACGGCGCTGGGCTGGGTCAGGCGCAATTTGACGCGGAACACCAGTTTCTGGCGTTCGTCGCGGGTTTCCACTTCCTTGGGGGTGAACTGCGACTTGGCGGCGACAAAGCTGATCTTGGCCGGCAACGGTTGCTGGGGCAGGGCGTCGAGCAGAATCCGCGCTTCACTGCCAACGGTCAGGCGTCCGGTGACGGAGGCTGGGAGGTAGAGGTTCATGTACTGATCATTGGGATCAATCAGCAACAACACGCGTCCACCCGCGCCAAGCACTTCGCCGGGTTCGGCCAGGCGCAGTTGGATGATGCCGTCGATGGGCGCACGCAGGCTGCTGTCGTCGATTTCACTGGTGAGCTGGGCGACCTGGGCCTGGGCGGCACCAATGGTGGCCTTTGCCGAATTGACCTGGGCCTGGGCCGCGATCACGGCAGCGTTGCCGGTGTTCTGGCGGGCTTGCTGCTGGTCGATCAACTGGCTGCTGGCGAAGCCGCGCTTGTACAGCTCCTGGGTACGCCCGAGTTCCTGCTTGGCCAGCAGTTGTTCGCTCTGGCGCAGTTGCACATTGGCCTCGGCGGCCGCGAAGTTCTCCTTGGCCCGCAGCACTTCGGCTTCGGCCTGGGCGCGCTGGGCTTCCAGGGTGCGGGTGTCCATGCGCGCCAGCAGTTGGCCCTTGAGCACCTTGTCGCCTTCATCGACCCGCACTTCGGCCAGGCGTCCGGGGATCTTGGCGGCGATCTGCACTTCGGTGGATTCCAGGCGACCATTGCCCTGGCTCAAGCCTTCGGGCAGGCGATCCTGGGTGGAGCGCCAGTAACCGAAGCCGCCGGCGCCGAGCAGTAACGCGATCAAGAGAATGGCAAACAGATGGGAAGAGCGGGGCGTGGTCGACATGGGTGCATCCTGCGGCGTTAGCATCCTAGTTTGACCGGTGCTGCCCGAGGGGCGTTGATACCGGTCAAATGAAGCGCAAGCCTAACCCGGTTAAGGGGCGGATGCATGCGCCGGGCGGGTGACCGCCGGGTTCTCGTCAGCGCAGTGCCAGCACCGCCGCCCATTGTTCGGCGGTGACCGGCATCACCGACAGGCGGCTGCCTTTTTGCACCAGGGGCAATTCGGCGAGGGCGGTTTGCTGTTTCAGGTAGCCCAGACCCAGCACTTTGGGGAAGGTCTGGACGTGCGCGACGTTGATCGCGGTCCACGGGTTTTTCTCCGGGGTGGCCTTGGCGTCGAAATAGTGGCTGTCCGGCTCCAGCGCGGTCGGGTCCGGATAGGCCGCCTCGACAATCTTGCCGATACCGGCAATGCCTGGCTCGGGGCAACTGGAGTGGTAGAAGAAAAACTCATCGCCGACGGCCATGGCGCGCAGGAAATTGCGCGCCTGGTAATTGCGCACGCCGTCCCAGCGCGTTTCGCCGAGCTTTTCCAGGCCTTTGATGGACAGTTCGTCGGGCTCGGATTTCATCAGCCAGTAGGCCATTTTTGGGCTCCTGAAAAAGGCAGTGGGCAAGTTGTCAGGCAATTTGATGACAAACCGACAGTCGGTTGGCGCCAAGGTTTGCGTGTTGGTTCACGTTACCGCAAAATGCCGGCCTTTAAGCTTGACGCCGCTGCAACGGACTACTTTGGAACGTTGTTGTCATCGTGTACGAGGTGCCTGAAGGGGGGCAATCGATGCAACGTAAACCGGATTTGCTATGGATTTTGGTGATTTTGTTTGGTCTGGGCGTCGTGACCACCGGGTATGCCCAAAGCTTGTGGTCGAACAAGACCGATGCTCCCGTTGAACTGGCTCAACAGCAGCCGCAACCGTTCAAGCGTTAACCCTTCTTCAAGACGCCGCTGCTCCAAGCGGCGTTTTTGCGACATACCACTGCTTGTCCGTGACGGTGCCAGCCAATGGCACATCCCAACTGGCCTGTGCCAATCGATCGACCTTCTGACATTCATGGGCCAGGCCCAGCAGCGTCGGCTTGCGCCAGTTTTGGCGGCGCGCCAGATACGCCAGGCTGCGGTCGTAGAACCCGCCGCCCATGCCCAGGCGGCCGCCGGCGTCATCGAACCCCACCAACGGCAGCAACACCAGGTCCAGCGCCCACACCTTGCGCTGCGCTTGGCATTGACCCGTGGCTCCAGGATCCGAAAACGGTTGGGTAGCAGCTTTTCTCCAGGCTTCACGCGCTGGAACACCATCTTGGTGCGCGGCCAGGCGCTGAGCACCGGCAGGTACGTGGCCTTGCCCCGGCGCTGAGCGGCACGCAGCAGCAGGCGCGGATCGATTTCACCGTCCGTCGGTAGATATAAGGAAATATGTTTGGCCCGGCGAAACAGCGGGTGCTGTGCCAGTTGCCGATACAGGCCGTGGGCGGCTTGGCGCTGCTCGCTCGGCGTCAGGGCGCGGCGGGCTTTGCGCAACATGCGTCGAAGTTGCGGACGGGAAAGCGGCGCAGGTTCGGTCATGGATTTTCGGCTCATAAAACAATGCCAGTCCGGGGACTGGCATTGAGTTTGGGAATTCAGGCTCCCCGACAGAACCGCTGTCGACTAAGCCCTTGAACCCGAAAGTTCAAGGTGGAAGAAGCAGTAGGCTTTAAGGCTTTCCGTCTAGCGGACATGCACACCAGCCCAACGTGCAACTTCCAGGGTAGTGCGAATCGGCTCCGGGACATCGCCGACTGGCAAGCACGCCAGGGAGTGGGGCGAGTATACCTTAAACAGTCGCGGGGATCAGCCCTTGGGTTGCTCTGTGTCGCTGGAAAGCACCAGATCAACACGTTCAAGCAGGTCACGCACCTGCTCGCGGGTCGAGCCGCTGGTCTGTACGTCAGGGCGTTCCTGCTTATGCAGCAGATCGTGGGTAATGTTCAGCGCGGCCATCACGGCGATACGATCGGCGCCGATCACTTTGCCGCTGCTGCGGATTTCACGCATCTTGCCATCCAGATAGCGGGCGGCGCTCACCAGGTTGTTGCGCTCTTCCTGGGGGCAGATGATCGAATATTCTTTGTCGAGGATCTGCACGGTGACGCTATTGCTTGAACTCATGAGTCTTGCTCCAGGGCCTTCAGGCGCGAAATCATCGATTCGACCTTACGCCGGGCGATTTCGTTTTTTTCAATGAGGTGAGCGCGTTCCTCGCGCCAGGTCTTTTCCTGAGCTAATAGGAGTCCGTTTTGACTCTTAAGTTGCTCGACCCGAGTAATTAGCAATTCGAGTCTGGCCATCAGCGCTTGCAGGTCGGTGTCTTCCATTGGGTTCCACTGGATTTTGTCTGATGAATGGCAACTGCAGGATAAACGATCTGACGCCCTTGATAGTCTTGGTACGTCTGCCGGTGCTAGGATACAGCGCTCCATTCTAGACATTGCGCCGTCTGGCGCCTAGCTCACCATGCCCACTAAGAACTCCCCGTACGACGCTTTTTCCACACTGCTGAGCACCAGCGGCCATCCATGCTCGCCAGCCGAACTGCACGGCGTGCTGTTGGGCCGCAGCTGCACCGGTGTTGGCTTTGATGCCGACAACTGGTTGGCCGATGTGGCCGAGCTGCTGGAAACCGAACCGACCGACAACGTGCGTAACGCGCTGATCGGCCTGCAAGAGATGGTCAAGGGCGAGCTGACCGGTGATGACGTCGCCGTGGTCCTGCTGCTGCCGACCGACGACGCGCCACTCACCGAACGCGCCGCCGCACTGGGCCAATGGTGCCAGGGCTTCCTCCACGGTTTCGGCGTGAATGCCGGCGGCCTGGAGCTGAGCACCGACGCCAAGGAAGTGCTGCAGGACCTCGCTGCGATCTCCCAAGTGCAAGACGCGCTGGAAGAATCCGAAGACGGCGAAGGTGACTACATGGAAGTCATGGAATACCTGCGCGTCGCGCCGTTGCTGCTGTTCACCGAGACCAAGAAGTCCGCTGAACCTGCCGCACCCAAGCCGTCGCTGCACTGAGAAAGGAAGCCCATCTGCCCATGATCCATATCCCCAAAGCGGAATACACCCGCCGCCGCAAGGCGCTCATGGCGCAGATGGAACCCAACAGCATCGCGGTCCTGCCGGCTGCCGCCGTGGCCATCCGCAACCGCGATGTGGAGCACGTCTACCGCCAGGACAGCGATTTCCAGTACCTGAGCGGCTTCCCCGAACCCGAAGCGGTGATCGTGCTGATGCCCGGTCGCCAGCATGGCGAATACGTGCTGTTCTGCCGCGAACGCAACGCCGAGCGCGAACTCTGGGACGGCCTGCGTGCCGGAACCGAGGGCGCGATTCGTGACTTCGGCGCCGACGACGCCTTCCCCATCACCGATATCGACGACATCCTGCCCGGCCTGATCGAAGGCCGCGACCGGGTCTATTCGGCGATGGGCAGCAATGCTGAGTTCGACCGGCACGTGATGGAGTGGATCAACGTGATCCGCTCTAAAGCGCACCTGGGTGCCCAGCCGCCGAACGAATTTGTTGCCCTGGATCATCTGCTCCACGACATGCGCCTGTATAAATCGGCGGCAGAAGTGAAGGTGATGCGCGAGGCCGCGCGGATTTCCTGCGCCGCCCACGTCAAGGCAATGCAGGCCAGTCGCGCCGGTTTGCATGAGTTCAGTCTCGAAGCCGAGCTGGTTACGAGTTCCGCAAAGGCGGCGCGAAAATGCCCGCCTACGGCTCCATCGTCGCCGCCGGGCGCAACAGCTGCATCCTGCATTACCAGCAGAATGACGCGCTGCTCAAGGACGGCGACCTGGTGTTGATCGACGCCGGTTGCGAGATCGATTGCTACGCCAGCGACATCACGCGCACCTGGCCGGTCAACGGCAGGTTTTCACCTGAGCAAAAAGCGATCTACGAGATTGTGCTGGCCTCCCAGGAAGCCGCCTTTGCCGAGATCGCGCCGAACAAACATTGGAACCAGGCCCATGAGGCGACCGTGCAGGTCATCACCGCCGGGCTGGTGAAGCTGGGATTGCTGCAAGGTGACGTGGGCGAACTGATCGCCAGCGAAGCCTACAAGCCTTTCTATATGCACCGCGCCGGCCACTGGCTGGGCATGGATGTGCATGATGTGGGCGAGTACAAGGTGGGCGGTGAATGGCGGGTGCTGGAAGTCGGCATGGCGTTGACCGTGGAGCCGGGGATCTATATTTCTCCGGACAACCAGACCGTGGCGAAGAAATGGCGTGGCATTGGCGTGCGCATCGAGGACGACGTGGTAGTGACCAAGCAAGGCTGTGAAATCCTGACCGGCGGCGTGCCCAAGACCGTCGCCGAGATCGAAGCGCTGATGGCGGCTGCCCGATGAGCCGAGTCAGCCTGGCGATTATTGGCGGTGGCCTGGTGGGCGCGAGCCTGGCACTGGCGTTGCAGGCCGGGGCCAAGGCGCGGGGCTGGAAGATCGTGCTGATCGAACCCTTCGCACCGGGCGACAGCTACCAGCCGAGCTACGATGCGCGTTCATCGGCGCTGTCGTTTGGTGCGCGGCAGATTTATCAGCGATTGGGCATCTGGCAGGACATCTCCCGCCGCGCCGAGCCGATCAAGCAGATTCACGTATCGGACCGTGGACGGTTCTCTACCGCACGCTTGTCCGCCATGGAAGAGGGCGTGCCGGCCCTCGGCTATGTGGTGGAAAACGCCTGGCTCGGCCAATGCCTGTGGCAAGGCCTGGACAAAGACGTGGTCAGCTGGCGCTGCCCGGCGGAAGTCACGCGCATGGAGCCGCTGCGCGACGGCTATCGCCTGACCCTCAACGATGAAACCGTGTTGGAATGCGACCTCGCCGTGCTCGCCGATGGCGGCCGTTCCGGCTTGCGCGAGCAATTGGGCATCGGCGTGAAGAGCCGTCCGTACAACCAGAGCGCGCTGATTGCCAACATCACGCCCAGCGAAGCCCATAACGGCGAAGCCTTCGAGCGCTTCACCGACGAGGGCCCGATGGCCTTGCTGCCGCTGCCGGACAACCGCTGCGCGCTGGTCTGGACCCGCATCGGCATGGACGCCCAGCGCCTCGCCGCACTCGACGAACGCAGTTTCCTGAGTGAATTGCAGGGCGTGTTCGGCTATCGCCTGGGCACCTTGAAGCAGGTCGGCGCACGCCATCTGTATCCGCTGACCCTGGTGGAAGCCGAGGAGCAGGTGCGTTCCCACCTGGCGATCCTCGGCAACGCCGCCCACAGCCTGCACCCGATTGCCGGGCAGGGCTTCAACTTGTCCCTGCGCGATGCGAGCACGTTGGCCGAGGCCTTGCTGGCCGGACCTGCGGTGCCGGGCGACCTGGCGACCTTGCAGGCCTACCGCGAGCGCCAGCGTATGGACCAGAAGCTGACCGTGGGTTTCTCCGATCAGGTCACGCGCCTGTTTGGCAGTGCACAACCGCTGGTGGCGCTGGGCCGCAACATGGGCCTGCTGGGCCTGGATCTGTTGCCGCCGGCCAAGCGCTGGTTCGCCCGTCAGGCCATGGGCCTGGGCACGCGTCCCGATGCGTAAGTGGCTGGTGGCGCGGTTGGGCAAGGCACGTTTGCTGCGTTGGGTCATGACGCTGTATCCGCCATACCTGGGCGCCGGCGTCAGCGTGCAGCACATGAGCGCGGATTTTCGTCACGTCAAAGTGCGCATGGGCCTGGGCTGGTACAACCGTAATTACGTCGGCACGCAGTTCGGCGGCAGCCTGTATTCGATGGTCGATCCGTTCTACATGCTCATGTTGATGGAGAACCTGGGCCGCGATTACATCGTCTGGGACAAGGCCGCGAGCATCGACTTCATTTCGCCGGGCAAAGGCCCGGTGTATGCCGAATTTTTCATCGACGAGGCCTTGTTGGACGAGGTGCGTCGGCAGACCGCAGGCGGCGACAAATACCTGCCTCACCTCAAGGTCCAGATTCATGACGGCTCCGGCACCCTGGTGGCGCGGGTCGAAAAAACCCTTTACGTGCGGCGCAAGCCGCCAGCGAGACAGGCTTAAAGCATGGACATGCGCGCAGATGTGCTGATTGTCGGGGCCGGAATGGTCGGAAGCGCCTTGGCGCTGGCGTTGCAGGGCAGTGGCCTGCAGGTGCTGCTGCTCGATGGCAGCCCGCTGAGCGTCAAGCCGTTCGACCGTGACGCGGCCTTCGAACCCCGCGTGAGCGCCTTGTCGGCGGCCAGCCAGCGCATCCTTGAGCGCCTGGGCGTGTGGGACGGCATTGTGTCGCGCCGCGCCAGCCCTTATGGCGAGATGCAAGTGTGGGACGGCAGCGGCACCGGGCAGATTCACTTTTCGGCCGCCAGCGTGCACGCCGAAGTGCTCGGGCACATCGTCGAAAACCGCGTGGTGCAGGATGCCTTGCTTGATCGCCTGCACGACTGCGACCTGGGCCTGCTGGCCAATGCGCGCCTGGAGCAGATGCGCCGTTCCGGCGATGACTGGCTGCTGACCCTGGCCGATGGCCGCACCTTGCGTGCGCCGCTGGTGGTGGCCGCCGACGGGGCTAACTCTGCGGTGCGTCGCCTGACCGGCACCGCCACCCGAGAATGGGATTACCTGCACAACGCCATCGTCACCAGTGTGCGCAGCAGCCAGCCGCACCAACGCACGGCGTGGCAACGCTTTACCGATACCGGCCCGCTGGCGTTCTTGCCGCTGGTGCGCGATGGGCAGGAGGATTGGTGCTCGATCGTCTGGTCGACCACGCCGGCTGAATCCGAGCGCCTGATGGCGTTGGATGATGAAAGCTTCTGCCGTGAGCTGGAGCGCGCCTTTGAAGGACGCCTGGGCACGGTGGTCAGCGCCGATCCACGGGTTTGCGTGCCGTTGCGCCAGCGTCACGCCAAACGCTACGTGGCCGAGGGCCTGGCGTTGATCGGCGATGCAGCTCACGTGATCCACCCGTTGGCGGGGCAGGGTGTGAACCTGGGTTTCCTTGATGCGGCAGTGCTGGCCGACGTGTTGTTGTCGGCGACTGAACGCGGTGAGCGTCTGGCGGATGTGAAAGTGCTGAGCCGTTACGAACGTCGGCGCATGCCCCATAACCTGGCGCTGATGGCTGCGATGGAAGGGTTTGAGCGGCTTTTCCAGGCCGATCAACTGTCGTTACGCTGGTTGCGTAACGCCGGGCTGAAGATGGTCGACCAGATGCCCGAAGCCAAGGCGGTATTTGTGCGCCAGGCCTTGGGCTTGACGGGGGATTTGCCAGAGCTCGCTAAACCCTGAGGCTTTTGTGCAACATCTGGTAACGCCTCCGCCGAGCGTTACCAAATGTGAGTCCCTATCATTTGCGCTCACTTTGCAAATGAGAGACCGCACCCATGTTGGCACCCAAGCGCCTCCTGACTGCCCTGGCACTCACCTTGATCGGCAGCACCACCGTGCAGGCAGCCGACGAAGTGGTGGTCTACTCCTCGCGTATCGACGAACTGATAAAGCCGGTGTTCGACGCCTACACCCAAAAGACCGGTGTCCAGGTCAAGTTCATCACCGACAAGGAAGCCCCGCTGATGCAGCGCATCAAGGCCGAGGGCGAAAACGCCACCGCCGACCTGTTGCTCACCGTGGATGCCGGCAACCTCTGGCAGGCCGAGCAAATGGGCATCCTGCAACCCTTCACCTCCCCGGTGATCGACAAGAACATTCCTCTGCAATACCGCTCATCCACCCACGCCTGGACCGGCTTGAGCCTGCGTGCGCGGACCATCGCCTACTCCACTGACCGGGTAAAACCGGGCGACTTGACCACGTACGAAGCCTTGGCCGACAAGCAGTGGGAAGGCCGCCTGTGCCTGCGCACGGCGAAAAAGGTCTACAACCAGTCGCTGACCGCAACCCTGATCGAAACCCACGGTGCGGCCAAGACCGAAGAAATCGTCAAGGGCTGGGTGAATAACCTGTCTACCGATGTGTTCTCCGATGACATCGCGGTGCTGGAAGCCATTAATGCTGGCCAGTGCGACGTGGGCATCGTCAACACCTACTACTACGGCCGCCTGCACAAGCAGAAACCGGACCTGGCGGTGAAGCTGTTCTGGCCGAACCAGGGCGACCGTGGCGTGCATGTGAACCTGTCGGGCATTGGCCTGACCAGGCACGCGCCACACCCGGAAGCCGCCAAGGCCCTGGTGGAGTGGATGACGACGCCGCAGGCACAGAAGATCTTTGCCGATGTGAACCAGGAATTCCCGGCCAACCCGGCAGTGCCGCCGTCAGCTGAAGTTGCGACCTGGGGCAAGTTTGTGGCCGACACCTTGCCGGTGGAAGTGGCGGGCAAGCGTCAGGCAGAAGCCATTCGCCTGATGGATCGCGCCGGCTGGAACTAAGTACAATTTGTAGGACGCCGCAGATCTAAATGTGGGAGGGGGCTTGCCCCCGATGACAGATGGTCAGTCTACTCATCAGTGACTGATCCACCGCCATCGGGGGCAAGCCCCCTCTCACATTGGAATGTGGTGACTTCGAAAATATTCACTACCGAGAACCCTCCTTTGGCCCACCCCGCCCAACGCCGCTGGTACCTGCCGGTCTTCAGCGTCGCCGCCTTGGTGCTGCTGCCGCTGAGCGTGCTGTTGCTGTCCTGGCAAAGTATCGACCAGCAGATCTGGTCCCACCTTTGGGACACCCAGATGCCCCGCCTGCTGGGCAATACCCTGACGCTGGTACTGGGCGTCGGCGTCGGCGTAACCCTGCTGGGCGTCAGCCTCGCCTGGCTTACCAGCCTCTGCGAATTCCCCGGACGACGCTGGCTCGACTGGGCGTTGATGCTGCCGTTTGCCATTCCCGCCTACGTGCTGGCGTTCGTGTTTGTCGGCCTGCTGGATTTCGCAGGCCCCGTGCAGACCCTGCTGCGGGAATGGTTTGGCACAGGCCTGCGCCTGCCGCGCGTGCGCTCCACGAGTGGCGTGATCATCGTGTTGGTGCTGGTGTTCTACCCTTACGTCTACCTGCTGGCGCGCACGGCATTCCTGGCTCAGGGCAAAGGCTTGATGGAAGCGGCGCGGGTGCTTGGGCAATCACCTTGGCAAGCGTTCTGGCGCGTGGCACTGCCGATGGCGCGGCCGGCGATTGGCGCGGGTGTGGCCCTGGCGCTGATGGAGACCCTGGCGGATTTTGGTGCGGTCTCGGTGTTCAATTTCGATACGTTCACCACCGCGATCTATAAAACCTGGTACGGCTTTTTCAGTCTTTCCAGCGCCGCCCAACTGGCCAGTCTGCTGCTGCTGGTGGTTATGCTGGTGCTGTACGGCGAGCGACGTGCCCGTGGCGCAAGTCGTTCCGGTAATGAGCGGCCTCGGAGCAAGGCGCTCTACCACTTGCGCGGGTTTAAGGCTGCTGCCGCCAGTGCGTGGTGCGGGCTGGTGTTTGCGTGTGCCTTTGTCATTCCGGTGCTGCAGTTGATCGCCTGGTTCTGGCAGCGCGGCCGGTTCGACCTGGATGAGCGCTATTCGGGCCTGATCGTCCACACGCTTTATCTCGGAGGCATTGCGGCGCTGATCACGGTCAGCGTGGCGTTGGTGCTGGCCTTCGCCAACCGCCTGGCGCCGACCCGGGCGATTCGCTCCGGTATCAGCCTGGCCAATGTTGGCTATGCGTTGCCGGGGTCGGTGCTGGCGGTGTCCATCATGCTGGCGTTCAGCTATCTGGACCGGGAACTGGTCGTCCCGCTTGCCGGCAAGCCGTTGCTGCTGGGCAGCCTGTCTGCGCTGGTATTGGCGTATCTGGTGCGCTTTCTGGCGGTGGCCTATGGGCCCCTGGAAAACAGCCTGGCGCGGATCCGGCCCTCGTTGCCGGAAGCGGCGCGCAGTTTAGGTGTGAGTGGGCCGCGACTGTTTTGCAAAGTGTATCTGCCGCTGTTGCTGCCCGGCACTCTCAGTGCGGCGCTGCTGGTGTTCGTGGATGTGCTCAAGGAAATGCCCGCGACCCTGCTGATGCGCCCGTTCGGCTGGGACACCCTGGCGGTACGGATCTTTGAAATGACCAGCGAAGGCGAGTGGGCACGGGCTTCGCTGCCGGCATTGACATTGGTGCTGGTGGGCCTGTTGCCAGTGATCGGGCTGATCCGACGCTCCGCCCGACCAATCGGCTAGGTGTCAGTCCTACGGCTTGCGGCTACAATGCGCGGCATTCGGTGCGCTCCGCCTTTCGGATCGGGTCGCTGTACGTGGCTGCAACCCTTGTAATTCAAGGTCTTCAGCACGAACAGCAACGCTGCGCACCTTCGCCAAGCCCGGAAGGAGAAACCCATGGGACAGCGTACGCCTCTGTATGACCTGCATCTCGCCCTCGGCGCGAAAATGGTCGATTTTGGCGGTTGGGATATGCCTTTGCATTACGGCTCGCAAGTTGAAGAACACCATCAGGTGCGACGCGACTGCGGGGTGTTCGATGTATCTCATATGACCGTGATCGATGTCACCGGCCCCCAGGCCAAGGAATGGCTCCAGCACCTGCTGGCCAATGATGTCGAACGTTTGCATGGCTGTGGCCGTGCGTTGTACAGCGCCATGCTCAACGAGCAGGGTGGCGTGGTGGACGACATGATCGTCTATCGCACTGAAGCCGGGTACCGACTGGTGGTCAACGCCGCCACCCGTGACCAGGACATGGCCTGGATGCAGGCGCAACTGGGCAGCCATCACGTGCAATTGGACGAGCGGCCCGAGTTGGCCATGCTAGCCATTCAAGGCCCCCATGCCCGGCAGAAGATTGCCGAGTTGGTCACCCAGTCCCGCGGCACCCTGATTCACCAGCTCAAGCCTTTTGAAGGCCAGGCCGACGGCGATTGGTTTATCGCCCGCACGGGTTATACCGGCGAAGACGGTCTGGAGATTGTCCTGCCTGCCGATCAGGCGCCGGGATTTTTCAACGATCTGGTAGGGGCCGGTATCTCGCCTATCGGCCTTGGCGCACGGGACACCCTGCGCCTGGAGGCCGGCATGAACCTGTACGGCCAGGATATCCACCAGAACGTTTCGCCCCTGGCGGCCAACATGGCCTGGAGCATCGCCTGGGAACCGGCCGGGCGTGATTTCATCGGCCGTGCGGCGCTGGAGGCCGAGTTGGCTGAAGGTGTGCGGTTCAAACTGGTGGGGCTGGTGCTGGAAGAACGCGGGGTTTTACGCGCTCACCAGGTGGTTCGTATCGCCAATGTTGGCGAAGGAGAGATCACCAGTGGTAGTTTCTCCCCTACGCTGAGCAAATCCATTGCCCTGGCGCGTGTACCGACGGCGACGGCCGATCGGGCCGAAGTGGAAATCCGCGGCAAGTGGTACCCGGTTCGAGTGGTCAAACCGACCTTCGTGCGCCATGGCAAAACCTTGATCTAACTATTTCCGGCAGGCCGATGGCCGCTGACACTACTTCTGAGGACACAGACTATGAGCAATATCCCGGCCGACCTGCGTTTTGCCGAGAGTCATGAATGGGCCCGTCTGGAAGCCGACGGTACGGTGACCGTCGGGATCTCCGACCATGCCCAGGAAGCATTGGGGGATGTGGTGTTTGTTGAGCTGGCTGAAGTGGGTGCCAAGTTTGACGCTGAAGGTCAGGCAGGTGTGGTGGAGTCGGTGAAGGCTGCGTCGGATATCTACGCCCCGGTTGCCGGCGAAGTGATTGCCGTCAACGAGGAACTGGGTGGTAGCCCTGAGCTGCTGAACTCAGACCCGTACGGTGCCTGGATCTTCAAGCTCAAGCCAAGCAATCCGGCTGATCTGGAAAAACTGCTGGATGCCGCCGGCTACGCAAAAGCCATCGGCGAGTAAGGCAAGACCCATGCGGGAGGGGGCAAGCCCCTCCCACATGGATTCGTGAGTGCCTAGTTCGCTTTCAGAACTGTCTTGACTGCCGCCACGGCACGTTCCACATCTGTCTCTGTCATTGCCGTAAACATCGGCAGCGACACGATCAAACGCCCCACTTTCTCCGCCACCGGGAACATGCCTTCCTTGAAACCCTGTGCCCGATAAAGGCTCAGCAAATGGATCGGCGGGTAGTGATAGCCAATGCCCACGCCATGAGCCTGCATCTGCTCCATGAAGGTTGCGCGGGCCGGCAGGCCGTCCTGACGTTCCGGCAATACCAGTTGGAACAGGTGCCAGTTGCTGTTTTCGAAGTCGGCAGGTGGCAGTTGTGCGCCGTATTGCTCTTCAAAGTCACTGCCGAAACACTTGAAGTAGTGCCGCGCCAAGTTTTGGCGGTGGGCAGTGATCTTCTCAATATGGGCAAACTGCCCCAGGCCGATGGCCGCAGCGATATCGGTCATATTGAACTTGCCGCCCAGCACATCCACATCCAAACCGTCGAAGCCGGTACGGGTGACGCCCTGCAGGCGGTATTTTTCTGCCAGGCGTGCCTCTTCGGCGTTATTCAACACCAGGCAACCACCCTCGGACGAGGTGATGTTTTTGTTGGCCTGGAAGCTGAACGACACGAAGTCCCCGGTGGCGCCGATGCGCTCGCCGTCCCAGCTGGAGCCCAGCGCCTGCGCGGCGTCTTCGACGATGCGCAGGTTGTACTTGTTGGCCAGCGCGTAAAGCATCGGCATATCCAACGGCAGCCCGGCCAGGTACACGGGAATAATGGCCTTGGTGCGCGGGGTGATTGCGGCTTCCACCTGGCCCAGGTCGATATTGCGGGTGATGGGGTCGATATCGGCGAACACCGGCGTGGCCCCCACTTCCAAAATCACGTTGCAGTCGCCACCCAGGAGATCGGTGTGGTGATGACTTCATCCCCAGGCCCTATACCAGCGATGCGCAAGGCAATCTCCATGGTGCAGGTGCCCGAGTTGAAGGTGCGCACGGGGCGCCCGCCAAAGTATTCCGACAGTTGCGCCTCGAACGCCTGCACTTTTGGCCCGCTGGTGATCCAGCCCGAACGCAATACATCGCCCACCGCCGAAATGGTGGCTTCATCAATGGTGGGTTTGGAGAACGGCAGAAAGGGCAGTTGGCTCATAACGACGAAGGCATCCGTTTCAGGTTGGCGATGAGTACACGAGGTATCAGTACCGGCATGGTTGCACGGCTTGACTGAATATAGCCTGTCGCCTGTGAATGAATCGTCACGCTGCGGGCAAAAAAATGCCGCTTCGAAAGCGGCATTTTTCAGAGTGTGGATATCACTCGGTGACAGCGTTTTTAGCGAGGATAGCGTTAGCCAGCTCCATATCCGTGGCCTGCAGGCCAGGGTTGTCGGCGCGGACTTTCTGCATGGCGGCTTCCAGGTACGGGCCGCGGATGCCGCCGTCGCTGGCAACAAAGCTGCCAGCGTCGTCTTGTGCGGCAACGACCAGCTTGTGGTCCTTGAAGGTCAGGTACGTCGAGCCGGTGGTGGCGCCCGACGAGATGACATTGCGCCAGAAACTGTCGGCCATGGCTGAACCGACAGGAAGGGAAAGCACAGCGAGGGTAGCGACAGCATATTTGAGACGCATGATGAGTGACTCCGGGTGGGTGATCTGTACCGTTTGATTGTAGTTAGCCCAACCGAGTTCCATCACTGACTAAACAGTTTCTACCTTCAAAATCACGCCATCCAGGCCAACCACCCGGACCTGGGCACCTACAGGGCTGTCAGGCCCGGTCACCATCCATACACCATCACCGATCCTTACCTTGCCCCGACCGCCCACAATCGACTCGTGAACCACGAATACGCGGCCGATCAGCTCCGAGCCGCGCTCGTTGAGCCCTGGTTGGTCGCTGGCCTTGGCGCTGCTGCGCTGGCGTTTCCACCAGTACACCGCCGTCAATATCGACAACACGGCGAACAGCAGCAGTTGCCACTCCAGCCCCAGTGGTGGCACCAGGAACTTGATCACGCCCACGGCAGCCGCTGCGATACCCATCCACAGCAGGTAACCACCGGCGCCGAAGACCTCAAGAATCAACAGCACTGTGCCCAGCGCCAGCCAATCCCAGAATGAAAGGTGCTGCAGGAAATCCCACATGGCGACGGCCTCAGCCTTTCTTGTTATCGAATGTGGCCTTGACGATCTCGCCGATGCCGCCGACCGCGCCGATCACCTGGCTGGCTTCAAGCGGCATCAGGATGACCTTGCTGTTATTGGCCGAGGCAGTTTGCCCAGGGCGTCGATGTATTTTTGCGCCACGAAGTAGTTGATGGCCTGCACGTTACCGGTGGCGATGGCCTCGGAAACAACCTGTGTCGCACGGGCCTCTGCCTCTGCTTGACGCTCGCGGGCTTCAGACTCCAGGAACGCGGCCTGGCGTCCACCTTCAGCTTCAAGGATCTGTGCCTGCTTCTTGCCTTCGGCCGTCAGGATCGCCGACGCCCGCAGGCCCTCGGCCTCAAGGATTTGTGCGCGTTTGATCCGCTCGGCTTTCATCTGGCCGGACATGGCAGCCATCAGGTCGGCGGGCGGGCTGATGTCCTTGATCTCGATACGGGTGATCTTGATGCCCCACGGAGCGGTGGCTTCATCCACGGTTCGCAGCAGTTTTTCGTTGATGCCGTCACGCTGGCTGAGCATGGCATCCAGCTCCATGGAGCCCAAGACGGTACGGATATTGGTTTGCAGCAGGTTGCGGATGGCGTGTTCGAGGTTGTTGACCTCGTAGGCGGCCTGGGCGGTATTGACCACCTGGAAGAAGCACACAGCGTCGATCTGCACGGTGGCGTTGTCGGCGGTGATGACTTCCTGGGGTGGAATATCCAGCACGCTTTCCATCACGTTGATCTTGCGACCGATGCGGTCCATGACCGGGATGATGATGTTCAGGCCGGGCTTGAGGGTGTTGGTATAACGGCCGAAACGCTCGACCGTCCATTGGTAGCCCTGAGGTACCACCTTGAAGCCCATGAATAATATGGCGGCGGCCAAACCCACGAAAAGAAGCAGTACGGTTCCGATCTGCATAGCGATTCCCTATCTGATGGTGTCAGTTAAACGACGTTCGGCCGATTGTAACGGGGTTGTCACCGATAAGAACGGTTTCAGCGAGTTGTAATCAAAGGATTTGTTACCGAATCCCCAGGCGTTACTCGCAACACTTCGGCCATCGTGGTCAGCCCCGCCTGAGCTTTGCTCACTCCGGCCATGCGCAGGCTGCGCATGCCTTGCGCAACGGCTGCCCGGCGCAGGGCCTGCACGTCGGCGCCGGGAGTGATCAGTGCCTTGATCGACTCATCCAATACCATGATCTCGTAGACCCCTGCGCGTCCCCGATACCCGCTGTTGCGGCACTCCCCACACCCAACGGCCTCGTGGGTATCGCCCGTCGAGCGCTTGCACTGAGGACACAGCACTCGCACCAAGCGCTGCGCCATTACGCCCAACAGGGTGGCCTTGATCAAATAATGAGCGATACCCAGTTCCTGCAAGCGGCTGATAGCGCTGGGCGCATCGTTGGTGTGCAGCGTCGATAGCACCAAATGCCCGGTAAGCGCAGCCTGGATCGCCATTTCTGCGGTTTCCTGGTCGCGAATCTCGCCGATCATGATGATGTCCGGGTCCTGGCGCAGCAGGGCGCGGATGCCGCTGGCGAAGGTCAGGTCAATATTGTGCTGCACCTGCATCTGGTTGAACGCCGGCTCGACCATCTCGATCGGGTCTTCCACCGTGCACAGGTTGAGCTCCCGTGTCGCCAGTTGCTTGAGCGTGGTGTACAGGGTGCTGGTTTTGCCTGAGCCGGTAGGGCCGGTGACCAGGATGATGCCGTTGCTCTGGCGCGTCATGGCGTGCCAGCGCTGCTGGTCCTCGGTGGACAAGCCCAGCCGGTCAAAATCCTTGAGCAGCACTTGAGGGTCGAAAATCCGCATCACCAGCTTTTCGCCGAAGGCCGTCGGCAACGTCGACAGACGCAACTCAACTTCCGCACCGGCCGGGCTTTTGGTTTTTACCCGGCCGTCCTGGGGTTTGCGCTTTTCTGCCACGTTCATCCGGCCAAGGCTTTTCAGGCGGCTGACCACAGCCATCGTCACCTGGGGTGGAAATTGGTAGACGTCGTGCAGCAGCCCATCAATACGAAAACGCACCCGGCCCTGCTCACTGCCAGGCTCGATATGAATATCACTGGCCCTTTGGGCGAAGGCGTATTGCAACAGCCAGTCGACGATATTGACGATATGCGCGTCATTGGCGTCCGGCTCCTGTTCGCTGGCGCCCAGGTTGAGCAACTCGAAATTACCAGGCACTGCGACCTTTTGATCCGCGCCGCTGACGGACTTCGCCAACCGGTAAAACTCGCTGATACAGCGCTGAATGTCCTGGGGGTTGGCAACCACGCGCTTGATCGACCGCTTGAGCACCTGCGCCAGCCCCGACTCCCAACTGCTGACGTGGGGCTGGGCACTGGCGACGGTGACGGTGCGCGCATCCACGGCCACGGCCAGAATGGCGTGGCGCTGGGCGAACGCGTGGGACATCAGCGGCACCACCGTTGCCACATCGATCTTCAACGGGTCGATACGCAGGTAAGGTTGCCCGACATGCCGTGCCAGCCACAGGGTCAGGGTTTCCAGGGACGGCCCATGGGCGGCGATGCACTCTAACGGGTGCTGGGTGTCGCTGGCCGGCATCGCCGATAACCGCCGCGCGGTGTCGGGGGTTATCAAACCGTTCGCCACCAAGTCCGGCAGCAACGCATGCAGTTCCAATCGCTGATCAACAGACATGTAGGGGATCCTGGGTAGCCTTGGATGAAATTTCAGGCTAGTCAGCCCCTGGATTTCCTCCTCCCAACGTGTGTTGCAGGTCTTTACTGAGCGGCTGCAACCATCGCCGCAGGCCCCACGGAATCAGCCGGCCATACGTCCAGCGCGCACACGCTGATCAGGTTTCGAATCTTTTCACCGATAACCTGGGCCCTATGCCAGCTCAGGCCATCGATCACGATATCGATGCTCAGCAGGTCGTCTTCCCGGTTCACGCTGACTTGCCGAGGGGTCAGGAATTGCAGCGCGAAGTAGTTGAGTACCCGGCACAACACATCGGGCTCCGCCTCGGCGACGATCTGGTAATGCGCCTCGCAATGAGCGCTGGTAACAGCCCACGCATCGACGCGGGCAGCAGGGTGAGTGGTTTCAACGGCGTGCATGCTGACTCTCCAGATTCGACTGGAGGAATTTTTACATTCGCCAACGGAGATTTCTTATCTAAGATTGGCCAGATTAGCGAAAAACCGAATAGATCAATTCAATATTCAGTCAGTGAAAGGTATTTTTATGCATAGCGAGTTGGACGCCTACGACCGTCGCATCCTGGCCCTGTTGCAAGAGGACGCTTCGCTCTCCAGCGCGCAGATCGCCGAACAGGTGGGATTGTCCCAATCGCCATGCTGGCGGCGCATTCAGCGGCTCAAGGAGGAGGGCGTTATCCGCGGCCAGGTAACGCTGTTGGATCGCAAGAAGATCGGCCTCAACACGCAGATTTTTGCCGAGGTCAAACTCAACGCCCACGGCCGATCCAACTTCACTGAGTTCACCGACGCGATTCGCGGCTTTCCGGAAGTGCTGGAGTGTTATGTGCTGATGGGAGCGGTGGATTTTCTGCTGCGCATCGTCACGTCGGACATCGAGGCGTACGAGCGGTTTTTCTTTGAGAAGTTGTCGATGGTGCCGGGGATTCAGGAGGTCAATTCGATTGTGGCTTTGTCGGAGATCAAGTCCACCACCAGCCTGCCAGTATTGCGCTGACAGGGGTGGCATCATCGCGGGCAAGCCCGGCTCCCACAGGAGAATGCATTCCAATGTGGGAGCGGGCTTGCCCGCGATAGCGATCTTACAGACGCAGCAAGGTCTTCCAGGCCCGGTTCTGATACACCGCAATCGCCTGGTGCATCCGCGTATCCAGCGACTCATCGGTAATCGGCTGGTTGGCCAGTTGCGCCAACTTGTTCAGCTCGCCGTACAAGCGGTCCAGCTCCGGAATATCCACCACCTGACGTGCATGGTGCAGCCACGCCTGGATGCGTTCGATACGCGGCAGTTGTTCGGCCAGGTCTTCCGGCTGTTGCTGGTAGCGCGGCAGTTGCAGGGCGACGGCGTCGTCGGCCAGCAGGCGCGGCAGCCAGTTGGTGATTTGTGCAGCGCCCTGGCGGTTGCCACGCACGTTGCGGTCGGCAGTCCAGGTGCGAGCCAGCAGCCAGCGCGACAGGTTCAGTGAGAACAGGCCCCAGCGCACGTCGTCCAATTCTTCGACGAACTGCTCCGGCGCAGCTTTGCGGATGTCTTCATCGTCGTCACCGGCCTGGACCAGTGGGCGCCAGTCTTCCAGCAACGCGTCGAGTACGCTGCGCAGTTCGCTGGTGGATTGGCGTGGTGCGGCCTGGCCGAGGCTGCCGATCAGGGCGCGCAGTTCGCCGAGGTTGTCGACCCAGTCTTGCAGCAGGCGCCAGTGGCCGTTGAAACGGTATTGCTCAGCCAGGCGCTGACTGCTGCCCAGCAGGTGCCACATGATCGCGGCGAAGGCATCGTCCAACGGCATTTCGGCATGGATCTGCGGCGCCGGCAGGCTCAGGGAGTAGCTGCTGGCGTCATACAGACGGTAGCCGCGCTCGGCCTTGCTGATATCGCACGGCATCAGGGCCAGGGTCGCGGCCAGTTCGGCGGCCAGCTCCAGCAGGGCCGCCGGTTCGCCTTCGCGCAGTTCCAGTTCCAGCTCGCAGATTTCTTCTTTCTGCTTGCCGACCACCACGTGGCCCAGGTCCAGAGCGGCTTCGATCACCACCTTGGCCTTGCCGCGGCCCCAGGCGATTTCGGCGCGTTCACGCACGAAGTCGGTGGTGAAGATCGGCTTGAGGGTCTTTTTGTCCAGCTCGGCCAGTTGCTCGGGCCAGCATTCGCCGTCGAGTTTCTTCACGTCGAGCTTGGCTTTGGGCAGGTCCCAGTTGTACTCGTTGCGCTCCGACAAGCCGGCTACGCTCTGACCACGGGTCTTGAGGGTCTGGATGATCTCGTCACCGTCTTTGCGCAGGCGCAGGGCGACTTTGGCCTGGGCCAGGTCGCGCTCGGGGGTGTCGAAGTATTGGTTCATCAACTCACGGCGTTCCCAGCCACTTTTGTTGCGTTTTTTCAGTAACGGGTGCTCACGGAGCGCGGCGAGTGTTTCGCGGCTGACGCGGAGCTTGATTTCGGTTTCTTTCTGCATGGCCGGAAAATCCAGGATCGGGAGCGCAGCCGGGGAAAAGTGTGGCTGCCAAGGTCGTGCAGTGTACAGGACTGAGCCCGGCAACGTGCCGCAACGGTTTATTGTGTCGTGCAGATGGCTCTATAGTGGGGCTCATCCGGGAAGTTGAGAGACCGCGCATGCCGTTACCGTCCATGAAAGAGCAGTTCGCCGCCTTGATTGCCGCGTCCTCGGTCAGTTGCACCCAAGCGTCTCTCGACCAGACCAACCGCCCGGTGATCGATTTGCTCGCCAGTTGGCTGGGAGACCTGGGTTTTGCCATCGACATCCAGCAAGTCAGCCCCGGCAAGTTCAACTTGCTGGCCAGCTTCGGCAGTGGCCCTGGTGGCCTGGTGCTGGCCGGTCATAGCGACACGGTCCCTTATGACGCCGCGCTGTGGAAAACCGATCCGCTCAAACTGACGGAAGTCGACGGCCGCTGGGTAGGATTGGGCAGTTGCGACATGAAGGGCTTTTTCGCCCTGGCCATCGAGGCGGTGTTGCCGCTGCTGGACCAACCCTTCAAGCAACCGCTGCTGATCCTCGCCACCTGCGATGAAGAAAGCTCCATGTCCGGTGCCCGTGCGCAGGCCGAAGCGGGGCGCCCGCTGGGCCGTGCGGCGGTGATCGGCGAGCCCACGGGGCTCAAGCCGATCCGCCTGCATAAAGGCGTGATGATGGAGCGCATCGACATCCTTGGGCGCAGCGGCCATTCGTCGGACCCGAGCCTGGGGCACAGCGCCCTTGAAGCCATGCACGATGCCATCGGCGAACTGCGTGGCCTGCGTCTGCTCTGGCAGCGCGAATACCGCAACCCGCAATTCAGCGTGCCGCAACCGACCATGAACTTCGGTTGTATCCACGGCGGCGACAACCCCAACCGCATCTGCGGCCAATGCTCCCTGGAGTTCGACCTGCGGCCCTTGCCGGGCATGGATCCTGAGGTGTTGCGCGCCGCCATCCGGCAGAAGCTCGAACCCCTGGCCGAGCGCCATCAGGTCAAGATTGACTACGCGCCACTGTTTCCCGAAGTGCCACCGTTCGAACAACCGGAAGACGCCGAACTGGTGCGGGTTGCGGAGCGATTGACCGGTCATCGTGCCGAAGCAGTAGCGTTCGGCACCGAAGCGCCTTATCTTCAGCGCCTTGGTTGTGAAACCCTGGTGCTCGGCCCCGGCGATATCGCCTGCGCTCACCAGCCGGGCGAGTACCTCGAAATGTCACGCTTGACGCCTACAGTGCGTCTATTGCGGGAACTGATCGAGCATTACTGCCTGAAACCTGCATAAATTAACCCCTGCCTGTTCGTACATAGAAGGAGAGCGAGCGTGTCGCCAAGCCTGTTCCGACGATAACCATCAGCCCGCTGTGCGTTTTCACGATCCGTCCTTTTTTGGCTGCTTTTTATTACAGGCCCAGGTGTTATGCCCGAATACGTCAATTGGCTTCGTCACGCTTCGCCCTACATCAACGCCCACCGCGACTGCACCTTTGTAGTCATGCTGCCTGGCGATGGTGTGGACCATCCCAACTTCGGCAATATCGTCCACGACCTGGTGCTGCTCCACAGCCTGGGCGTGCGGCTGGTGCTGGTTCATGGCTCGCGCCCGCAAATCGAAGCGCGCCTTGAAGCACGTGGCCTGATCCCGGCTTATCACGAAGGCATGCGCATCACCGACGCGCCGACGCTGGAGTGTGTGATCGACGCGGTCGGCCACTTGCGTATCGCTATTGAAGCGCGCTTGTCGATGGACATGGCCTCGTCGCCGATGCAGGGTTCGCGGCTGCGGGTGGCCAGCGGCAACCTCGTCACGGCGCGTCCGATCGGCGTGCTCGAAGGCGTGGATTACCACCACACCGGCGAAGTGCGCCGGGTCGACCGCAAGGGCATCAACCGCTTGCTGGACGAGCGATCCATCGTGCTGCTATCGCCATTGGGTTACTCGCCCACCGGTGAGATCTTCAATCTGGCCTGCGAAGACGTCGCCACCCGCGCCGCTATCGACCTGGGTGCCGACAAACTGCTGCTGTTCGGCGCCGACCTGGGCCTGATCGACGAAAATGGCCGGTTGGTGCGCGAACTTCGTCCGCAACAAGTGCCGGCTCACCTGCAACGCCTGGGTAGCAGCAATTACCAGTCCGAGCTGCTCGATGCGGCGGCCGAGGCTTGCCGGGGCGGGGTAGGGCGCAGCCATATCGTCAGCTACGCCGAAGATGGCGCGCTGCTCACCGAGCTGTTTACCCGCGATGGCGGCGGCACCTTGGTGGCCCAGGAGCAATTCGAACTGGTGCGCGAGGCGGCGATTGAAGACGTCGGCGGTTTGCTCGACCTGATCAGCCCGCTGGAAGAACAGGGCATCCTGGTACGCCGTTCGCGGGAAGTGCTGGAGCGTGAGATCGAGCAGTTCAGCGTGGTCGAGCGCGAAGGCATGATCATCGCCTGTGCGGCGCTGTATCAGATTGCCGATTCGGATGCAGGCGAGCTGGCATGCCTGGCGGTGAACCCGGAGTACCGCCATGGCGGTCGTGGTGATGAGTTGCTTGAGCGCATCGAAACACGCGCCCGTGCCCAGGGTTTGAAGACCTTGTTCGTCCTCACTACCCGTACCGCCCACTGGTTCCGTGAGCGTGGTTTTGTGCCGAGTACGGTGGACCGACTGCCGTCGGCGCGGGCGTCGCTGTACAACTATCAGCGTAATTCGAAGATCTTCGAAAAGGCGCTGTAACCCTGATCTTCAACGCGCTGAGGATCCAAATGTGGTAGGGGTGCCCCCCGATGAGGGAGTGTCA
>NZ_JADDUM010000165.1 GCF_015163715.1 Pseudomonas cyclaminis
TGTGTTCGCTGGCCGCTTACTGAGCATCTACTTGATTATTCAAACCAGATGCTTGGATATGAACCAGCGCATCAGGTTATCAAGGACCTAGGCGAGGCCGGATACCTTGCCGTTCGCGTTCAAAGTGTAGTGTCTAGTAAGCTCGAGTCGGCCGTAAACGATTTGGCAAAGAGGGCTATCCGCAAGCAGTTGACCGGCAATCGCCCAGCGTGCCTGGTGATGAGGATTGAGCGCCATTCTGGCGAGAGTCTTGAAGCACTCGCTGAGGATGAGAGCAACTGGCTGGCGACAAGGGCAACGAAATTGCTGAAGAGTCCCGCACATGCCCATCTTGCCGCCGTTGTATTCGTCAGTGCGCCAGCGGTGACTGCCGTAACCGAATCCTCCGAAGTTGAGCAAAGCAAAACCTATATCTTCGAGAGCCAACAAGGTAATTACTCACTCCTAGGCCTGAACCACCTTTTTGGGGTGGTGGCTAAAGGGTGATCAGATCTGCGGCTGCTTTTGGCCGAAAGCGGCCGCTTATGAGTGACCGCGATCGGCCAGAAGCGGTCCTTTGAAAGCGTCTACGGAAGAAGGACCGATTCAAACCATTTGGCGTAAGGTGCAGGTTATGCCGCATTAAGAATCTAGTACCTCAATCGGTAACGATTATCCCGAATCAATTTGTGATGTCGAGCGCCGCAAATGGCTTACTCACTCACATCGTGAGCATCCGATTTAGGATGCACGATGGTTTACGGGCCTTCCCCGGCTGCTTGCGTTTTTTTGGATGTGCCCTATAGATCAACGGCAAGTGATTCTTGGCAATTCGCGGATGCGCGCAAACTCCAAACGGTAACAATTAACGCTCTACAATCCTTGCCGATTTGCGATACCTGTAGCCCCACGAATGCCGAGAGGCATGGTTTTGAAAATGGATTGTCATGAGTAACTGCACAAGGATTTGCTGTGTGATTGCCTGTGTATTGGGCGTTTTCAATCCGGTACTAGCCGAGGATCAGCTTCGGCGCGCAGACCTGATGAGTGTTTACCAGCAAGCAGTCATTAACGATGCAAAGCTTTCCGCCGCCCGACACGCGTTCGGTGCGCAACGTGAGGCTATCCCTCAAGCGCAAGCGGGGTTACTTCCCACCCTCAGCGCTGGCGGGTCGGTGGAAGCGGTGCGACTGGAACGCGACCAACCTTCGTTGACGCGTACCCGTAATCAAAAAGTATTCCAAGCCAATTTAAATCAACCGGTGTTCCGGCTTGATCGCTGGTTTGCGCTTGAAGCATCGCAGGCGAGTACCGCTCAGGCAGAACTTGAGCTGTCGGCAAAAGAGCAGGAATTGATGTTAAGCGCTGCGCAGGCTTACTTTGAAACGCTGCGCGCACAGGACTTATTGGCTGCATCCAAGGCTGAAGAGGCCGCGTTGCTGCGTCAGCAGCAGCAAGCGCAGGCTCGTTTGGACAATGGCGCTTCAAGCATTACCGATTTACTGGATGCGCAGGCTGCCTTCGACACGGCCACCGCTAATCGCAAGCTGGCTGAGCGAAAAGTGGAGGATGCCTTCGAGGGGCTTTCTCGACTGACGAAACAGCGTTATTCGTCCATTGAGGCGATTGCGCATCAACTTCCCATAGAAACGCCTCAGCCCAACGACTCAAATGTGTGGGTCAGCCGGGCTGTGCAACAAAATCTTGCGTTGTTGGCGAGCAACTATGCCGTCGCCGCCGCCGAGCATACGCGTAGCCAACGCAAGGCGGGTTTTGCGCCGACGCTGGATGCGGTGGTCTCCTATCGCAAGGGCGATAACGACAATTTCGGCTACAGCAATCCCACGGACTTTGGGCGTTCCGGCTATTACGGCGACGTCGCGCAACGCAGTGTGGGGCTTGAGTTGAATATTCCGCTGTACTCGGGTGGTTCTACGCGTTCCCAGGTGCGTGAAGCCACCGAGCGTCTGGCACAGAGCGAGGATGAGCGCGAAGACCAACGGCGTGAAGTCGTGCAGAACGTGCGTAATTTGCACCGCGCCGTCAACTCCGATACCGAGCAAGTGATCGCGAGGCGCCAGACTATCTTGTCCAGCCAGGCATCTGTTAAAGCCAACCAGGTTGGGCGTGAACTGGGCTCACGCAATACGGCCGACGTGCTCAATGCCCAGCGTCAACTCTACAACGCGGTCAGGGATTACAACAACGCACGCTACGACTACATCATCAACACGTTGAAACTCAAACAGGCCGCTGGGACGCTGAGTCCAGCCGATCTCTCCAGCCTGGCTATGTACCTGACTAAAACTTACGACGCCGATAGAGACTTTCTGCCGGTGGATGCACGAAATCAGCGTTAATCAAGGAGCGCACTTCAAGCTTCCACAAGACCCCACTGTCACACAACCACCATGAATCTGGCGTAGATGTGTGCTGCACTTTTTGATTGAGCACTTTTGAACTGGCATGGATGCGCTATGAGCGAACAAGGCTCACATACGGAATTACCTGTAGACACGGGACTGGCCTGTTTGGTGGTGCTGGCGCGCCTGCATGACATTGCAGTGAGTGCCGAGCAGTTGGCTCACGAATTTGGCCCCGAAGGCCGCTCTTGTGCAAAACAGGAATTGCTATTGGCGGCGATGAAGTCGGGCCTCAAGGCCAAGGCTATCCACACGACGACGGGGCGCCTCGACCAAACCCCACTTCCGGCGATTGCGACAGACCTTGATGGCACCTTCTTTATCATTGCCAGGGTCGACCAGGGAAAGGCGCTGATTCACGATCCCCGTCAGGCGCGTGCCGAAGTCATCGACTATGAAACGTTGCAGTTACGATGGACCGGCGAGTTGATTCTCCTGCGATCCGAAACGGGGTCGTCCAATCAACCTTCTCGGTTTGATTTCACCTGGTTTATTCCAGCCATCATCAAGTACCGCAAGTTGCTCGGTGAAGTGCTGTTGGTGTCGTTCGTACTTCAAGTGTTTGCGCTGCTGACGCCACTGTTTTTCCAGGTGGTGATGGACAAGGTATTGGTCCATAACGGGCTTACGACTCTGGACGTGGTTGCCACCGGATTACTGGGCATCATGATTTTCGAGTCGGCCTTGAGTGGCCTGCGCACTTACCTGTTTGCCCACACCGCCAGCCGCATTGATGTCGAGCTCGGTTCGCGGCTGTTCCGTCATTTGGTCAATCTGCCCTTGGCGTACTTTCAAGCTCGGCGGGTTGGGGACTCCGTGGCCAGGGTGCGTGAGCTCGAAAACATCCGCAGCTTCCTCACCGGCAACGCCATTACGGTGGTGCTCGATGTGCTGTTCTCAGTGGTTTTTATTGCTGTGATGTTCTACTACAGCGCGTGGCTGACCTTGATTGTCCTGTTGTCGCTGCCCTTGTATTTCTTGGTATCGCTGATAGTTACACCCGTCCTGCGTGCGCGTTTGCAAGATAGCTTTGCACGCGGTGCGGAAAACCAGGCATTTCTGGTCGAGACCGTGAATGGCATCGATACGGTGAAGTCCATGGCGGTTGAACCTCAGGTCGTCCGCAAATGGGAGGATCAGATTGCTGGCTACGTTGCCGCAGGTTTCAAGACCCAAAACCTGTCGGCGATTGCCAACGAGAGTGTGTCCTTTATTGGAAAACTGGTCACGGTAGCAACGCTTTGGATGGGCGCACGCCTGGTGATTGACGGTCAATTGACGGTGGGCGCACTGATAGCGTTCAACATGATGGCCGGCAGGGTCTCCCAACCGATTATGCGTCTGGCGCAGCTCTGGACCAGTTTTCAGCAGACCGGCGTTTCTGTGCAGCGCCTTGGGGATATTCTGAACTCGCGCACGGAAATGGCTCAGGCGGCGCGCAGTGCGCTACCACCGTTGAAAGGTCATATTGAATTTGACCAAGTGCATTTCCGGTATCGGGTGGATGGCTCTGAAGTCTTGCGCGGTATCAGCGTGCAGATCGAGGCAGGGCAAGTCATTGGCGTGGTGGGGCGTTCGGGTTCTGGAAAGAGCACGCTGACGCGTTTACTCCAGCGCTTGTATGTTCCGGAACGTGGGCGAGTACTGGTCGACGGCATGGATCTGGCGTTGGCCGATGTGTCGTCGTTGCGCAGGCAGATTGGTGTGGTGCTCCAGGACAACATGCTGTTCAACCGCAGCATTCGGGAAAACATCGCACTCACAGACCCCGGTATCGCGTTGGAGTCGGTCATGCAGGCCGCACAGATGGCCGGCGCCCACGACTTCATCCTGGAACTGCCTGAAGGCTACGACACCGTGGTCGGGGAGCACGGGGCCTCCTTGTCTGGTGGCCAGCGTCAACGAATCGCCATCGCTCGCGCGTTGATCGGCAACCCGCGCATCCTGATTTTCGACGAAGCCACCAGCGCGTTGGACTATGAGTCGGAGCGCGTCATTCAGCAGAACATGCAAAGCATTTGCGCCGGTCGCACCGTCATCATCATTGCGCATCGGCTGTCCGCAGTGCGTGACGCCCACCGCATTTTGGTGGTGGACCGCGGACAAATTGTCGAGCAGGGATCCCATGCTGAATTGTTGGCACATCAGGCAGGACATTACTCACGCCTGCACCGCATGCAACAAGGATAAAAACAGGGCAGGGAGATAGTTAGCATGGCATTGGCACTGCTACAGCGTTATCGGCAAGTCTGGAGAGAGTCCTGGGGCCAGCGCAAGAGGATGGAAACGCCCAAGCGACTACCCCATGAGCTGGCGTTTATGCCGGCTGCTTTGACCTTGCAGGACAGCCCGGCGCATCCGGCCCCGCGAGTCTTCGTTTGGGGGATCATGCTGTTTTTTGTCCTGGCGCTTGCCTGGGCTTACTTTGGAACCATCGAAGTGGTGGCCGTCGCCTCCGGGAAAATAGTCCCCAGTGGTAAAACCAAGCTGATCCAATCCAGCGAAACTGCGGTGGTCAAGGCGATCCACGTCAGTGACGGGCAGCGTGTGCAAGTGGGTGAGGTGCTGATCGAACTGGATGCGACTTCGGCTGATACTGAGGTACGACGCACGCAGGGTGACTTATTGGCAGCGCGTATAGATCGCGCCCGTAGTACGGCGATGCTGCAGGCTATCGAGCACCAGCAAGAGCCGATGCTGGCGCGTGACAGCATGGTGGATCTCAGCCCCGAGCAGACGCTGAGTGCCCAGCGCTGGTTGCAAGGGCAATATCAAGAGTATCGAAGCCAGTTGGCGCAGGCAGAAGCTGAGATTCTGCAGCGCACTGCGGACATCCAGGCTGCGCAGGTGCAGGTGGTCAGCTTGCGTCAGGCGTTGCCGATCGCGACACAGTTGGCTGAGGACTATCAACTCTTGCTAGCCCAGCAATATGTTGCCCGCCATGAGTACCTGCAAAAGGAACAAGCACGCTTGGATGTGTTGCGCCAACTGAGTGTGCAACAGGCCAGCGTATTGCAATCCACGGCTGCCCGGGGCGAAGCACAACGTCGACGCGAAGGCGTGGTGGCGCAGACTCGACGCGCCATGCTGGATCTGCAACAAGAGGCTGTCCAGAAGGAAGCGAGCCTGGTTCAGCTGCTGACCAAGGCCCGCTATCAAGAAACCCTTACCCAGCTCAAGGCGTCGGTAGCTGGCACTGTCCAGCAACTGGCGGTGCATACCGTGGGTGGTGTGGTAACGCCAGCGCAGGCATTGATGGTCATCGTGCCTACCGACCAGCCCGTTGAAGTGGAAGCGCTGCTGGAAAACAAGGATGTGGGTTTTGTCCACGCCGGCCAGGCGGTGACCGTCAAGGTGGAAACCTTCACCTTCACCCGTTATGGCACCGTTGAAGGGGAGGTGATCGGGGTGTCCAACGATGCGATAGACGATGAAAAGCGTGGGCCCGTCTACAGCAGTCGGATTCGACTGAAAGAGGATCATTTGAATATCAAGGGAGAACGCGTTGCGCTATCGCCGGGTATGTCGGTCACGGCGGAGGTCAAGACGGATCAGCGTCGGGTGCTGGATTACTTCCTGAGCCCTTTGCAGCAGCATGTTCAGGAGAGTTTGAGAGAGCGCTAGGCGACTATTTTCATGGATGGGGTTCGGTCTTGCGCGGCTCGAACAGTCTTAGGTTTAAGGTCCTCACTTTTGATGGCGTGCTCTGTGCAGCTAAAACTAAAAATACTCCTCACGGCGATACTTCTTACGACGATTCCACTTATAGGGAGCGCCACAGTGCCATGTACTTTTGAAAATAAGGGGCTGGGTGGTGGGCCGTCTTTTAAGTTTAATTTTTCAAAAGAAGAGTGCCGACTCGTGGAAACCCGTAACGGCAGTGTTGTGACGCTTACAGTTCAATATCCTGAGATGAAATTGATAGGTGCCAGAGTGGTGGATGACTCTGTGGTTGTCTTGCGGATGAGCCATATTGATTCTGAAAGATACGACCAAAATGGAATCATCGGAACGCGGGAGCCAGATAGGCGCTTGGGCACTATCGATATTTATGATGTTGGATCTGACGAAATGTATCGTTTTCGTGGCAAGGATGGTGAAGTTGTCTTTGTGAGGAATATGGGAAATACCTATTTGGCTAAAAGGCTTGTGGCGGGAGACGTATTTGTTTTTTATCAATATTCAAAAAACCATCAGGATCTTGAATATTTAGATGCGACTATCACGGGTTTTTTAAGTCAGAAACTGGTTCGCTGAGGGGCTAAGTATGAACCTTGTTGAGTTTGATTCGAATCAAAAGGCCGTGTTGCAGGGGTTTCAGGATGCCAAGAACTATCCTGCCGCCTATGACTATATGAGAAATATTGTTAATGAGAAGCTCCTTTTAGCGTCTGATGAAGCCACGAAAAGGGATCTAATCATCGCCTCTAATTGGCTCAAGGCTGCAAAGTCGATCAATAGTAATGATGGTTCTTTCTCAAATGAGATGGTGCGCGGTTCAATGTATGTCGCCGTCGATCTTACTGGGCGGAATTTGACTGATGCTGAATTTCAGAAGGCATCCGATCAGTTGGCGGTTGCTGTTTTGGATTCGGTATTAATTACAGGAGCTATTTCAAGCATTGATCAAATTATTGATCAGGACGTAAGCTCAGCGGTCAATGGACTGGGATTGGAAAAGTGGAACTGGGCCGGGACCTTGGGTGACATACTTCCTGTTGCTTTAGGTGGTTTGGGCTATGACTTTGTTCAGGTGACCGGCGAGACGAATGCCGAGCTTGTTCACAACTATGGTATTGCTCTTTTACAAAACGCAGGTGGGCTTGCTCGCTCTCTCTATCACGGGATAGAAGAGACGGGTGAAGTGGTTGTTATCGTTGCTAAAACAGTCGATTGGCAGAAGCTTATACTCATGCCTTTCCTGGGCCTTGCACCTGTTGGAACCCCTCTCCAACCCGATACTGCAGCGGCCATACGCGATATAGGTGTTAATGCTGACGGAAACTTGAAACTGACCGTGCCGCTTGCATCCAGTGCTGTTGGTGAAGCGACATTGCTCTACAAGAAAGATAGCGTTCAAATCAGCGTCGCCGGAATTTCCTTAATGGAGGTCCCGAAAGATTCGACTATTACCGTTGGAAAGCAAAACGTTTCTGTATCACACAGCTATGGCGACTTGTCGGCTACCTATCGTTTGACGGCTCAAGGGGTAGCCGTCGCATGGAGAAACGCCGATGGTGGATTGGCGGTGGAGCAGACCTACGGTTTCGATGGACTGCCTGTAAACACCACCTGGAAGCAGAACGGTCAAACGTTCACCGGACCTGCACAGGATCTGGCCGCGTTCATCAGCCAGACGTCTACCCAAGCTGGCGCGTTGGTCTTGTCCCAGACCCTGGCATCTCAGCAGACACAAATAGGAGCCCTATTGGCTGCACCTGCCGAGGGGGCATTCGCTGCTGCAGAAAATGCCCTGTCCTTGAAGGCTCTGCAGCATCGCCTGGCCCAGGAACCCTATTCTGATCGCTGGTCACCCACTGCATTGGGCGCCAGTATTCCTTTTGCACTGAGATTGTCGAACGGCTTACAGGCGGCAATCCAGCAAGTACTCAATATTGCTCAGCAAGGCTGGGGTACTTACAACGTTGGGGTCGTCACCATCCTACCGTTGGAGGTATCGGGATCTGGCCAATACCATCTGCCGCTGGTGTTGGACTTGGCAGGCAACGGCATAAAAATGCTCCCACCGTCACAAAGCAACGCCATGTTCGATCATAACGCCGATGGGGTAAAGAGCGCGGTGGGATGGGTCGGGGCGGACAACGGCATCCTGGTGTTTGATACCAATGGCAATGGCGCTATCGATAATGCAACCGAGTGGTTTGGGGAGTCCTTCTCGGTACCTGGAAGCAAGGCACCTGCAGGGCAAAATGGCTTTTCCGCACTGGCGACCCTCGCCGCTTCTGGGAGTGCGGTTTTCTCTCGGGATACCGCGTTGATCAACCCCTCGACCGGGGGCAGTTATTTTGACGCCGTTAAAGTTTGGGTGGATGCGGATCAGAATGGCATTTCTACACCTGACGAATTGAAAACATTGACGTCTCTGGGTATCGCATCCATTGACCTGATATCGACGCATGACGGCCGTCAGGTGGGAGGTGGGTTAATCGATTCCACCGCCGGTTTTACGTTCACCAATGGCACACGAAGAGATATTGCCGATATTGGGTTGGCCGAGAATACCGAGGCTGCTCAAGGGGCCGCGCCCATCAACCCAGGCACCCTGATATTTGCCGATTACGCCTCCAAAGGTTACGCGTCGATGGCCGCAGGCCAGGCGCGCGGTGCTGACGCGGCGCTGGCAACGACGGCGCCTGACTTTGTAGGTTATACGGCCGCGTTGCAGGCCTGGTCAGTCAAGCAGCGTTATCGCAGTAGCCAGGGGTTTCCCAACCCTTTGCTCGGGGTGCGCGATCGAACGCTCATCACCTTCTATGAAGGTGAAAGTGGTGCCCAACAAGGGAGCACTGCCGGTAAGCAAGTGATGACATTGCTACAGCAGGGCTCGACGTACTACGGCTCTGTTCGCGCCACTCTGCAAGCCGTTGATGCGGGGGCGATGGCGCTGGAGCAGGCGCAAACTGCGGCGCAAATTGGCAACGCCGTGCCGAGCGCTGAGGCGCGTTCGACCGCCCAAGCCATGGCACATTCTGCCGCTATCTCATGGGGCGCCGCAGCGGCCTCGTATTTGACCACCTCAGAGGCGTGGGCTGCTTACACCGGCAGGTTGGAAGCCTTGCGCGGCCAAGTGAACAGCCTGGTTCCGGTGAATAAGAATTCAATCGGCCATTTACCCGGGAATAATACTTTTTTCTCCCCCGATGATGCGGGTTTCGCTGCGGATACCTTTACCGCTTACGCCGCCTTATTGCAATTGTCCAGGGACCTCAAAGTCGGTATCGACACGTCTCTTGGGGCGTTCGCGCAATCAGCGGGTTACGCCAAGGCCTACACCGGCGTGGCGGGAGGGACAGTGGCTGTCGACAAAGGCTACAACTTGATTCTAGCGGGCAGCGGCGCGCAACGCTTCGTGCTCAATAACAGTGTCGATAACGTGCTGGTCAGCCAGGCTTCCGGGCAGGTGACTCTGCAAGGATTTCAGGCGGGCAGCGCTGGCGATCAGGTTCAGTTGCTTGGACTTGGCGATAGCGCCTCTCTCATTCGCACCCAAGATGGCCTGCGTGTAATAGCCGCCGGCGGCCAACGCTATGTTGATCTATTGGGCGCCAATGCCTCGGACTTGAGCCTGTTTGCCAATTTCAGCGGTGTACGCACACTGTCGTTCGCCGGCTATGACCAGGCCGGAGTACGCAGTCTGCGAAATAACGGGCTCAACGACGGCCAAGTGCATATCAACGAGATCATTGCCTCACGCTACGGCGATACGCTGATAAGTGGCGATTGGAGTTCTGTGCTCAGAGGCGGCATTGGCAACGATACTTTTCTGGTAACCGGGCGAGGCGCCTGGATCGATGGTGGAGCGGGCACCGATGTCGTTAGCTATACAGAGATAGCCGGCGGTGTGAACGTCAATTTGTCCTCAGGACGCGATAGCCTGGAAAGTACGCTGTATAACATCGATAACGTTATCGGCTCCGCGTGGAGCGACACATTGACAGGCACCACCGCCAATAATGTGTTGGCAGGTGGTCGAGGCAATGATCGGCTTGAAGGCGGTGGTGGCAACGAGGTGTACGTCTTCGATCGGGGAGACGGCCAGGATAAAGTGATCAATGGTGTCTCGGGCAATACCGGGCCGAGTTCGATACTGAAGTTACAAGCAGGTATAAAGGCGGCCGACTTGTGGTTGGCACGCGAAGGCAACAACCTGCTTGTAGCTGTGTTGGGCAGCCATGACCGCATCGAAATTCAGGACTGGTTCGCAGCCGACTACCGTCAGCTCGCGGCTATCGAACTGTCCAACGGTCTGCGGCTTGGCAACGATGCGGTGGAACTGGCCATTGCCACTCAACAATCCTGGAAACAAGCCAATTCCGGTTTTAATCCCGTAGACCCATTGACGATAAATAAGCCACCGTCGCTGGACGCTTATTTTACCGCCCATGTGGACGTGCCACTGGTGCCTTCGATTTCAAATGTCGCGCTCGAAACGCGTAGGGTTTATGAGTCGGGCGCGCTCACGCAAGGCGCAGGTCTGGCGACGACGGCCGCCAACCAGGCCGCGGCGGCAATTGCGGCGTTGGGCAGCAAGAGTGCTCAGGCCAGCAGCCTTGGCCGTCAGGTGTCGCTGATTTACCTGGTCCCCAGTATGAACACCTACCGTTATTACAATAGCCAGGACCCACAGGCCTATATCCTCACGACACAGTTCAATTTCGATTCGACCAACCCAATGACGGGCCGACCCAAGAGCGTGGTCAGCTACGAGCGCATCAGCGCGCTGAAGGCGGATGCCTTTTATGTAAAGCATATTTTCGAGGTGTCTTCTCCGCCGTCCTCGACGACCAGCAACCCCTATCTGGAACGTGGCGTGGGTGCTGTTGCCGCCTCTGTTGCCGCCTTCGCATCGATCAACAGTTCACTGTCGCTGACTACGAGCGTGGGGCAAGCAGTGGCGTCTTCAGCCAGCGCTCGGCAATCTGCGTTGGGCCAGGCGGTCAACGCGAATGACACGAAAAGTGCCGCGACCGCACACTCAGCCAAAGAGGCAGCGACCGTATTTGAGCGCGGGTTGGGCAGTACGGTTTCACTCTATCAAAATGCACTCGATGGCTTGGCAGGCTCATCGGCGCTGATCGCTCAAACAGCGGCCAACCTCGCAAGCATCCTGCCGCCAACTGTCGTTACGACAACACAACGTTACGTTACCAAGAGTCTATTTCCGCCTTTTACTCCGGCACACTGGGTAACGGTGACCAGCACCAGCCGTTACGAATGGGCGTCTACTGTCGATAGGGACAAAGCCAATGCATTGCTAACGGCTCAGGCGAGTGCGCAAGAAGCGTACACCCAAGCAAGCGCCAGTCTGCAAACCTACAAAACGGCGTTGGGATCGGTGTTGGGTTACGCTGATGTTCAGTTCGTTTCGGGTAGCCAAGTCTCAGCGGTCGCTGCTGCGTCCGCAAGCTTATTGATTTCAGGCGCCGGGAATGGGCATGGCATGACCGGCGGTGCAGGCCGCGATATGTTTTTGTTCACGCAGTCGGCGGGAGCAACCGGTCACCGCATCAATGTTTTTCAGGCCGGAGTTTCAGGCGACCGATTGCTGCTGAGTTCAGCCTCCAGCACGGCTTACCTGGATGAAGATGCTTCGGCGCAGGCCCGTCTGTCTTTCTCGCCAGGCACTCCTTTACTGACCTTAACCGGGGTCAATCTCAATGCTCTCTCCCTGTACGACAATCTATTAGGTGTTGCTACCGTGGATTACTCCGGTTCAAGCAAAGGGATAGTTGCGCAACTTGACTCACTCACGCCACGGGATTTTGATGGCTTTACCCATGTGCAAAACCTCAACGGCAGTGCTTTCGCTGACCGGTTGAGCGGTGACAGTCGGGACAACGTACTCAATGGTGGGGCCGGTGATGATGTTCTGACAGGCAAGGGCGGAAACAACGTGCTGAGCGGTGGTGCCGGTAATGATATGGCCAGTTATGAAGGCGCCCCAACCGGCGTGGTCGTAGATCTGGCTAAAGGCACGGCAAGCAACGGGTACGGTGGGATCGACCGGCTGACGAGTATTGAGAACCTTCTGGGCTCCAGCCACGACGATATCCTGTCGGGAGATACCGGTAGCAACCGACTTGAAGGAGGAGGGGGCAATGACTTGCTGATCGGCGGTGGTGGCTATGACCACTATGTAATTGCCAGAGGGCGGGGGCACGACACTCTTATCAATGGGATAGGAGAAGCCCGGGGTGCCCTGCGCATCGACAACGAGTCCCGTGAGTCGCTGTGGTTTCAGCGGGCGGGTAATGATCTGCGCGTGCAACTATTGGGCAGCGATACCGACATCACTGTGCAGGGCTGGTATGACAACTCCGTCAGCCGGCTGGACAGGATCGCCCTCGGTGGAAGCCATACGAACTATCTACTGGGGACGCAGGTTGACCAGTTGGTTCAGGCAATGGCAGGGTTCAGTGGCAGTCATCCCGGATTTGATCCGAAGGCATCGGGCGTTATCTCAGATGCTTCGTTACTGGCAACGTTGAGCAGTAGCTGGTTGACGAGTCCTGCGGCTTAAACATCAGATCTTAGACGCGGTTGACGTGCAACCGCGTCGTGTTTGACCCTAAAGCATTGCGGCTATCTCCATTAGAGGGACTCTTCGCCATTTTCTGAAAACCATCTAGTGACCTCTTCTATTGCTGCACCCAGGGCATGCTGGTTGTGCAGAAGCAGAGCGTCTGCCGTGGCGATGTTGGAGTCTGAATTATTTGGCATGGATTAGTCCTTGATCGAGGCGTCTGCAGAGACTAGTCCATTGCAGCCGGATCATGCTCAACCAATCAATCTCGACGCTTTGTTTTCCGCACCCAAATAGCGCACCAGTCCCATATCAGAACCATATGGCCTTTTTTCAGACGCCAAAAACCACAAAACCCAAACTTTCTCTAGGAAAGCAGTAGTTTGCGCTTACTGAATGTGGCGATGAAGAAGCGATTCGAACTCCCACAAACCTTTCCCACCATCATTGCTTCTTGTGATACATCGTTACTGTCCGCTTATGGCTGTAGATTCAACCGGTCGCTAGCTACCGTCCGCTTTTGGCCGATACCTGCCTTTCAGAGGGCTGTTGTCAACTCAACGCCCAACAATTAACGCGATACTATCTCCGAAGGCTCAGAACACAACCCTCCCCCTTATTAGGTAGTTGGATTCACCACCGAATATTCGATCACGGAGCGGGCAGTCGCTTTGAAAGAATCCAGAAGGCATCCCATGGCGCCTGTTCCGACATCAGAACCTTCTGCGTTTGCGCCAAGCGAGATGGGTCAAGCTGCCAATCCGGCACCCGCAACCCTCGATTACCCAGACTGATCGCTAACAACCGCCCCGCCTTGATTTCCCGACTGACTTGCTCCCTCGACACCCCCGCCAACCGCGCAAAATCTGGCACGGTCAAATTAGTCGGCGCCTCATAAGCCGCCAGCATTGCAAGACGCTCACGCTGTATATCCGAAACAACCGGCTCATCTGCCACCACTGCGCCCTCCTCGCGCGCTGCCGGACGTGAAGGATCACCCTCAGCGCAGGAAGACGCCACAACCCTTTTCGGCGCACTAGCGACGTCATAGACCAACGAAGTGCTAGCTCCCCCCTCCGCCGCCAGCAACGGTGCCGTCCCTTCCAACCGAATGGTCAGCGGCGAACACGCAGCCTCATGCTTGCCCTGCGCCCATAGCTCCAACCGATTCGCCCAATCCTGCATCATCGTGCGGCGCTGCTCGATGTATCTGGCGTGGTTGTAGGTGGCACTGACCTGGTCCGGATCCGCATGGGAAAGCTGCGCGTCAATCCAATTTTTGGGGTAACCGATCTCATGTAGTGCAGTTGAAATGGTCGCGCGCATGCCGTGCCCGGTGAGCTGGTCGGCGTAGCCCATTCGGTGCAGGGCATTGTTCAGTGTGTTCTCGCTGATCCGCAGTTTTAGGTTGCTGCGATGTGAGAACAGAAACTTCTGTGCGGGTACGACTTGATCAAGTAGGTAGCGGACGATTTCGATTGCCTGGACGGAAAGCGGAACGACGTAAGGCGGAATTTCACCGGCCGGCTTATTGCGCTTGCGCATCTTGAGTTGGAGCTGTTTGACGACCTCCGGCGGAATGACCCATAGCTGCTTTTCCAGATCGAACTGATCAGGCGTGGCGTAGCGCAATTCGCCTGTGCGCACACCGGTCAGCAGAAGCAGGCGCAAACCCAGTTTGGTTTGAAGGTGGCCGCCGTATTGTCGGATCGCCTTCAGCAGGTCGGGCAGTTGCTCCATCAGCAGGTAGGGGTTGTTCGCCACCGGTGGCCTGGGCAACGCGACGACGTCCAGGTCTGAGGCGGGATTGAGTTCCATGCCTTCAACTTTTACCAGGGCATAGCGGAACAGCTGGTTGAACCAGGTTCGGCATTTTTCGGCCATGGTGAAGGCTTTGCGTTGTTCGATGGTGCTGAGGATCGCCAGCAGATCGTGGCGGGTGATGCTTTTGATGGGGCGTTCAGCCAGGGTGGGCAGAATGTCTTTTTTGAAGACCCTAAGGATCTGCGAGAGTGTGGTCTGCCGGCCTTCTTTCAGGCTCAGGCGGCGGAAGTCGATCCAGTCGTTATAGACCGCTTGGAAAGTTTGTTTTACTTCGGCCTTGGCCTCAATACGCTGCCGCTTTCGGTGGTCGCACGGGTGGATGTTTTGAGCCAGTAACTTACGCGCTTCGTCTCGCCGGGTGCGCGCTTCTTTCAGGCTAACTGCGGGATACATGCCAAAGGACATGCACACCTGTCGCCCAGCCCAGTAGTAGCGAAATAACCAGCATTTGCTGCCAGCAGCAGTCACCATGAGCGACAAGCCGTCAAAGTCGCCGATAGTGTATTTTTTACCCGTAGGCCGGGCATGACGAATGGTGAATTCCGAGAGTGGCATGGTGAGCTCCTTTTAGAGAGTCAGCACCCGATGCTCGTCCGGTAACCTGAAGGGAACCAGCCAAAATACGTTTTCCAGTCGTTCCGTAAAAACCACTTAAGAAACTACTTAAACGTACCGGATTACCCTGGATTCCCGTGGTTTTCCGCAGAAACGAAAAAAGACGCC